>NZ_JAMYRB010000005.1:0-395123 GCF_040321165.1 Mesorhizobium sp. M0500
TCGACCTCAATGTCCTGGCGCGATAGCATGCAAAACTGTTCGCGATGTCCTCGCACATCTGTTCGCGATGTCCCCAGTCCAAACAAAGGGGAGAAGGGAAGGGCCGCGCCTGAAGGTTCCGCCTTGCGGCAGCACGCTGCATGGAAAGAAACGGCTTTTTTGAACGAGGTGGCGCTAGATGGATTTTGACCTTGTGGTGCGCGGCGGGACGCTGCCCGACGGCAGGATCGCGGATATCGGCATCGTCGGCGAAACGATCGCAGCGATAGAGCCCGAGCTGAACGTCAGCGCCGGCACGGCGATCGATGCCCATGGCAATCTGGTCTCGCCGCCCTTCGTCGATCCGCATTTCCATATGGACGCCACGCTTTCGCTCGGCATTCCGCGCATCAATGTCTCGGGCACGCTGCTCGAAGGCATCTCGCTTTGGGGCGAGTTGAAGCCGCTTCTGACCCACGAAGCGGTGCGCGACCGTGCGCTCGCCTATTGCGACTGGGCGGTGTCGATGGGCCTGCTCGCCATCCGCACCCATGTCGATGTTTGCGACGACCGCCTGCTGGCGGTCGAGGCGCTGCTCGACGTGAAGAAGACGGTTGGCCCCTATATCGACCTGCAGCTGGTCGCCTTCCCGCAAGACGGGTTTTACCGCTCGCCGACGGCGCGCGACAACACCATCCGGGCGCTCGACATAGGCGTCGATGTCGTCGGCGGCATTCCGCATTTCGAGCGCACAATGGCCGACGGCACGCGCTCCGTCACCGAGCTCTGCGAAATCGCGGCGAAGCGCGGCCTGATGGTCGACTTGCATTGCGACGAGACCGACGATCCGCTGTCGCGCCACATCGAGCAGCTTGCCTATGAGACGCAGCGGCTCGGGTTGCAGGGCAGAGTGGCCGGCTCGCACCTGACATCGATGCATTCGATGGATAATTACTACGTTTCGAAGCTATTGCCGCTGATTGCCGAGGCCGGCGTTTCGGCGATCCCCAATCCGCTGATCAACATCATGCTGCAGGGCCGCCACGACACCTTTCCCAAGCGCCGCGGACTGACGCGGGTCAAGGAGATGCTGGCGCAAGGCATCCGCGTCGGCTGGGGCCAGGATTGCGTGCTCGACCCCTGGTATTCGCTGGGCACCGCAGACATGCTCGACGTCGCCTTCATGGGCCTGCATGTCGCGCAGATGTCGAGCCCGGCCGAGATGGCGCGCTGCTTCGACATGGTCACCAACGTCAATGCCGCCATCATGGGCCTCGACCACCTTGGCCTGGCGGTCGGCAAGCGCGCCAGCCTGGTCGTTCTCGATGCCGGCAACCCAGTCGAGGCGCTGCGCCTGCGCCCAGAGCGTCTCTGCGTCATCGCCAGGGGCAAGGTGGTGGCCGAGCGCAGCCGGCAGGACACGCGGCTTTCGATCGCCGGAAGGCCGGGCACGGTGAACCGGCGCCACGCTTAAAGCGCGTCGCGTTTGAACGGACCCACGCGACGCGCTTTAAGGTCTTGTTTTTAAGCGTGTCGTTATCGCAAAACCGCTGCACACTTTTGCGCGACATGCATTAGTCCAGCCGATTTCCGGCGCTGGTCTTACCGAATTCTCGATTTTCGCCTCGTCATGGCCGCAGCTTGCGACTACGACGCGGGTCACCGTACCCCACGGCGAGGAACCGGTAACGGAATGGCGCGGCCCGCAGCCCAGTACTCAACGATCATGAACGTGCTGCTGGCCGGCATCCTGCTGATGCTCGCCGGCGACTTCCTGTTTGCGCTGAACGACGCGATGGGCAAGTGGCTGGTCGCCAGTTTTTCCGTCGGCCAGGTCGTGCTGATCCGCTCGATCGGCGCGTTTTTCATACTCGGGCCGATGATTGCACATCAGGGTGCGGCCAAGCTGTTTCGCATGGAGCGGCCGGAGCTGCAGCTGCTGCGCGTGGTGATGACGACGCTCGACACGGCGCTGTTCTACGCGGCGGTCGTCTATCTGCCGCTCGCCGATGTGATGAGTTTTTACATGGCCGGGCCGATCTATGTCGCGGCGCTGTCGCACTTCCTGCTCGGCGAAAGGGTCGGCTGGCGCCGCTGGGCGGCTATCCTGGTCGGTTTCTGCGGCGTGCTGATCATGCTGAAGCCGTCGTCGGCCGCGTTCTCGCTGTCGTCGATGTTCGCGCTCGCCGGCAGCATTTCATTTGCCTTCGCCATCATCCTCAATCGGCGGCTGCGCGGCACCAGCGACACCTCGCTGGTTACCTGGCAAACCATCGGCACGCTGCTGGTCGGCGCTGCGTTGACCATAGGCAGTTGGAAGACGCCGTCATCGCTCGATTTCGGCGCCATGCTGCTTCTCGGCGTCGTCTCCTGCGGCGCGCACCTGATGATCACCCGGGCGTTGAAGCTTGCCCCTGCCTCGACCTTGGCGCCGCTGCATTACAGCCTGCTGTTGTGGGCAGTGGTCTTCGGCCTGGCCTTCTTCGGCGATGTGCCTGGGCCGCGCATCCTGGTCGGCTCGGCCATCGTCGTGCTGGCCGGCCTGTTCATCTTCCACCGCCAGAAGGTGGTCGACACCGTGCCGCCGGAAAACGTGCCGAAGGGTGTGAATTAACCCCGGCGCACCGCTGCGAGATGCCGCGAAAATTCCGGCATCTCCATCAGTGCCTTGCAGCGCGCAAACCGGCCGTCGGCATAGGCGCGAAAGTCGTCGGCCGGATTTTTGTTGGCAAGCTGGATCAGTCCCCACAGCGTCCACAGCAGGTCGCACATCGCCTTGTAGATGACGACGCGGGCGCGCTC
Organism: Mesorhizobium sp. M0500; assembly: GCF_040321165.1. Lineage (NCBI taxonomy): Bacteria > Pseudomonadati > Pseudomonadota > Alphaproteobacteria > Hyphomicrobiales > Phyllobacteriaceae > Mesorhizobium > Mesorhizobium sp. M0500. Next base: position 2,782 of record NZ_JAMYRB010000005.1, read on the forward strand.
CGCCGGTCTCGGCTCGCCGCCGAAATAGGCCAGCGTCATCTCCTCGTCCTGCGCGGCGTCGAATTGCCCTTCGACGCTGAGGTCGCCGAGATCCCAGAGCGGATCGTTCATGCCGGAATATTCCCAGTCGACGATCCACATCCTGTCGCCCGTATCGAGAAAGTTTTCGCAGAGCGGGTCGCAGTGGCAGGCGACGATCGGCAGAGGTTGAGCCGCAAGTGCTGAGCGCACTGCCTCCGCCTCGCGGACCACATCGTGGTAGCCGGCAGGCAGGGCGACGTCCTTGGTTGACAGCACTTTCAGATAATCGTCGATCATCGCAAACAGCTCGAAGCGGAAGGGGAACACCGCGCCGGATGTGTGCAGTTTGCGAAAGGCCTTGCCGGCGCGTGCCGGGCTGCCCGGCCGAGTCTTGAACTTTTCCGGTGACATCGTCTCGGCACCGGCAACGAAGCGGGTCACCAACACGCCGGTCTCGGCATCGACATGCAGCACTTCGGGACTGACGCCGGCCTTCGCCGCTTCCCGCGCCGCCACTGCCTCGTTGGCGCGGTTGATGTATTCCTCGGTGCCCTTGCCGGGGATACGCAGGCAGAAATCCTTACCCCTAAAGACGAGGTTGGTGAGACCGCCGAGCCGTTCCAGAGGGCCGTCATAGCCGGCCAGCATCGGAATGGCCGCAAGTGCGGCGCGCGCCCGGTCGTCCGCCATGGATTTCGCTCCTTTCCCCGTGTTATTGGGACGACGACGGTTCCACAGTTTTCGCCGTTTGGCTATGATCGCGTTGCGGATCGATACCAGGCGACGGAAAGCGATGACGGACAGCAATCAGCAGAGCGCACTCGCCGCAGCCTATGCGGCGAAGCGGCCGGAAGACGTCGCGGCGCTCTACGACAGTTGGGCAGGCACCTATGACGCCGACATGTCGGCGGCTGGCTATCGCCATCCCACCATCTGCCTTGCCTTACTGGCCCGCCATCTGGCGCGCGGCGCCGCTCCTCTGCTCGATGCCGGCGCCGGCACCGGGCTCATCGGCGAATGGCTTGCCATTACCGGTTATCCGCAGGTCGAGGCGCTCGACATCTCGGAAGGCATGCTGGCGCAAGCCGCGCGCAAGGGCGTCTATTCAGCGCTGCACTGCCTGGCGCTTGGCGGACCGCTGCCCTTCGTGGACGACGCCTATGCCGGGATCATCTCAGCCGGCGTCTTCACGTCCGGCCATGTCGGGGCCGAGGGTCTGGACGAGCTGATCCGCATCTGCCGGCCGGGCGGGGTGATCGTGCTGACAGTGAAGAACACGCTGTGGGATGCCGGGTTTGCCGCGCGGATCGCCGAGCTCGAGGCGCAAGCCACCGTCACGCGCGCCGAAGAGACGCTGCCCTATGTTTCGATGCCAGGCGAGGCCGATACCGTGCCGAGCCGGGGGCTGGTGCTCATCGTGAACTGAGGCTGAAACCGGAAGGCTCTACGCCTTCACCTTTGCTCCTGCCGGATCGTAAAGCGGCTCGAGGTGTATCTTAGCCGGCGTCCGTTCCATTGCCACCACCAGCTCGTAGTTGCCGGAAGTGAGGAAATCATCGTTGACGCCATCGGCATTGCGCACATAGCCGTAGCCGATGTTCTTGCCGATGGTGTAGCCATAGCCGCCGCTGGTGAGATAACCGACCGCCTCGCCGTTGCGCAGGATGGTCTCGCGCCCGAGCAGGACGATGTCCGGATCGTCGACCGTGAAGCCGGCAAAACGTTTCCTGGGCGGCGAACCGTCGACCTTCTCCAAGGCCCGCCGGCCGAGGAAATCGGTGTTTTTTCTGAGCTTCACCGCCCAGCCGAGGCCGGCCTCCTGCGGCGTGTCGTTGGGCGTGATGTCGGAGCCCCAGGCGCGGTAGCCTTTTTCCAGCCGCAGTGATTCCAGCGCCCGGTAGCCGACCGGGCGGATGTCGTAGGTCTCGCCCGCCGCCATCAGCGCATCGAAAACCTCGCCCGTCGCCGCGATCGGCGCATGCAATTCCCAGCCGAGCTCACCGACATAGGTGACGCGCAGTGCCCGCACGATGTGGCCGGCAATGGCGATCTCGCGAACATGGCCGAACGGGAAAGCTGTATTCGACACATCCGCGTCGGTCACATCGGACAGCACGTCGCGGGCGCGCGGCCCCATCAGCGACAGCGTGCCAAAATCCTCCGTGACGTCGGTCAGCGTCACGTCGAACTCCCTGCCGATATGATCGGCAATCCAGGAGAAATCATGCGTGCGGAACCCGGTGCCGGTGACGATGTAGAATTTCTCCTCACCGAGCCGCGCCACGGTCAAATCGGCCGCGATGCCGCCGCGCGTGTTGAGGAGCTGCGTGTAGGTCAGCCGGCCGACCGGTTTGGCGACGTCATTGGCGCAGATCCAGTCCAGCGCCTTCAGCGCGTCGGCTCCGGTCATTTCGTATTTGGCGAAAGACGACTGGTCGAAAATACCGATCTTTTCGCGCACGTGGCGGTGCTCGTCGCCAACCGCCGGGAACCAGTTCTGCCGGCCCATCGAATAGACGTCCTTCGGCTCGATGCCTTCCGGCGCGAACCAGTTCGGCCGCTCCCAGCCAAGTTTCGAGCCGAACACGGCGCGATGTTTTTGCAGCCGCTCGTACAAAGGCGAGACGATGCGCGGCCGGCCGCTGACATATTCCTCATGCGGGAAGCCGATCGTGTAGTGCTTGCCATAGGCTTCCAGCGTGCGGTCGCGGACCCATTGCCGGTCGCGGTGGAGATCGGAGAAGCGGCGGATGTCGACCACCCACAGATCGAGCGGCGCCTCGCCGTCGACGACCCATTGCGCCAGCACCCAGCCGGCGCCGCCGCCGGACGCGATGCCGAAGGCATTGAAGCCGGCGCCGACGAACATATTGGCGCATTCCGGCGCCACACCGAGGATGAAATTGCCATCCGGCGTAAAGCTCTCCGGCCCGTTGATCATCTGCTTGACGCCGGCATTGGCGAGCGCCGGGACACGCTCGATCGCCTGGCTCATATGCTGCTCGAAATGACCGTAATCATCGTCGAACAGCCGAAACTCCCAATCGTCCGGCACATCGCCGCCCGGCAGACCGGTCGTCCACGCCTGCGGGTTCGGCTCGTAGCCGCCCATCACCAACCCGCCGACCTCCTCCTTGAAATAGGTGCGGCGATCGGGGTCGCGAATTGTCGGCGCGTCGGTCGCCAAGCCGACGATCCTCTCGGTGATGATGTACTGGTGCTTCACCGGCTGCAGCGGCACGTTTATGCCGGCGAGCGCACCCACCTGCCGCGCCCATTGCCCGGCGCAGTTCACCACCTTGTCGCAGGCGATATCGCCCCTGTTCGTCCTAACCTTGACGATCCGGCCGTTGGTCATTTCAAAGCCGGTGACCCGCACCTCCTCGAACAATTTTGCGCCATGCATGCGCGCACCCTTGGCCAGCGACTGGGTGATGTCGGAAGGGCTTGCCTGACCGTCGGTCGGCAGCCAGGACGCGCCGACGAGGTCGCCGGCTTCCAGCAGCGGCCACATTTCCTTGACCTCGGCCGGCGACAGCAGATGCATGTCCATGCCGAAGCTCTTAGCCGTCGTTGCCAGCCGCTTATACTCGGTCCAGCGGTCGGCATTGGTGGCGAGGCGCAGGCAGCCAGTCATCTTCCAGCCGGTGGCGAGGCCGGTTTCGGCTTCCAGCCCCTTGTAGAGATCGACCGAATATTTGAGCACGCGCGTGATCGACGCCGACGAGCGTAGCTGGCCGACCAGCCCGGCAGCATGCCAGGTCGAACCCGAGGTCAGTTTGCCCTGTTCGAGCAGCACGATTTCGGCCTTGTGGTCGCGCGCCAGATGATAGGCCGTCGAACAGCCGATGATGCCACCGCCGATGACGACGATCCCGGCCTGGGCGGGCAAGGTCATGTCCGCGTCCCGTATTTTGTCCTGTAGTTTTCCAGGGCGGCTTCGAGCCGCGCCAGGTTTTCGTCGGCGTAGGCGGCGTAGTCGACACCGGGCGCGTCGAGGTAAAGCTCGGAAACCATGCCCCACATCGCCTCACGCAGCAGCGACGCGCATTGCATGGCGGCGTGCGAGCGCCGTATCGCCGGGTCCGGCTCCTTCATGAAATAGGCGGTGAGGAAGGCGAAGGACTCCTCGTCGCTCATGCCTGCATTCGACGCCGCGCCGGCAAGGTCGAACATCGCGGTGTTGAAGCCTGCATATTCGAAATCGATGAGCCACAGCCTGTGACCGTCGTCGATTATGTTAGCCGGCAAGAGGTCATTATGGCCGAAGACGATCGGCAGCAGCTTTTGCGCGCGCTCGAGCTCGTCCGCCAGCGTCAGCAGGCGCGGCAGTTCGCCCAGCTTGCGGCTGCGGCCTTCCTCCAGCGTGCGCGCATAGTCGCGAATGACATGGAATACCCAGAACATGAAGCCGGCGCCGGAGACATGACCGGGCATCTCCCGGTGGAAACCGCGCAGCAACGCGGCAACGCGGCCGAGATCGGCGCGCACGTCCTGCGCGACATAGGCCTTGGCGCCGAGATACTCCGTCACCATGACGCCGGGTCCAGTGTAGTGGACGGCCGGAGCGAAGCCTGCCGCGTGCGCTGCCCGCGCCGTCATCATCTCGCGCTCGCGAAAGACATGGTGGAACGGATAGTCCTGGCCGAGCCGCACGACGTGCCGCCCGGCCGCGTCCTTGACCAGATAATTGGCATTGCTCAGCCCGCCCGGCAGCGGCGCGATGTCGATGCTGCCCGTCCAGCAAGGCAGCGCACGGATGCGGTCTTCGACAGTCACGATCTCGTCCAACATTGGGTCAATCTTCCACGCATGTCACGGCTGGCCAGCGATGACAATCGGACGGAGGAATGGAGGCAACGCGAAGATCTCGTCGGTGCAGATCTCGGGATCGGTATCCCGCACCGCACCGACGAGCCCCTTTGTGCCGGGTTCTTCGACGCCGGCATCCGCCCCCGCGGATCCTGAATTTCGGTACCCTTGCACCCGACGATCTCCCGGGCGTTCGGGCAAGCGATTTTTCGTGCGGCTCAGCCGTCGTCCTCCGTTCCGAGCCTGTCACAGCGATAATGTCGCGCCACGCTGGAGGCGTTGTCAACGCGAAATTGTGGTATTTTCTGGTTTTTTGCCCGAATTTTGCTAAATTCCTTGGAGTTAGTGGCATTTATGCCGTAGAAGCGGTCAGCGGTGCAACAATCCGACCGGATGGAACCGATGGTCCACTCGAAGCGGCATGGCGAAATCCTGCGCCTCCTCAGGGAGGAAGGCACCGTGACCATTGCGAGCCTGGCCGACCGGCTGGGCGTCTCGCTGGAGACAGTACGCCGCGACGTCAAGCCACTGACCAGCGACGGTTCCATCCTCAAGATGCACGGCGCCGTCGGCCTGCCGTCGATTGCCGGCGAAGCGCCGTTCGAGCGGCGCATGCGCGAGAACGCCGATGCCAAGCGGGCAATAGCGCGCATGGTCGCCGCCACCATCCGCGACGGCGAATCGATCATGCTCGACACCGGCACCACCACGTCTTTCCTGGCCCGGGAACTGCTCGGCCACCGGCGGCTGACGGTCGTCACCAACTCCTCCGACATCGCCCGCACATTGGCCACCGTCAACGGCAATAAGGTCTACATGGCCGGCGGCGAGCTGCGCAGCGATTCCGGTGCTGCCTTTGGCGTCTCTGCCATCGAATTCGTCAGCCGCTTTTCCGTCAGCCATGCAGTGATATCGACCGGTGCGGTCGATACCGTCACCGGCGTCATGGACTATGATCTGGAAGAGGCCGAATTCGCCCGCATGGTGCTGTCGCGCGGCCAGCGTTCGCTTGTCGTCACCGACCATAGCAAATTCGGCCGCCAGGGCCTTGTTCAGGTCTGCGGCTTCGGCGGCTTTTCCGAACTCGCGACCGACCGTCCGCCGCCGCACGACATCGCCGCCGCCCTTGCCCAGGCCGGCGCACGGCTCAGCATTGCCGATGGCGGAAGCGAGGGCTGAGCTCTATCGTGAGCTCTATCGGGAGATCTGCGCCAGCACCCACTTCCCAGCGCCGCCTCTGCCGTGTTTAGTCCGGCCATGGCTTTCACCATCCGCCAATTGCAGTTCTTCATCGCCGTCGCCGAGCAGGGCACAGTGTCGGGCGCCGCCCAGAACCTGTCGATCTCGCAATCCTCGGTCACCGAGGCGATCAAGGAGCTGGAGCACGATCTCGGCGTCGAGCTGTTCGAGCGCCACCCGCGCGGCTTGAACATCACCCACAAAGGCCACCAGTTCCTGCGCCATGCGAGAAAGATCCTGGCCGACGTTTCCGATGCGCGCCGCGCCTTCTTCGGCGAACAGGCCGCGGCAAGCGGGCGGCTGCAACTTGGCGTCACCTCGCTGGTCGCCGGCTATGTGCTTTCCGATCTTCTTGCCCGCTACCGCCGCGCCTATCCGGGTGTCGAGGTCTCGGCGATCGAGGACAATGGCGACTATCTCGAGCACCTGTTAATTGGCGGCAAGCTCGACATTGCCGTCATGGTCACCTCGAACCTGCGCGACCGCACGGCACTGCAGTCCGAAATCCTCGAAGTCTCGGCCTACCGGCTATGGCTGCCGCTCGGCCATCCCTTGGCCGGTGCCGACATCATCGGCATCGGCGACATCGCCTCGGAACCGCTGATCATGCTGACCGTCGACGAGATCGAGGAGAATACCGGAAAGCTGCTGACGGCAATCGGCGCCAAGCCGCATGTCGCCTTCCGCACCCGCTCGGTCGAAGCGGTGCGCAGCCTCGTCGCTACCGGCGCCGGCGTGGCGCTGCTGCCCGACCTCGTCTACCGGCCATGGTCGCTGGAAGGCGACCGCATCGAATCTCGCGATATTTCGGGGTCGTTACCAGTCGTCCAGGTCGGCATGGTCTGGCGGCGCGGCTCCGGCCTGCCGCAGGCGGCTCGTGACTTCATCGGACTTGCCCAGTCGCAGCGCATGGTGCGCCAACGGCCTGAGAAGATCGGCCGCTGATATATCGGAAAAACCGATATCGGCTTTCTGATAAATGAATTTGCGAAACCGGAAATTTCGCAGCACTTTTCGGTCAGGGAACAAAGCTGCCGTTAGAGCGACGTGCGTCCAATTGGACGCACATAGTACGCTCTAAGACTTTTAGTTTTCGCATCGGACTTTCCGAAAATCGATTCCGATTTTCGGGCCGATGCGAGGAGCACGGCCCTTCAGAGCCGCGCATCCAACGTTTTGGAACGGGCGCATGATCTTCTTCCGAAACCCGAAACCGGTTTCGAGGTCATGCAAAAATGGGAGATCGACGATGAATTCATTGCTGAAATCATGCACTGCCTTGACGGTCGCGCTGAGCTTCTCCGGCCAGGCCATCGCCCAGGTCAAGGAGCTCGGCAAAGGCGAAGGCGAGGTCACTATCGTCGCCTGGCCGGGCTATATCGAGCGCGGCGAAACCGACAAGGGCTATGATTGGGTCACGTCCTTCGAGAAGGAAACCGGCTGCAAGGTCAACGTCAAGACCGCCAACACCTCCGACGAGATGGTCTCGCTGATGAACGAGGGCGGTTTCGACCTGGTCACCGCCTCGGGCGATGCCTCGCTGCGTCTGGTCGCCGGCAAGCGCGTCCAGCCGATCAACACCGACCTCATCCCGAGCTGGAAGACGGTCGACGACCGGCTGAAGGATGCGCCCTGGTTCACCGTCGGCGGAGTCCATTACGGCGTCCCCTATCAGTGGGGGCCGAACGTGCTGATGTACAACACCGAAGTGTTCAAGGAGGCGCCGAAGAGCTGGAACGTGGTCTTCGAGGAATTGAAGCTTCCCGACGGCAAGTCGAACAAGGGCCGCGTCCAGGCCTATGACGGGCCGATCCACATCGCCGACGCCGCCAATTACCTGATGGCTCACAAGCCGGAGCTCGGCATCAAGGATCCGTACGAACTGACCGAGGATCAGTACAAGGCGGCGCTCGACCTGTTGCGGGTCCAGCGTACGCTGGTCGGACGCTATTGGCACGACGCCGCCATCCAGGTCGACGATTTCCAGAACGAAGGCGTCGTCGCCTCCGGTTCTTGGCCCTACCAGGTCAACACGCTGATCGCGGCCAAGAAGCCGGTCGCCTCGACTATCCCCGAGGAGGGCGTCACCGGCTGGGCCGATACCACGATGATGGAGGCCGATGCTGCCCACCCGAACTGCGCCTACATGTGGATGGAGCATTCGCTGTCGCCAAAAGTGCAGGGCGACGTCTCCGCCTGGTTCGGCTCGCTGCCGGTGGTGCCCGCCGCCTGCAAGGGCAACGAACTGCTCGGCGAAGAAGGCTGCAAGACCAACGGGTACGACAATTTCGACAAGATCAAGTTCTGGAAGACGCCGGTCTCGAAATGCGCCACCCAGAACGACCAGTGCGTGCCCTATTACCGCTGGGTGTCGGACTATATCGGCGTCATCGGCGGGCGGTGAGTTCGCCTCACCTACGAAGCTCGGCGCTGCCCCTCACCCTTACCCTCTCCCCGTGAAGAACGGGGGTCGCCAGCGTTGGAGCGCCTCCCTTCTCCCCGTCCACTATACGAGGAGAAGGTGCCGGCAGGCGGATGAGAGGCAGCGCTACCGCCTGAAATTTGATGAGCCTGACAGATCAGGACAGCCCCATGACCTCCGCCGTTTCCTTCCAAAACGTCTCTCGCCATTTCGGCAGCGTGCGTGCCGTCGACGCGGTCGATCTCGACATCGTGCCGGGCGAGTTCTTCGCTATGCTCGGGCCTTCCGGCTCGGGCAAGACGACGTGCCTGCGCCTCATCGCCGGTTTCGAGCAGCCGACGGCGGGCTCGATCGCGATCTTCGGCGAACGCGCCGAGGGCGTGCCGCCCTATCGCCGCAACGTCAACACCGTGTTCCAGGATTATGCGCTGTTCCCGCATCTCAACGTGCTCGACAACGTCGCCTATGGGCTGATGGTCAAGGGCGTCGGCAGACCGGAGCGGCAAAAGGCGGCGGAAGAAGCGCTGGCGCTGGTGCGGCTTCCCGGCTACGGCGCCCGTCGCCCTGGCCAGCTTTCCGGCGGCCAGCGCCAGCGCGTCGCGCTCGCCCGTGCGCTGGTCAACCAGCCCAAGGTGCTGTTGCTCGACGAGCCGCTCGGCGCCCTCGACCTCAAGCTTCGCGAAAACATGCAGGAGGAGTTGAAATCGCTGCAGAAGGCGCTCGGCATCACCTTCGTGTTCGTCACCCACGACCAGGGCGAAGCGCTGTCGATGGCCGACCGCGTCGCCGTCTTCAATGACGGCAAGATTATGCAGATCGGCACGCCGGAAGACATCTACCAGCGTCCCAAGACCCGCTTCGTCGCCGATTTCGTCGGCTCGTCCAACGTGCTGCCGCCGGATTTCGTCCAGCGCTATGCCGGCCAGCATCGCTGGGGCAGCCTGCGGCCCGAATCCATCCGTATTGGCCGGGCCAACGGCGAAGGGGTTGCCGCCCGCCTGGTCTCGACCAACTATCTCGGCGCCACGACAAGACTGGCGCTCGATGCAGAGGGCTTGCGGCTGCATGCCATCGTGCCGGCGGGTGCTGCCTTGCCCCGGGAAGGCGAGGCGGTGGTGCTCACCTTCAACCGCGAGCATTTGCATCTGATGGACGAGCTAGGATGAGCCTGGACGCTGCCATGCCGCGGGCCACGGCCCCCGCCATCCTGCCGGGTAGTGGCGGCGTACGCGGCGGGCTCTCCGATCTCTTCTGGCGCCGGCCGCAATTCTTGCTGCTCCTGATGCTGCTACCCCCGGTTCTTTGGCTCGGCATCGTCTATATCGGCTCGCTGTTTGCGCTGCTTTTGCAGAGCTTCTTTTCGATCGATGAGTTCTCCGGCCTCATTAACCGCGAGTTCACGCTGAAGACTTATGGCGACCTGCTGCAGGCCGCCAATCTCGACATCATCCTGCGCACGGTGACGATGGCGGCGCTGGTGACGCTGGCTGCGGCGATCATCGCCTTTCCCATCGCCTATTACGCGGCGCGCTATGCGCGCGGCCGTTGGAAGGCGCTGTTTTATCTCGGCGTCATGCTGCCGCTGTGGTCGAGCTACCTGGTCAAGATCTATGCCTGGAAGCTGATCCTGGCCAAGGAAGGCATCCTGACATGGCTGCTGGCCAAATTGCATCTTCTCTGGCTGCTTGATGCCTGGCTATCGCTGCCGATCGTCGGCGGCAACTCATTGTCGGTCTCCTCAACCGGCACCTTCATCGTCTTCGTCTATGTCTGGCTGCCATTCATGATCCTGCCGGTGCAGGCCGCACTCGAGCGCGTGCCGGGCAATTTGGTCGAGGCTTCGTCCGATCTCGGCGCCTCGCCCGGCCAGACCTTCGGCAACGTGCTGTTCCCACTGGCGCTGCCCGGCATCGTTGCCGGCTCGATCTTCACCTTCTCGCTGACGCTCGGCGACTACATCATTCCTCAGATCATCGGCACCTCGCGGCTGTTCATCGGCCAGGCCGTCTATTCGCAGCAAGGCACCGCCGGCAACATCCCGCTCGCCGCCGCCTTTACCGTGGTGCCCATCGTTATCATGGGCTTCTATCTCTGGGGCGCCAAGCGCATGGGGGCTTTCGATGCGCTCTGACCGTGGCCCATCCGCGCCGATCGGCCTGAAGCTCGCTGCCACCGGCGGCCTGCTCTTTCTGCACCTGCCGATCCTGCTGATCTTCGTCTATGCCTTCACCACCGAGGAGAAGAGCTTCGTCTGGCCGCCGCCGGGCTTGACCACGCAATGGTTCGCCGTCACCTGGAACCGCCCCGACGTCTGGCAGGCGCTGTCATTGTCTGTGCGGGTCGCGGCGATCTCGACTGCCATCGCTCTGATCCTCGGCACGCTATGCGCAGCCGCCGTGTCCCGCACAAAATTCTTCGGCCGCGAAACCATCTCGCTGCTGGTCATCCTGCCGATCGCGCTGCCCGGCATCATCACCGGCATCGCGCTGCGCTCGGCCTTCGCGCTGGCCGAAATCCCGTTCTCGTTCTGGACGATCGTGCTCGGCCACGCCACTTTCTGCGTGGTCGTCGTCTACAACAATGCGGTCGCCCGTTTCCGCCGCACGTCCGGCTCGATGATCGAGGCGTCGATGGATCTCGGCGCCGATGGTTTCCAGACCTTTCGGCATGTCGTGCTGCCCAACATCGCAACCGCGCTGCTGGCCGGCGGCATGCTTGCCTTTGCGCTGTCATTCGACGAGGTCATCGTCACCACCTTCACCGCCGGCCAGCAGCAGACGGTGCCGATCTGGATGCTCGAAGAATTGATCCGTCCGCGCCAGCGTCCGGTCACCAATGTCGTGGCGATGGTGGTAGTGCTGGTGACGCTGCTCCCCATCCTCGCTGCCTATTACCTGACCCGCGACGGCGACCAGATCGCCGGTTCGGGCAAATGATCTCGTTCATAAGGGAGAGACTTCCATGGACACGCAGATGCTGATCGGCTCGAAATTCGAAAAAGGCACCGAGACCGAGGAGCCGATCCTCAACCCGAAGACCGGGGCGACCATCCTCAATCTGCCTGAGGCCAGCCCAGCGCAGATCGAGGCGGCCGTGCTTGCTGCCGAAAAAGCCTTCGTCACCTGGTCCCGCACAACACCGGCGCAGCGCGCCGGCTATCTCCTGAAGATCGCCGATCGCATCGAGGCTGCTGCACAGGATTTCGCGGCGCTCGAGGCGCTGAACTGTGGCAAGCCGATCAATGCCGTGCTCAATGACGAGATCCCGGCGATCGTCGACTGCTACCGCTTCTTTGCCGGCGCGGTCCGCTCGATGCCCGGCCAGGTCGCAGGCGAATACATTCCCGGCCACACCTCGATGGTCCGCCGCGACGCCATCGGCGTTGTCGCGTCGATCGCGCCGTGGAACTATCCGCTGATGATGATGGCCTGGAAGCTGGCGCCGGCGATTGCCGGCGGCAACACCGTCGTCTTCAAGCCGTCGGAACAGACGCCGCTGACCGCGCTGAAGCTGGCGAAAATCCTTGCCGAGATCCTGCCGGAAGGCGTCGTCAACGTCGTGCTCGGTCGCGGCGACAGCGTCGGCAACACGCTGATCAACCACCCGAAGGTCAACATGATCTCGATCACCGGCGACGTCGCCACCGGCAAGAAGGTGCTGCAGGCTGCCGCCAAATCGGTCAAGCGCACGCATCTCGAGCTCGGCGGCAAGGCGCCGGTCATCGTCTTCGACGACGCCGATCTCGGCGCGGTGGTCAACGGCCTGCGCGCCTTCGGCTATTACAATGCCGGCCAGGACTGCACCGCCGCCTGCCGCATCTACGCTGGCAAGAAGATCTACGACAAGCTCGTCGCCGACCTCTCCGCTGCCGTCTCGACCATCAAGTATGATCGTCCTGACGATACCGAAAACGAGATCGGCCCGCTGATCTCGCGTCGCCAGCGCGACCGCGTCTCGAGCTTCGTCGAGCGCGCCTCTGAGCTCAAGCACATCGAGATCACCACGGGCGGCAAGCCGGGCGAGGGCTCCGGCTTCTTCTACCAGCCGACCGTCGTCGCCGGCGCGCTGCAGGAGGACGAGATCGTGCGCCGCGAAGTGTTCGGTCCGGTGGTCTCGGTCACCCGCTTTTCCGAAGTCGACGAAGCGGTGGACTGGGCCAATGACTCTGACTATGGCCTGGCGTCGTCGGTGTGGACCAAGGATGTTTCGCGCGCCATGGCGACGGCGGCCCGGCTGCAATATGGCTGCACCTGGATCAATACCCATTTCATGCTGACCAACGAGATGCCGCATGGCGGGTTGAAACAATCCGGCTACGGCAAGGACATGTCGCTCTACGCGCTGGAGGACTATACGGCCGTCCGCCACGTCATGGTCGCTCACGGGTAGCGCCCGCGAGGAGACGCCTATTCTTCCGCCTCCTCCGCCTCGCCTCCGGCCGGCGCCACCAGCAGCACAGCGGCGCCTAGGAGCGCGGCGATAAAGGAGCCAGCGAGGATGCCGACCTTGACCGCGTCCTGCAGGGCGGCGTCGCTGGCGAAGGCGAGCAGGCCGATGAACAGGCTCATGGTAAAACCGATGCCACAGAGCAGCGAAATGCCGACCATGTGCAGCCAGCCGGCATTGGCCGGCAGATCGGCGAAGCCAAGCCGGATGGCAAGCGCGGAAGACCCGAACACGCCGACCAGCTTGCCCAAGACGAGGCCGGCGGCGACGCCGAGCGTCAGCGGCTCGGCCAGGGCGGCAGCGCTGAGACCGGCGAGCGAGACGCCGGCGTTGGCAAAGCCGAAAATCGGGATGACGAAAAAGGCGACGACTTTGTGCAGGCCGTGTTCGAGCCGGTGCAGCGGCGAATGGTCGAGATCATGGCCGCTGCCCGGCGATATCTTCAGCGGTATGGTGAGGGCCAGCGCGACGCCGGCGAGCGTCGCATGGACGCCCGATTTGAGCACCAAAACCCACAGAACGATGCCGAGCAAGATGTACGGCAGCAGCGTCAGCACCCGCATGCGGTTGAGCACCACCAGCAGCGCGATCACGGCGAAGGCGGCGCCGAGATAGGCGAGCGAGAGGCCGCTGGTATAGAACACCGCGATGATGAGCACCGCGCCGAGATCGTCGATGATGGCGAGCGCGGTGAGGAATATCTTCAGCGAGCCCGGGACGCGCCTGCCGAGCAGCGACAGCACGCCGAGCGCAAAGGCGATATCGGTGGCGGTTGGGATCGCCCAGCCAGACAGAGCGGCTGGATTGTTGTGGTTGATGGCGACGTAGACCAGTGCCGGCGCTGCCATGCCGCCGGCGGCGGCGATGCCGGGCAGCACGCGGCGCGGCCAGGTCGACAGCTGGCCGTCAAGCATTTCGCGCTTGATCTCGAGGCCGACCAGCAGGAAGAACACCGCCATCAGGCCGTCATTGATCCAGTGCGAGACGCTGAGCGGTCCGAGATAGGCATGGAGGGCGGAGAAATAAGCCTCGCCCAGCGGCGAATTGGCGACGATCAGGGCCAAGGCCGCCGCAGCCATCAGGACGAGGCCGCCGGCCGCCTCGCTGTCGAGGAATTCGCGCAGCATGGAGACCAGCCGCTTTTCGTCCTGCATGTCGCCTCCGTCGTATCAGTAGCAAGGTCCGACACCGCCAAGCGATGATGCGCAAACAGCGCTGGCCGGGCAAGCCTGTAATGAGAGCCCTTTAGCGCGGCGCGCGCTTGGCGAGGATGCGTTGCAGCGTGCGGCGATGCATGTTCAGGCGGCGTGCGGTTTCCGAGACGTTGCGGTCGCACATTTCGTAGACGCGCTGGATGTGTTCCCAGCGCACGCGATCGGCCGACATCGGATTTTCTGGCGGCGCTGCGCGTTCGCCCGCGGTGCGGGTCAGGGCGGCAAAAATATCGTCGGCATCGGCCGGCTTCGACAGATAGTCGATGGCGCCGAGCTTTACCGCCGTCACCGCAGTGGCGATGTTGCCGTAGCCGGTGAGGATGATGGCGCGGGCATCGTCGCGCTTCTCGCGAATCGCGGCGACGACGTCGAGGCCGTTGCCGTCGGCCAGCCGCATGTCGACCACCGCATAGGCCGGCGGATTGGCGCGCGCTTTGGCAACCGCCTCCTCGACGCTCTCCGCCGTCTCGACCACGAAACCCCTGGTTTCCATGGCGCGGGCAAGCCGCGTCAGGAACGGCTTGTCGTCGTCTACGATCAGCAGCGAGGTATCCTCGCCTTCGACCATTGCGCCAATCGTTTCGTCAGTACTCATCGTGCTGAAAATCCTGCTGCCTGATTTTTACGCAAATATAGTTTCGCAACGCTATTGTCCAATTTAGGCCGTGTCGAACATGGTGGCCGAAGCCTGCTCGGGATTGAGGAAGACGCTGCGCGGCCACGATATCTGCACGATAGCGCCCTCGCCGGGCTCGCTTGAATTGCGGAAATCGAGCGTCGCGCCGGAGCGTTCGAGCAAGGTCTTGGCGATGAATAGGCCGAGGCCGAGGCCGCCGCCGGCTTCGGTGCCTTGTCGTGTCGACATATAGGGTTCGCCGATACGGTCGATGATCTCCGGTGGAAAGCCCGGCCCGTCGTCGATGATCGAGAAGCTGACGGCGGCTTCATTCCAGTTCCAGCGCACTGTCACGCTGTTGCGGGCGAAGTCGACCGCGTTCTCGACCAGATTGCCGAGGCCGTAAATGACGCCGGGATTGCGCCGGCCCACCGGTTCCGGGCCGATGCGCTCGCCCGGCCGAAGCTTGATCGAAATGCCGAAATCGCGGTGCGGCGCCGTCACCTCCTCGACCAGCGAGGTCAGCGGCAGGCGCGAGAGGTGCACCTCGCTCTCGGAGGACAGGCTGGTCAGGCGCTTCAGGATTTCGCGGCAGCGCTCGCTCTGCGAACGCAGCAGCTTCACGTCCTCGCCGTATTTCGGATCTTCGCCAAGCGCCTTCTCCATTTCCTTGGCGACCAGTGTGATGGTGGCGAGCGGTGTGCCGAGCTCGTGCGCGGCGGCCGCGGCGAGGCCGTCGAGGGCAGAGAGATGCTGCTCTCGCTGCAACACCAATTCCGTGGCGGCAAGCGCGTTGGCAAGCAGCCGCGCCTCCTCGGCCACCCGGAAGGCATAGATCGCGGTAAAGGCGATGGAGCAGAACACCGCCATCCACATGCCTGCGACATAGATGAACGGCATCGCCAATGGCGCGCCCTCATGCCATGGCAGCGGCAGGTGGTAAAAGACCAGCAGCGTCGCCGCCACGATCACCAGCGCGCCGAGCATGGCGGTCAGCCGCAGCGGCAGCGACGTCGCCGAGACGACGACGGGCACGGTCATCAGCAGCGAAAACGGATTGGTGAGTCCGCCGGTCATGTAGAGCAGGCCGGCAAGCTGCAGGCTGTCGAAGGTCAGGATGGCGAAGGCCGAGAACGGGGTAAGCCGATGCGCCGCCGGATAGCGGAAGGTCAGCAAAAGGTTCATCCAGGCCGAACAGGCGATCAGCGCAAAACACATGCTGACCGGCAGCGGAAATTTCAGCCCGTAAGCGACGACAAGCACGGTCAGGCTCTGGCCGACGATGGCAAGCCAGCGCAACCTGATCAGCGTGTTGAGGCGCAGCCGCTGGCTTTGCTGGAAGTCGGGTGCGTGCAGGATGTTTATCATGGCCAGTGATTATAGAGGGGAAACAGCCGGAGGTCTTTTCCGAAAACCGCCGAAGCCGGCCCTCGGTTCGGGATGACAGTCTGGAAGCATCAGGTACCGCGCGGCTTGGCGCGGCTGGTGGCGGCGGCGAGAAGCGGGTTCTCCGGCCAGACATGCCTGGGATAGCGGCCGCGCATCTCTGCCCGCACATCGGCCCAGGAGCCGCGCCAGAAGCCGGGCAGGTCGCGCGTCGTCTGGATCGGCCGGTGAGCCGGCGACAGCAATTCGAGCGTCAGCGGCACAGTGCCGTTGGCGATCGCCGGATGCCGGTCGAAGCCGAACAGTTCCTGCACGCGGATCGCCAGCACCGGCCATTCGCCGTCATAGCGGATCGGCAGCCGGCTGCCCGACGGCGCGTCGAAATGGGTCGGCGCCAATGTGTCGATCTTGCGCTGCAATTCGTGCGGCACCAGCGTCATCAGGCCTTGCGAGAGCACGCTGGGATGGATTGCCGCAAAGGATGCCGCGCCGGAAAGGAATGGCAGCAGCCAGTCGTCGAGGCGCTCGACGAGCGCGGCATCGGAGACATCGGGCCATGGCGCGCCGAGGCCGCGATGCAGCCAGCCGAGCCGCTGCCGCAACGTCTCCGCCTCCCTGTTCCACGGCAACAGGGACAGGCCGTGTTCGCGCAAGGCGTCGAGGATGGCGCGATCCGCGTCGGCACCGGTCGGCGCCGGCAGCATGCGTTCGGACAGCGTGATGGCGCCGAGGCGAACCGTTTCGCGCACCCGCACCGCGCGCCTGTCGCGGTCGAAGCTCACCTCGCGGCGGGTCTCGATCTTTTCCGCCAGGGCAGTGCGGATGTCGGCCTCATCGATGGCTGCCGCTGTGGTGATGCGGGCGTTCTGCGCCTTGCCCTGCAGATCG
Source organism: Mesorhizobium sp. M0500 (assembly GCF_040321165.1). NCBI lineage: Bacteria > Pseudomonadati > Pseudomonadota > Alphaproteobacteria > Hyphomicrobiales > Phyllobacteriaceae > Mesorhizobium > Mesorhizobium sp. M0500. The sequence goes on from NZ_JAMYRB010000005.1 coordinate 19,826, forward strand.
GCGACGACGAGCCAGGTCTCGCCGGCCAGCGGATCGGAGGGGTCGAGCATGGCGCCCGAGCCGTTGGCAAGCACGAAGCGGCCACGCTCGCCGCGCGCTTTGGCGACCCGATCCGGCCAGGCATGGATGAGGAGAGCGCCGGCTGTGCTGCCCTCCCCCTTGAGGGGGTCGGAAGGACGGGCGAGACCCGTGGCTCGCTCCGGCGCGTCGATCCGCGTGGCGGATCGGGGTGGGGTCGGTTCGGGCACGCCATCGACGACCCCGCCCCGTCTCCCTCGTCTCGCTGCGCTCGGCTCGCTCGCCGACCCTCCCCTCAAGGGGGAGGGTGAAGCCTGCTTTGCCAGCCTCTCAGCCAGCTGCCGGGCGGCGGTGGCGCGCGGCGATCTTTCGGCGCGAAAGCGCAGCAGCCGCCGTTCGAGATCGGCACCATCGCCGCCAAGGCCACGCTCGGTCAATAATACGGCGAGCATCGCCGCCTCGAGCGCCTCTCCGGTCCTTGCCGCCTCGGCGACCATGTGGGCGAGCCGCACCGGTAGCGCCAGCCTGCGCATCGCGGCACCGGCATCCGTCAGGCGTCCTGCCGCATCGACAGCATCGAGCGCACGTAGCAGTACCCTCGCCTCGGTGAGCGCCGAAGCCGGCGGGGGGTCGAGGAAGGACAGGCTGGTCGGATCGGCGACGCCGAACGCCGCGCTATCGAGCAACAGGCCGGAAAGATCGGCCTCGAGGATTTCCGGCGGCGTGAAGGCCGGCAGGGCCGCCGTCTGCTCGGCCCGCCACAACCGGATGGCGACGCCCGGCTGCGTGCGCCCGGCACGGCCGGCGCGCTGGTCGGCGGAAGCGCGGGAAGCACGTACCGTCTCCAGCCGCGTCAGGCCGCTCGCTGGCTCATAGCGCGGCAGCCGCGACAGGCCGGAATCGATGACGACGCGCACGCCGTCGATGGTGATGGAGGTTTCGGCGATCGACGTCGCCAGCACGACCTTGCGGCGGCCGAACGGCGCCGGCTTGATCGCCGCGTCCTGCGCCTTGTTGTCGAGCATACCATAGAGCGGCACGATGTCGGTATCGGCGCCGACCTTGCCCGCCAGCCGCTCGGCGGTGCGCTCGATCTCGCGCTGGCCGGGCAGGAAAGCGAGCACGCTGCCCTCCTCCCCGGCAAGCGCCGAGCGGATCGCCTTGGCCATGGCGTCCTCGATGGTGACGCCGGCCGGCCGCTCGTCATAGCGGATGTCGACCGGGAAGGCGCGGCCTGCGCTCTCGATCACCGGCGCGCCGGACAGCAATTTTGCGACACGCGCGCCGTCGAGCGTTGCCGACATCACCAGCAATCTGAGTTCGGGCCTCAGCGCACCCTGCACGTCGAGCGCCAGCGCCAACCCGAAATCGCCGTCGAGCGAGCGTTCGTGGAACTCGTCGAATAGCACCGCCGCGACACCAGGCAGTTCCGGGTCGTCGAGGATCATGCGGGACAGCACGCCTTCGGTGACGACGAGAATCCTGGTCTTTGCGGAACTGCGGTTTTCCATGCGCATGGCATAGCCGACGGTTTCGCCGGGCTCTTGGCCGAGCAATTCGGCCATGCGGCGGGCGGCAGCGCGGGCGGCGAGGCGGCGCGGCTCGAGCAGGATGATCTTTCCGGCGCCGAGCCATTCAGCGTCGAGCAGCGCCAGTGGAACCAGCGTCGTCTTGCCGGCACCGGGCGGCGCCACCAGCACGGCGCTGTTACCATGGCTCAGCGTTTCATTGAGCGCCGGCAAGACAACGGAGACCGGCAGGTCCGGCAAGGGTTTTGTCGTCATTGTGCTATGCTGTGCAGCCAGTTGGCAACGACCGCATATCAGCGGTGGCGGTCGCGGCGCAACCTCGGCGCCGACTCAAAGCCTGGTCCGCGAAAACGGGTTCCAGCGCACCGTGCCGAGCCGCACCTCCTCGCGCACCATCGTCAGCAGGCCGGAACCGCCGACCACGGCCAAGCCGACCAGCGACAGAAAATCCGGATATTCCCTGAAGAACAGCGCACCTAGAACCACCGCCCAGACGATCTGCGAGTAATGCGTCGGCGCGATGCGGTTGGCCGGCGCGTATTTGACCGCCAGCAGATGCAGCAGCTGGCCGCCGGCGGTAAAGGCGCCGGCCAGCACCAGCCAGGCCCATTGCCTGCCATCCGGCAGCGAGAACGAGGTAGCCGCCGCACCGACGCCGTTGAAGAGCAGGCCGTAGCCGATCAGCACGCCGAGCATCGTTGTGCGCTTTTCCTGCGCGGCGAGCGAACGCATCAGGATGACATTGGTGGCGGCCAGGAAGGCGATGATGAACGCCGCCAGATGGCCAAGCTGCAACTCGCGAAAACCAGGCCTGACGACCAGCATGACCCCGGCAAAGCCGGCGACGACCGCCAGCCATCGCCATGGGCCGACCTTTTCCTTGAGGACCAGCGTGGCCAGGATAGTGACGAACAGCGGCGCCAGAAAGATGAGCGCATAGACTTCCGCCAGCGGGATGGTGGTGAAGGCATAGACGCTCAGCACGCCCGAGGCGATGCCGGCCCAGGCCCGGGCCTGTACCGCCCAGGGCCGGTTGGTGCGCCAGAAATCGAGCCAGCGCTCGCCTGCCGGCCTGGCAAAGAGCAGAAAGCAGCCGGCAAACAATGTCGAGAAGAAGCCGATCTCGAAGACGTTGAACTGCCCGCCCAGGCTTTTGACAACCGCGTCGCTGCACGAATAGCTTGCATAGGCGATGAGCGCGAGCAGAATTCCGTTGGGCACGTTTTTCCATTTCCGGGAGAGATGAGAGTGAAGATATTGGCGCTTGGCGCGCATTCGGACGACATCGAGATCTTCATGTTCGGTACGATGGCGGCCTATGCCGCGCAAGGCGCAGAACTCTTTTTTGCCATAGCCACGGATGGCACCAGGGGCGGCTACGGCGATCCGTCAGCGCTGGCCCGCACGCGCCGCAAGGAGGCGACGGCGGCGGCCGGCCTGCTTGGCGTGACGCCGCGCTTCCTCGACTTTCCCGATGGCGGGCTGGTCGCGGATGCCGCGCTGATCGGGGCGCTCAAAGCACTGATCGGCGAGATAGGGCCGGATCTGGTGATAACGCATGCGCCGAACGACTATCATGGCGACCACCGCGCGCTGTCGGATGGCGTGCGCATCGCAGCGTCATTCTCGGTGCCGGTGCTACATGCCGACACGTTCGGCGGCACCGGGTTTTCGCCAACGCACTACGTCGATACCTCCAGGCATTTCGATCTCAAGGCGGAGGCGATCCGGGCGCACCAGTCGCAGGATCCCGAGCGTTTCGTCGACGCGGCGCGCACGCAGAACGCCTTTCGCGCCGGCCAGTGCAACGGCCCAGCCGGATCGTTCGCCGAGGCCTTCCGCTTCGAGCCGGTCTTCCCCTTCGCCGATATCCGCGCGCTGCTGCCGCCGGCCCCAGTGATCCGTCCGGTGGCCATCAGCAACAAGACGGTGACCTAGCCAGGACGCCGCAACTTCTCACGTTGCTTTCCTATCCAGCATGCTGCGATGCAGCAACGAATTCGCTTGCCTTGTTTAGTAAAAATTGCATCACTAAACAAATTACTAAACATCCGGTGCGCCGCCGCGTCGTTGTGTTTGGGCCCCAGAGGAGGGGTTTAGCGGGCTCTTGAAACCGTCATCCGGACGCGTTTCGCAAATGGGAGGAAGGCATGAAATCGACCTTGAAATTGGCGTTGGGACTGGCATCGACACTCTTTGCGTCGACAGCCGTTTCGAATGTCGCGCAGGCAGAAGATCTGACGCTTTGCTGGGCAGCCTGGGACCCGGCCAACGCGCTTGTGGAATTGTCCAAGGACTTCACCAAGGAAACCGGCATCGGCATGAAATTCGAATTTGTGCCGTGGACCAACTATGCCGATCGCTTTCTCAACGAGCTGAATTCGCACGGCAAGCTGTGCGACCTCATCATCGGCGACAGCCAGTGGATCGGCGGTGCCGCCGAGAACGGCCATTACGTCAAGCTGAACGACTTCTTCGACAAGGAGAAGATCAGCATGGACGATTTCGTGCCGGCGACCGTCGTCGGCTATTCGGAATGGCCGAAGAACTCGCCGAATTACTGGGCGCTGCCGGCCATGGGCGACGTCGTCGGCTGGACCTATCGCAAGGACTGGTTCTCCAAGCCTGAGCTACAGAAGGAATTCAAAGAGAAATACGGTTGGGATCTCGGCCCGCCGACGACCTTCGACCAGCTGAAGCAGATTGCCGAATTCTTCCAGAAGCGCGAGATCGACGGCAAGACCGTCTATGGCGCCTCGATCTATACCGAGCGGGGCTCCGAAGGCATCACCATGGGCGCCATGGACGTGCTCTACAGCTTCGGCTTCCAGTACGAGAACCCGAAAAAGCCCTACGAGATGGAAGGCTTCGTCAACTCCGAGAAATCGGTGAAGGGGCTGGAGTTCTACAAGGCGCTCTATGATTGCTGCACCCCTCCGGGCGCTTCGAACAGCTACATGGGTGAAGGCGTCGATGCCTTCAAATCCGGCCAGGTGGCGATGCATATGAACTTCGCCTTCACCTGGCCAGGCTTGCAGAAGGACGAGAATGTCGGCGGCGAGAAGATCGGCTACTTCGTCAATCCCAAGGGTCCGGACGGCGACCAGTTCGCCCAGCTCGGCGGCCAAGGCATCTCGGTGGTCTCCTATTCCGACAAGCAGGAAGCCGCGCTCAAATACATCAAATGGTTCGCCAACAAGGACGTGCAGTCCAAATGGTGGTCGCTCGGCGGCTATTCCTGCCTGAATGCAGTCGTCAAGGACCCGGGCTTCCCGGCCAGCCAGCCCTACGCGCAGACCTTCCTCGACTCTATGGCCATCGTGAAGGACTTCTGGGCCGAGCCAAGCTATGCCCCGCTGTTGCAGGCATCGCAGAAGCGCTTCCACGACTATGTCGTTGCCGGCCAGGGCTCGGCCAAGAACGCGCTCGACGGCCTGGTCAAGGACTGGACCGAGGTGTTCCAGGACGACGGCAAAATGTAACCGGCTCCTCCCGAGCCCATGACCGAACCGTCCCGTGCCGCCCTTGGCACGGGACACAGTTCAGATAAATTCCATTGTCGAGACGATCGAAGTGACCGAAGCAGGACTGACCATGCTCAATCGGACTGCGGACAGCGTTGCCCGGGCTACGCCCGAGCCGTTGGCCCGCAAGGTCCGGGGCATCAGCGACAAGGGCCTCGCCTGGCTGTTCATCTCGCCGACGATCCTGTTGCTTTTAGCCATCAACATCTTCCCGCTGTTCTGGGCAATCTATCTGTCCTTCACCAATTTTCGCGCCAATCGTCCCAATGAGGTGGTGAAGAACCTCGGGCTGGCCAACTACAAGCGCATCCTCGCCGACCAGGATATCTGGATCGCCATGCAGACGACGGCGCATTTCGTGTTCTGGACCATCCTGCTGCAGACGCTGATCGGCTTTACGCTGGCCTGGCTGATCGACCGCAAGTTCCGCGGCCACGCGTTCTGGACGACCCTCATCCTGGTGCCGATGATGCTATCGCCGGCGGTGGTCGGCAATTTCTGGCGCTTTCTCTACGAGCCGCAGATCGGGCTGTTCGCCTATGCCGTCTCGTTCGTCACCGGCATTCCGGCAACCGAGATCAGCATGCTCTCCAACGTGTCGCTCGCGCCATGGTCGATCATCATCGTCGATACCTGGATGTGGACGCCTTACGTGATGCTGATCTGCCTCGCCGGCCTGCGCTCGATCCCCGAATACATCTATGAGGCGGCCGAGGTCGACCGCGCCTCCAATTGGCGGCAGTTCTGGTCGATCACGCTGCCGATGGCGCTGCCCTTCATCATGCTGGCGGTGCTGTTTCGCGGCATCGAGAACTTCAAGATGTTTGACATGGTCAATCTGCTCACCGGCGGCGGGCCGGGATCGACCACCGAAGTGGCCTCGATCACGCTGAAGCGGCAGGCCTTCGAAAGCTGGCGGACGGGCTATTCCTCGGCCTTCGCTATCATCCTGTTCGTCGCGGTGTTCGGCCTTGCCAACATCTACGTCAAAGCGCTCAACAAGGTGAAGCAGAGATGAGCCTGACGTCAGCCCATTCTGTCGTAGCACCCTCGGCCACGTCGAAGCGCGTCGCCGGCACGATCATCGTGCTTTATGCGCTGATCTCGATCGTGCCCCTGCTGTGGATCTTCGCCACCAGCTTCAAGACGCCACCGGATTCGATCGCCTATCCACCAAAGATCCTGTTCCAGCCTAGCCTCGAAGGCTACTGCAACCTGTTCACGACGCGGACCAGGCAAACGCCGGAATACATCAACTCGCTGGGGCCGGCGACGGGCCTGTGCGACGAGACGGTGCGCAAGCGCAACATGGTGATCGCCGGCCCGTCGAACTTCATGCCGCGCTTCCTCAATTCGCTGATCATCGCCTTCGGCTCAACCTTCTGCGCGGTGTTCCTCGGCACGCTGTCGGCCTATGGTTTTTCGCGCTTCAAGGTGCCGCTTGCCGACGATCTTTTGTTCTTCATCCTGTCGACGCGCATGATGCCGCCGATCGCGGTCGCCATTCCGATCTACCTGATGTACCGAGAGCTTGGCCTGTCGGACACGGCGCTCGGCATGATCCTGCTCTATACGGCGGTCAACGTGTCGCTGGCAGTCTGGCTGCTGAAAGGCTTTATCGACGAGATCCCGCGCGAATATGAAGAGGCGGCGATGATCGACGGCTACACCAGGCTGCAGGCGTTCTGGCGCACCGTGCTGCCGCAGGCGACCACCGGCATTGCCGCGACCGCCATCTTCTGCCTGATCTTTGCCTGGAACGAATATGCCTTCGCCGCGCTGCTGACCTCGGGTACGGCGCAGACTGCGCCACCCTTCATCCCGACCATCATCGGCGAAGGCGGCCAGGACTGGCCGGCGGTCGCGGCCGGCACGACGATCTTCCTGGTGCCGATCCTGGTCTTCACCATCCTGCTTCGCAAGCAATTGCTGCGCGGCATCACCTTCGGCGCGGTGCGCAAATGAGCCGGACCGCAAAACGCAAATCGCGCTGGCCTGTCTGGGCGAGGCGCGGGCTGATGGAAAACGTCGCCACGGCGATCATCGCCATCGGCTTCCTGATGCTGTTCCAACCCTTCGCGCTGGCGCTTTACACCTATTCCTTCATCACCATGCTGGCCGGCACGGCGATGTTCATCATCGTCTCGAAATTTCCGGAGTAGACGATGGCCGAGATCAGGGTTGAACATCTGAGGAAGGCATTCGGCGATTTCGTCGCCGTGCAGGATTCCAACTTCGTCGTCGAGGACGGCGAGTTCTTCGTAATGCTGGGCCCATCGGGCTGCGGCAAGACGACGACGTTGCGCATGATCGCCGGGCTCGAACTGCCGACCGGCGGCAAGATCCTGCTTGGCGGCGAAGACGTCACTATGCGGCGCGCCCGCGAGCGCGACATCGCCTTCGTGTTCCAGCTGTTTGCGCTCTATCCGCACATGAATGTGAGGAAGAACATCGGTTTTCCGCTGCTGGCGCAACGCATGCCGCGCGCCGAAATCCGGACCCGGGTGGGAGAGACGGCGAAGCTTTTGCGGATTGACCATCTGCTCAACAAATCCGTCTCCGGCCTTGCCGGCGGCGATCGCCAGCGCGTGGCACTCGGCCGCGCCATCGTGCGGCGGCCAAAATGCTTCCTGATGGACGAGCCGCTCGGCACGCTCGACACAGAATTCCGCGACCTGATGGTCCATGAGCTGCGCGAGCTGCATAACCGCATCCACGCGACCACCGTCTATGTCACGCATGACCAGATGGAAGCGATGTCGATGGCCGACAAGATCGCGGTGATGAACCATGGCGTCATCGAGCAGTTCGGCACGCCGCGTGAGATCTACGACCGGCCGGCAACGATGTTCGTCGCCGACTTCATCGGCTCGCCGCCGATGAATTTCCTCGGCTTCGGCGGCGGGCTTTCAAAGGGCGCCAAGGAGATCGTGGTGCAGGGCGCCAAGGTGGCTGTGCCGGAGGTCCGCGAGGATATCGCTCCGGCCGAGATGGCGCTTGGCATCCGGCCGGAGCACATCCGCTTCGATGATACTTCGAAGCTGCGTGGCGCCATTTATGGCACGGAATATCTCGGCACCACGCAGATCGTGGCGGTGGAGACGGCGGACGGCATCATCAAGGCCAGGGTGCCAGCCGAAATCCGGCTCAATCCGGGCGATCATGTCGGCTTGGCGCTGAGCAGCGCGCGGCTGTCGCTGTTCGAACAAGGATCCGGCCGTGCGGTGCGCACCGAAATCCATGACGCGGCCTCTCAGGGAAGAGCGCATCATGGCTGACGTTCACATCAAAGGCGTGACCAAGGCTTTTGGCGAGCATATCGCCGTCGACAATCTCGACCTGCATATTGCCGACGGGGAATTCGTCGTGCTGCTCGGGCCGACCGGCGCCGGCAAGACGACAACGCTCAGGCTGATCGCCGGGCTGGAGCGGCCGGAGGCGGGCTCGATCCATATTGCCGGGCACGACACGACGACGCTGTCGCCGGCCGAGCGCGACACCGCTTTCGTCTTCCAGCAATATTCGCTCTATCCGCATCTGTCGGTCTACGACAATCTCGCCTTTCCGCTGCGCTCGCCGGCGCGGAAAATGCCGGAGGACCAGATCCGCCGCCACGTCGAGGACGTGGCCAAGATGGTGCGTATCCACCACAAGCTCTCCAATCGCTCGACCAAACTCTCCGGCGGCGAGATGCAGCGCGTCGCCATCGGCCGCGCGCTGGTGCGCAAACCTTCGATCTACCTAATGGACGAGCCGCTGTCGTCGCTCGACGCCAAGCTGCGTGCCGATCTCAGGCTCGAGCTGAAGCGCATCCAGGCCGAGCTCGGCGCCACAATGCTTTACGTCACGCACGACCAGATCGAAGCGATGACCATGGCCGACCGCATCGGCATCCTCGCCGACGGCGTGCTGGTGCAGATCGGTTCGCCGCGCATGATCTATTCTGAGCCGGCAAACCTTCACGTCGCGGCAAGGCTCGGGCAACCGGCAATCAACTTGTTACCGGTAGGGCTGCTGCCGGATGGCGGCGCGCCGGCGGGAACGAAGACCATCGGAGCGCGCACCGAACACCTCTCGATCGCGAAGGCCGCGAACGGCCAAGCCGACGGTGTCGTCGACTGGGTCGAGCATCTCGGCGACCAGAACCATCTGCACGTGACGGTGGGGACCAGGAAGCTGGTGACGCTGACCGACCCCGACACCGATCTGGCGCGGGGCGACAAGATCATGATCCGCTATCGCTCGCCGCTGTATTTCGGCGCCGACGGGCGAAGGCTGACGTGAGCGGTTTTTTCCTAGCATGCTTGCAATTCCGACTGACGATTTCGGGCACAGAACTGGACGAATTCGATGAAGCATTTTTTCAATCGCAGGGACACGATCGTCACCGAAGCCCTGGACGGCTTTCTCGGCACGACCGGCGTCGGCGATCTCGATCGCCTCGATAGCTATCCCGATATCAAAGTCGTCCTCCGTGCGGACTGGGACAAGAGCAGAGTGAGCATCGTCTCAGGCGGCGGGGCCGGGCACGAACCCGCCCATGCAGGCTTTGTCGGCATGGGCATGCTGACGGCGGCGGTTTCGGGCGAGATCTTTGCTTCGCCGAGCGTGGAAGCGGTGTTGGCGGCGATCCGCGCCGTGACCGGTCCCGCCGGGTGCCTGCTGATCGTCAAGAACTACACGGGCGATCGCCTCAACTTCGGGCTGGCCGCCGAGAAGGCGCGCGCCGAAGGCTTTCGCGTCGAGATGGTGATTGTCGCCGACGACATCGCCCTCCCGGATATTGCCCAGCCGCGCGGCGTTGCCGGCACCTTGTTCGTGCACAAGATCGCCGGCCATCTCTCGGAAGCAGGCAACGATCTGGCGGCGGTCGCAGCGGCGGCGCGGGCCGCGGCGGCGGATATCGTTTCCCTCGGCATATCGCTGTCATCCTGCTCGATCCCCGGTCAGAGCCATGAAGAAAGATTTGGCGCTGACGACGCCGAACTCGGCCTCGGCATTCATGGCGAACCGGGCGTTGAGCGGATTGCGGTGCAAAGTGCCGAAAGACTGGTTGCGATCATGTCGGAGCGCCTTGCCGCGCGGCTCGATCCCGCCAGCGACTACGCCTTGCTGATCAACAATCTCGGTTCGGTGCCGCCGCTGGAAATGTTGCTTGTCGCCAATGCGGTGTTGGCTTCACCGCTGGCACGAAAGGTGACGCTGACGATCGGGCCCGGGCAGCTTATGACGGCGCTCAACATGAACGGTTTTTCCCTGTCGCTGATCCGGCTCGATGCGCCGCGCGAAGCGGCGTTGCGAGCGCCGGTCGGGCCTCACGCCTGGATGCCGGCAAGAGCCGTTCGCCCAGTGAGCATCGTCCCGGTGGCCAAAGCCGCCGGCCCGGGCAACGCGTCGAAAGCCAGCCAGGATGCGCGCAGCGAGCGGCTGATCATCGCGATCTGCGAACGGCTGATCTCGCTTGAAGGCACGTTGAACGGACTGGACGCCAAGGCGGGAGACGGCGACACTGGATCGACGGTGGCGGCCGGTGCGCGCAGCGTGCTTGGCCGCCTTGAGACACTGCCGCTCGCCGACCCTGCCGCAACGCTCGCCACCGTGGGCGACATCCTGAGCGCCAGCATGGGCGGCTCCAGCGGCGTGCTGCTGTCGATCTTCTTCACCGCCGCCGCGCAGGCGTTGGCGTCTGGCGCGACTCTTACCAAGGCGTTGCTCGCCGGCCTCGATCGGATGTCCTTCTATGGCGGAGCGAGGGTCGGCGATCGCACGATGATCGATGCCCTGGAACCCGCTTTGAAGGCGCTGGATAGCGGCAGTCTGGAGGACGCGGCGGTCGCGGCGCAACGCGGCGCCGAGGCCACCGCTGCCATGCGCAAGGCCAAGGCTGGGCGGTCCGTCTATATCGGCAGTCATCTCGACGGCGTGGTCGACCCCGGCGCCTTTGCCGTCGCCGAGGTCTTCACTGCCCTCGCCGCGTTGCTAGAAACCGTCTGACGGAGCGGAGGATGCTTCAATTGCCGGATACGCAATTTTCTCGTACTGCCGTCAGCGCAGGGGCCAGGAGCATGGGTGACATGGCGGCAGCGGATCTTTCCAGGCTGATCAAGGCGGCGGCAAACACGATCGCCGCCCATGCCGAAGAGCTGACCAGGCTCGACCAGGCGATCGGCGACGGCGACCATGGGCTCAACATGAAACGCGGCTTCGAGGCAGTGCGGGCCGAGGCTGAGGCGTTCGCGGCAAAGCCGTTGCCCGAGGCGCTGAAGGCGATCGGCACCAAACTGGTGATGACGGTCGGCGGAGCTTCCGGGCCCTTGTTCGGCACGCTGTTCATGGCGCTCGGCAAGGAGATTTCCGCCGTGCCGGATCGCGCCAATCTGGCCGCGGCCTTCGGCAAGGCAATCGAAGCGGTGGCCGCCAGAGGCAAGTCGCAGGCCGGGCAAAAGACCATGCTCGACGTGCTGCAGCCGGTGCATGAAGCCCTGCTGCGGGGAAAGACAGCAGGGGAAATCGTCGATATTGCTGACAATGCAGCCGACGCGACCGTGCCGATGAAGGCCTTGCGCGGACGCGCCTCCTTCCTTGGCGACCGTTCGATCGGCCATATGGATGCCGGAGCACGCTCGACTGCGCTTCTGGTGCGGGCCGTCGCCGAAGCAATCGAGGGGCGCGCATGAGCAATGTCGGCATCGTCATCGTATCGCATTCGCCGCTGGTCGCCGAAGGCACCGCAGACATGGTGCGGCAGATGGTCGGCGACGAAGTGCCGCTTGCATGGTGCGGCGGAAACGGCCATGGCGGGCTGGGAACCAACGTCGAGGCGATCATAGGCGCCATCGACAAGGCCTGGTCGGAGGCGGGTGTCGCAATCCTCGTCGACCTCGGCGGCGCCGAGACCAATAGCGAGATGGCGGTCGAAATGATCGGCGAACCACGCGCCCAGAAGATCATCGTCTGCAATGCGCCGATCGTCGAAGGCGCGGTGATGGCGGCGACCGAGGCTTCCGGCGGCGCCTCGCTCAGGGAAGTGGTGGCGACGGCGCACGAATTGTCGCCGTCGTGAACGAACGGGAATTTTGACAGCATGTCCGCAGCAGCCGAAGCCAGCGTCCTGATCACCCATGAGGTTGGACTGCATGCGCGCCCCTCGGTGAAATTCACCAAGCTTGCCAAGACGTTTTCGGCCGAGGTCGAAGTGGCGGTCGCCGCCAACGGGCCGTGGTTCGACGCCAAGAGCATCGTCAAGGTGATGGCAGCGAAGGCGCCGAAAGGTACTGTCCTGCATATCAGGGCCAAGGGCGACGGCGCCGGCGAGGCGGTCGGCGCGCTGGTCGAGCTGGTGCGGCGCGATTTCGACGAAGGCAAGGACCATGCCCGAACCGCTTAGGCTGCAGGGCATTTCGGCATCGGCCGGCTATGCCGAGGGGCCGCTGTTCGACCTGGATCAGGCTGCTGTGCGTTATGTCCGCAAGGCGAGTGCCGCGGACGAGAAGGCGGCGCTTGAGACCGCCATCGGCATTGCCGCAGGCCGGCTCGCCGCATTGATCGAAACCAGTGACGGCGAGGCGTCCGAGATCCTCGAATTCCAGCTCGCCATGCTGGAGGACGACGCGCTGACCGGTCCGGCCTTTTCGCACATTGCCGAGAGCACAGCCGCTGATAGGGCCTGGCGGCAAGCACTCGACGCCGAGATAGCCGGCTACGAAACATCCGATGAGGACTATTTCCGGGCTCGCGCCGCCGACATGCGCGATATACGCGACCAGGTGCTGCGCGCGCTGACCGGGGGCGGCGACATTGCCGCCCCGGCGGGTGCGATCTTCTACGGCGAGGATATCGCACCGACGCGCTTCCTCGAAACCGACTGGAGTGCCGGCGGCGGCATAGCGCTTAAAGCCGGAAGTGTCGCAAGCCATGTCGCCATGCTGGCGCGATCGCGCGGCGTACCCATGGTAGTGGGTCTTGGGCCGGCCGGGTTCGGTGCTTCGCCGGCTCACCTTGCCGAAATCGCGCTGCTCGACGCTGAGCATGGCGGCATTGTGTTGGCGCCGTCGAAAGCGGAGATCGATGCATTCCGGCGATCATCGTCGTCGTTCGCGGCGCATCGCGACAAAGCGGCAGCCTATCTGACGCGGCCGGCAGCAACGAAGACCGGCGTAGCGGTCCGGGTGCAGGTCAACATCGCCGATCCATCCGATGTCGACAGCATTGATGTCGCGACTTGCGACGGTGTCGGGCTGATGCGGACCGAATTCCTGTTCGGCAAGACGCTGCCGGACGAGGAGACGCAATATCGCGCCTACCGCAAGGTGCTGGAATGGGCAGGCGACAGACCCGTGACCATCCGCACAGTCGATGCGGGCGGCGACAAGCCTGTGCCGGGCCTCACCGTCGAGGAAACCAATCCCTTCCTCGGCCTGCGAGGGATCAGGCTGTCGCTGGCGCGTCCGGAGGTCTTTCGCGTGCAGATCCGCGCCTTGCTACGCGCCGCCGTGCACGGCAATCTGAAGGTGATGTTCCCGATGATCGCCGTCCCGGAAGAGTATGAGCGCGCCGCGACGCTGTTCGCGGAAGAGCAGGCCGGCCTTTCCGCACGCGGTATCGAGCAAAGGATGCCGCCGCTTGGTATCATGGTCGAGGTGCCTTCGGTGGCGATTGCGCCGGAGGCATTCGCCAGGGCCGCTTTCTTCTCGATCGGATCGAACGATTTGACCCAATATGTGATGGCCGCCGCTCGTGACAATGCGTCGGTCGCGCATCTGAATTCCGTCAGGCACCGGGCCGTTCTCCGGCTGATCGCCTCGGTTGCCGGCTTCGGCCGCGAGCATAAGATCCCGGTCAGCCTGTGTGGCGATGCCGGCGGCGACCCAGCCTCGATCCCGGCGCTGCTCGAAGCCGGCCTGCGTGATCTCTCCGTCGCTCCCGCCCAACTCGCCATGGCCAAGGCGGCCATCGCGGACATGTCGATCTAGGCGCCGGCATGGCAGACAAGGCGTCTCAATCCGGCCCCGAAGAGGCGATCCGCGCCTACAAGACGATCCTGTCGCAGGTGATCGATCAGCGCCCGTCCGGCATGCGCCAGCGCCTCGCCGATGCGCTGGGCAAGCATCGCAGTTTCGTCACGCAGATTTCCAGCCCGGCCTATTCGACGCCGATCCCGTCGAAGCATTTGCCGGCTATCTTCTCCGTCTGCCATTTCAGCTCGGCCGAACGCGATCATTTTCTTGCCGCCTACCATCAGGCGCATCCGGGACGGATGTCGGTGGCATCAGGCATGCGCAAGACACGGCATGTCTCGCTGATCGTTCCCGATTTCGGCGACGACAAGCAGAACGCGGCGCTCGATCGGGCGGTCAATGATTTCATCCAGAAGATCACCAGCATTGCTGGCAGGGGCAGCTGACGCTGGGCTATTTCGGGAGGACAGCCATGAAGAAATTTCTGAATTCGGTCGATACGGTGTTGACCGAGAGCCTCGACGGCTTCGTTGCCGCGCATGCCGATATCCTGGCGCTTGGCGACGAACACAAATTCGTCCGCCGCAAGCTGCTCAAGTCGGGCAAGGTGGCGCTGATCTCCGGCGGCGGCTCGGGTCACGAGCCGCTGCATGGCGGGTTCGTCGGGCATGGCATGCTGGATGCCGCCTGCCCCGGCCAGGTGTTCACCTCGCCGACGCCGGACCAGATGATGGCGGCGGCTGAAGTCGTCAACACGGGCGCCGGCTGCCTGTTCATCGTCAAGAACTACGAGGGCGACGTGATGAATTTCGACATGGCCGCTGAAATGTCGGAGGGCGTCATGCAAATCGTGACCAATGACGATGTCGCGGTCGAAAACTCGTCCTACACCACCGGCCGGCGCGGCGTCGCCGGCACGCTGGTGGTGGAAAAGATTGTCGGCGCCGCGGCCGAGCAAGGCATGGCACTGGAGCCGTTGAAGGCGCTCGGCGAGCGCGTCAACGGCGCGACGCGCTCGATGGGCGTGGCGCTGACCAGTTGCACCGTGCCGGCGGCGGGCAAGCCGACCTTCGATATCGGCGACGGCGAGATGGAGTTCGGGGTCGGCATCCACGGCGAGCCTGGGAGGCGGCGCGACACATTGAAAAGCGCCGATGCTATCGCCGAGGAGATCTGTACCGCAATCCTGGGTGACCTGGGCGACGGTGCCAGAGGCCAGGCGCTACTCTTCGTCAACGGCTTTGGCGGCACACCGTTGATGGAGCTTTATCTGATGTACAACAGCGCCCGCAAAATCTTCGAGAAGCACGGCGTGACGGTGATCCGGTCGCTGGTCGGGTCCTACGTGACCTCGCTCGACATGGCCGGCTGTTCGATCACGCTGAGCATGCTCGACGACGAGGCGGCTGTTTGGTGGGATGCACCGGTACATACGGCCGCGCTGCGCTGGGGCATGTAGCAGCGGAGAATGCCCCAGAAATAGTCGGTGACAAGACCGGTATCGGCAACGCCGCGCATCGCCAGACAGTTGCCCTCCTCACCCGGCGTAAGATAAAGAATCTGCGGGTTTGGGGAGTTCGAGCATGCGTTACAATTGGGATCGGGCGCCGACGGGTTTCGAGCGCCATGGAAAGGTGCTGACAGCCGCCTTGCTGATCGTCGGCGGGGTCGGACTTATGCTCGCTGCCCTCCCGCTTTAGGGACAACAAACTCGGGTAGCGGACTACGTCTCAGCGCGTGGCCTCAGTGCGCCTGGCCAGTCACGGCGATGAAACGGCGGTCGCGCCCTTCAAATCCCTGGCTGAAGCGCTGCACGAGCACCGCAAGCACGCCCGGTTTTCCATCCGGGGTGAATGCGTAAGATTCCGACAGGCTGTAGGAAGTCGGGCAATTCCTCGAACCGGGCACCGCCTTGTCCTCATGCAGCAGCTTGATCGGCTTGCCGTCCTGACCCTGCAGCGTCAGGCGAAAGCCGAGCGCCTTGCCGGTCGTTTCGCCTTGCTGCGTCGCGTCGAAACTCGCTGAACAATCCGCCGTGCTGTCGGCACGGATCTGCTCGAGCTGGATGGTGCCAAGCTCGTCATAGGCCGGCGAAAGCCATTTTTGCGAAACCTGCTCGAGGCGCGCAATGTCGTTGTAGGCGACCATGTCGTTGGGAAAGGTGAACCTGTCCAAGGCAGTCCGCTCGCCGCGCGGCGCGATGGCATATTTGGCCAGCAAGGGCGCCGCCAGTTCGGCGGCCTGTGCCCTCGCCTGCGCAAGCGTCAATGTCGAATCCTCCGTCTCGTCGGCGATGACGATCGGCTTGCCGCCGACGAACTCATCGGTCCGCGTGTCGATGATGTCGATCTCCGACCAGCCCGAATCCGAAGCACCGGCATCGAGCGTGCCGTACTGTTCGAAGGCGAAGTAGTTGCCGTCTGGCGAAAAGCCGATGACGCGCCGGGCCGCCGCGTCGCCTGCCTGAGCAGCTGAAGCGAGCACCACCGCCAGCGTCGCAACCGCGGCAAACCCAAGTTCATATCGCAATTTCATCGCGCCCTGCCCCTAATGCCGAAAATTCGAACGATACCGGCCCCCGGACCACCATGACCCGCACTTGCGGCCAAGTTGGAACGACAGCAAACGAAACGCACAAATACATGGTTACACAAACCAGCATACGCTATTTCAAGGACAGCAAACATTCCTGGGGAGGAAGCTGGATGGCGTCACGCTACCATGAGGTCTATGACGGCTGGAAACGCGACCCGGAAAAATTCTGGGCTGATGCTGCCGGCGCAATCGACTGGTTCTCGCCCTTCGAGACGGTGTTCGACGCCAATGCCGGCGTCTATGGCAGGTGGTTCATTGGCGCCTCATGCAACACCTGCTTCAATGCCGTCGATCGTCATGTGGCGGGCGGCCGTGCCGACCAGATCGCGTTGATCCATGACAGCGCGATTTCGGGCACAATCAGGAAATTCACGTATGCCGAGTTGAAGCGCGAGGTGGTCGCGCTGACCTCGGTGCTCAAGAATCGTGGCATCCAAAAAGGCGATCGCGTCATCATCTACATGCCGATGGTACCGGAAGCAGCCTTCGCCATGCTTGCCTGTGCGCGGATCGGCGCCGTGCATTCGGTGGTCTTCGGCGGCTTTGCCTCGCATGAGCTCGCCACCCGCATCGACGACGCCAAGCCGAAGCTGATCATCTCCGCTTCCTGCGGCCTGGAGCCAGGGCGCGTCGTTGCCTATAAGCCGCTGCTCGACAAGGCGATCGAGATGTCGCGGCACAAGCCGGAAAGCTGCCTTATCCTGCAGCGCGACCAACTGCGCTGCGAACTCAGGGAAAACCACGATGTCGACTATGCCGACGCCGTGGCGCGGGAGCGGGCCGCGGGTGCCAATGTCGACTGTGTTCCGGTGCTTGCCACCGATCCGCTCTACATCATCTACACGTCGGGCACGACCGGCCAGCCGAAGGGAATCGTGCGTGACAATGGCGGCCATATGGTCGCGCTGAAATGGTCGATGGAAAACGAGTTCGGCGTCAAACCGGGCGAAGTGTTCTGGGCGGCTTCCGATGTCGGCTGGGTGGTCGGCCATTCCTATATCGTCTACGGCCCGCTGCTGCATGGCTGCACAACGATCCTGTTCGAGGGCAAGCCGGTCGGCACGCCCGATGCCGGCACCTATTGGCGTGTGATCGCCGAGCATGGCGTCGTCGCGCTGTTCACCGCGCCAACCGCCTTTCGCGCCATCAAAGGACAGGACCCGAAGGGCGAATTCGTCCCGAAATACGACCTGTCAAAATTCCGGACGCTGTTCCTCGCCGGCGAGCGCGCCGATCCGGAAACCATCAAATGGGCGGAGCAGAAATTGACCATGCCGGTGATCGACCATTGGTGGCAGACCGAGACCGGCTCGCCGATGACCATCAACCCCGCCGGACTGGGCCTGCTGCCGGTCAAATACGGCTCGCCCGGCGTGCCGATGCCCGGTTATGACATCCGCGTGCTCGACGATGCCGGGCATGAGGTCAAGCGTGGTACACTTGGCAATGTCGTGGTGAGATTGCCGTTGCCCCCCGGCTGCCTGCCGACGCTGTGGAATGCCGACGAGCGGTTTCGCCAAGCCTATCTCGACGAGTTCCCCGGCTTCTACAAAACCGCGGATGCCGGTATGATGGACGAGGACGGCTATCTCTATGTCATGGCTCGAACCGACGACATCATCAATGTCGCCGGCCACCGGCTATCGACCGGCGCCATGGAGGAGGTTCTGGCCGCGCATCCCGACGTCGCCGAATGCGCCGTCGTCGGTATTGCCGATGCTATGAAAGGCCAGGTTCCACTCGGCTTCGTCGTGCTGAATGCCGGCGTCGTCCGCGACGCCGGCATCATCGAAAATGAGGTTGTCACCCTGGTGCGCGAACGGATCGGCCCGGTCGCTGCCTTCAAGACTGTGGTGACGATCAAGCGCCTGCCGAAGACGCGCTCCGGCAAGATCCTGCGCGGCACCATGCAGAAGATCGCCGACAAGGAGGAATGGGCCATGCCGGCAACGATCGACGACCCGGCCATCCTCGACGAGATCACCGCCGCGCTGAACCGGCGCGGCATCGGCCTGTAAGGGGCGCCGAAGCCGAGTTGCGTCCGAAGCTCCGGTATGGAACGACCGGCGCCGGACGTGGTATCCACGCGCGGTGTCGTCATGTTGTTTCGGAATCGAGACGCACCCACAGCCATGCGAGACGCCATACGTGACCCTGTTCCAGCGATCGAGAAAGCCCCAGGCCGCGGCACGCCAGCGGCTGGAGATCGATATGCGGGGCGCAGTCGTCTATGCGATCGGCGACGTGCATGGCTGCTACAAGGAACTCCGCGCCCTGGAGCAGAAGATCCTGCTCGATTCGGCGCCCTTCGAAGGGCGCAAGCTCATAATCATGCTTGGCGACTACGTCGATCGTGGCCCCCAGTCGGCGCGCGTGCTCGATCATCTGCTGGCGCCGCCACTCCAAGGCTTCCAGCGCATCTGCCTTGCCGGTAACCACGAAGTCGTGATGCTGAACTATCTCGACGGGATCATTTCGAGAGAGTCGTGGCTGGCAATAGGCGGCCTGCAAACGCTGTTTTCCTACGGCGTCGACCCGGAGCGCATGGCCGATCTCTACGGTTCAAACGAGGAGGTCGACAGGCGCATTCGGGAGATCATCCCCGCCGACCACGTCAGTTTCATGCGTGCGCTGCCGGTCATGGTCTGTTCGGCGAAATTCGTATTCGTTCATGCCGGCATCAGGCCGGGCATCGACCTAGCCGCACAAGACGAGGACGACCTGCTCAACATCCGCTCGGAGTTCTTCGAAGCAGCGCATCTTCTCGACCGCTATGTCGTGCACGGACATACGCCGGTCGACACTCCGAAGCTCGAGGGACGCCGGCTTGGCATAGACACCGGCGCCTTCCAAACCGGCCAGCTGACCGCCCTCAGGATCGTCGACAACCGCGCCAGGTTGATATTTTCCTGAGCGCGATGTCGTCGCTCAGGCGGCTGCCTTGGTGCGCGCTTCCGATTTTTCCAGATAGTAGCTCGAATATTTGTCGAAGAATTTTTCCGAGCCGCCGATCGCGCCATATTTGGCCAGCTTCTTCAGTTCGACCTTGTTCAGCACCGCGCCAATGATCTTCTTGGCGATGTAGGGCTCCGAGCTGAGCATGGATTGCACCATCGCACGCGGCGTGCGTCCCCACTCGGTGACCAGCACGAAGCCGTCGACAAGCGGAGCGAAGGCCTTGGCGTCGACGACAGGCCCGAGCGGCGGCAGATCGACGATGATGTATTCGAAGGTTTCCTTGGCGTTATCGATGAAACGCCGCATGCCGGCTGAAGACAGAAGCTCGCTGGTATGCGAAAACTGGCCACGCAGGACGGCCGGGATGATAGCCAGCTTGGTCTGCCGGTCGATCTTGCCGACCGACTGCCATGTCTGCCCGCTCACCACAGCTTCCATCAGGCCCTGCTCGGCCTCCATACCGAGGCTGCGGCTGAGGCCGGGATTGCGCAGGTCGCCATCGATCAGCAGCGTTTTCGATCCGTTGACGGCAAGCAGCCCGGCAAGATTGGCCGCCACGGTCGACTTGCCCTCGCCGGGAAGCACCGAGACCACGCCGATGACCCGGCTGCCCTGGCCTTCCATCACGACGTCGAAGGCGATCTTGGCGTTGCGCAGCGTCTCGGAGAACATCGATGCCGGGGCATCGACGGTTACCCGCATCCGCGCACGTTTTTCGGCTGCCGACAATGTTCTGGAGGGCTGGGATTTGGAGGACTTGGCGGTCTTGGATTCAACGACTTTGACGTCAGGCTGACCGCCATTGCGCTGGTCATCCTTGCCAGCCTTGCCGATGACCGGCAGGTAGCCGAGGAATTTGAGGCCCACACGGTCGCGGACATCCTCGCCGGTCCTGAAGAAGCGTTCCCTGAATTCATTCAGGCCACCAACCCCTGCCCCCAGCATCATGCCAAGCGCCAGCGAAAGCCCCAGCACGATGGCTGTGCGCGGGGTTGCGGCCGACTGCGGCATCGTCGCGTCCGAGATGACCCGGATCTTGCCGACCGGGAAGGATTGCTGCTGGGCGGCCTCCTCATAGCGGTTCAGGAACGTCTGGTAGAGCGTCGACAGCGCCGTCGCCTTTTGGTCCAGCTCACGCAGCTTGACCTGCGACTGGTTGTCGATGGAGCTCTTGCCAGCCGCCAAGGCGACATTTGCGCGGAGCGCGGTTTCGCGCGCCAGAGCGACCTCGTATTCGTTGCGGTAGCTTTCGGTCAGTTGCTTCAGCTCGCCGAAAATCTGCGCCGATATGTCGGCCTTCTCCTTGGCGAGCGCGACGGCCTGCGGATGTTGCGGGCCGAAATTGGCTTCGACATCCTGCTGCCGCTTGGATACGGTGAGATAGCGGTTCTTCAGCGTCGTGATGACCGAGCTGCTCGGTTGGTCGTTCGATATCGCAGCGTCCTTGAACGCATTGTCCGAGCCGCTTTCGACGATCGACTTGTACTGCTGATAGCGGGCGCCGGCACGTGCGGTATCGGCCTGCGCGACGATCAGCTGGGTGTTGAGATCGGACAATTGCTTGTCGCTGATCAGCTGGCCGTCATTGACGGCCAATCCGTGTTCGGCCCTGAACTTTTCGACCGCCAGTGCAGCCGCCTGGGAGCTCTCACGAAGCTCGGTCAGCCGGCCTTGCAGCCAGACCGCCGCCCGCTCGGTCGCGTCGAAGCTGGCATCAAGTTGATCGGCTAGATAGGCATCGGCATAGGCCTTGGTGATGGCGGTCGCAAGCGCCGGATCGGTCGCCTGAAAGGAGATGCTGATGACAAAGCTCCGGCCGATCCGCTCGGCATCGAGTTGGGTCTGCAGTTTGAAGATTGCGTAGTCACGGGGCGATGAGGATGCGGTGATCGCGTCACGCGTCGCAGCATCAAGCTGAGTGACATCGGTTGTGCTAGCGGCGCGCTTGGGGCGGACAGACTGGACGATACCGCGCACAAAGCCAGCAACCTTCGACAGGGCCGATGTCGGAGGGTTCATGAAAGCGTCGTTCTGATCGAGCTTCAGCTTGTCGACGACCACCCCAGCCAGCCTGGCCGACTGTAGTATTTCGATCTGGCTCAGAACGGCGGAGTCGGTCTGCATGCTGACCGACGCCGCCGAAATGTCGTCGACGACCTTGTTCAATCCTTCGTCGATCAGCACGCTGCTCGTCGCCACATAGGTAGGAGGCGTCGTCTGCAAATAGAGCACGCCGAGAAAGAGACCGATGACGGCGCAGGCGGCAACCACTTTCGCCTGCCGCGCGGCCATGCCAAGCAGGCGCTCGATGTCGATGAAATCTTCGGCGTTTGCCGCATTAGAAGCCGGCAATGGCGTCCTCTTGTCGACAGGAAAATTGGCATAGTTCATCTTCGGTCCAATTCTAGTTTGCAGGCGCTACCGCCTCGAAGGTCGGGACATAGGGTGCAAACCTTGCGCCGGACAGTGCGCGTCGCGCGCGGCGCAACGGCCTGTCCTGCGTCATCAGCCGCACCCACAATGCCTCGAAAAAATGGACATTATGCGGCTTCTTCCCGACGCTGATGCGACCGGACGAATTCCTGCAGCATCTCGAAGATCGGGCCCTTCATGTCCTCCCGCGCCAGCGCGAAAGCGACATTGGCCTGAATGAAGCCCTCCTTCGAACCGCAGTCGAACATGCGGCCGTCGAAAGGCTGGGCGAAGAAGGCCTGGGTCTGTGCGAGACGCACCATTGCGTCGGTCAGTTGTATCTCGTTGCCGGCGCCGCGCTGCTGGCTGGCCAGCAACGAGAATATCTCGGGCTGCAGGATGTAGCGGCCGTTGATGTAGAAGTTCGATGGCGCGTTGGCAGGAGCCGGCTTTTCGACCATGGCCGTCACCTCGAAGCCCGTGCCGACATCAGCGCCGCGCCCGACAATGCCGTATTTGCTGGTCTCGGTCGGATCGCAACGCTCGACGGCGATAACGTTTGCGCCAGTCTGCGCATAAAGATCGGCGACCTCGGCGAGACACCCGCGCCCGCCGAAGGACACCATGTCCGGCAAAAGCAATGCGAAGGGCTCGTCACCGATGACTTCGCGCGCGCACCAGACGGCATGGCCGAGGCCTTGCGGCGACTGCTGGCGGATGAAGCTCGTCGCGCCGGCGACGGGAAGCAGGCTTTCAAGCGATTCGAGTTGCGCCTTCTTGCCGCTCTGCTCCAGGGTTCCGGTCAGTTCAGGATGTAGGTCGAAATAGTCCTCGATCACCGCCTTGTTGCGGCCGGTGACGAAGACGATGTGCTCGATGCCGGCCTCGAACGCCTCGTCAACCGCATATTGCACGACAGGCCTGTCGACCACCGGCAGCATTTCCTTCGGCATGGACTTGGTCGCCGGCAGGAACCGCGTTCCGAGCCCCGCCACCGGTATGACTGCCTTCCTGACTTTTTTCATTGCATGTTCCTTCTGAGGAGATCGATTTCAACCCTGTCGCAGGCGGCGAAACTGTCTTCATTCACCTGCAGCCCTTCACCTCCCCGCCACCACGGCAAACTGTGCCGCTACCCTTCGCAGCCGGACGGCGATCGGCATGCTCATATGCCGAACCGCCGCCGGATCGCTGAGCGCCGTCCATATCGCCTTGAGCGGGGATCGCGCCTTGATGTGCTGGACCAGCGACAGGAATGATGCCGCCCGGCGCAGGCTGCGAGCGCGCCTGGCGAACGCCGCCTCGGCCGCAGCATCCATGGAATGGGTCGCGGCGAAGGTGGCATCGGCCCTGCGCATCGCCTCGACGTGATGAAGTTCGAGCACCCGGGAGATGGAGCCGGTGCGAATGTGGTAGATATAGCCCGTCGTCGGCTCGACCACGCATTTGCCCCCCTTGGCCAGAGCACTGGCCAGGAGGATATAGTCTTCGCCAATGATCAGGCTTTCATCGTAACGCAGCCCGTTCTCGTTCAGGAACCGGCGCTGGAAGATCGGCTTGAGGTAGCCGAGATTGAACCTCGATTCGAAGAGGACATTGCCGCCGATGAAATCCGCCAGCGAGATTGAACCGAGCCCTTCCAGATAGTCGGCCGGGAACATCGTCTCTTCGGCAACGCCATCCTCGCGAACGACCTGCAGATTATCGACCGCGATCTCGGCGCCCGCTTTCTCCGCGCGTTCGATCATGGTGCAGATTCGCCCGGGATAGACCGCGTCGTCCGAATCTAGGACCGCGACCCACCTGCCGCGGGCAAGCTCAAGGCCGGCATTCCTGGCGCCGCCGGGGCCACGGTTTTGCTCGAGCGCGACAACGCGTACGATGTCTTCGGGGTAGGATCTCGCCAGGTCGAGCGTCCGGTCGCGCGACTTGTCGTCGACGACGATGACCTCGACGCTGATATTGCGCTGGGCGACGGCGCTGGCAATCGCCCGATCGATGGTCGCCTCGGCATTGTAGGCGGCAATCACGAAGCTCACGTCAGGCTGCACGCTTGCCCCCTTGCTGCGGCGAAGACAGGCCGTATTGGCGGATTTCACGAACCCCGACGAGGCCGCTGACGACGCCGACATGCATAATGCCGCGAAGCAGGCTGCGGTTCCGGCGTACGGGGTCGATGGCGACCGGAATTGCCGACAGGAAACTGTAGGCGGCCTTTGCCGCGGCAATGCCGACCTGCTTGAGCCGGGCAAGGCCGTGTGCGTTGCGCCCCAGAAGATGACCGTGCGTCTGCCCGACGCGGAACCGGCGGCGGCCGAGCCAGTCGAATGCCGCCCTGGCAGGTGGCACCGCTTCGTCGACCCAAGCCTCCGGCGAAAAGGCGATGCGGCCGCCGGCCTTGACCATCTGGTCGAAGAATTCCGTATCTTCGCCGCCGGTCTGGCCACGTGCCAGGCTGAAGCGCCGGCCGCGCAGGCTCTCAGCGCCAATCCTGAGCAGGACGTTGCAGGTGTAGCCGGTGCGGATTTCGCCGCTCACCCAGACCGGCAAGGTCGAGTGGAAATCGCCTTTGCGCATCCAGGCGGGCGCATCCGGCAGGTAACGGGCTTGCACCGGCCCAAGCACCGTCGCAGCACCTGTTGCTTCCGCCGTCGCCACCAGTTCGGCAAGCCAGCCAGCGGTGGCCGTCTCGTCGTCGTCGATAAAGGCGACGAAATCCGCCGCACTGGTATCGAGGCAAGCGTTGCGCGCGATCGAGATGTTGCGGGCCGGGGCGTGCCGGTAGGTCACCGGCAGCTTCAACTCCCCCGCCAGCTTGGCGACCAGCGTTTCGGCCGTCGGCGTATCGTCGTTGTCGGCGATGACGATACCGACGTCGAACCCCGCGGGCATGTCCATGGCCGCTATGGAGCGAAGCGTGTCGGCAAGCTCCGGCCGGCGGAATGTGCAGACGCAGATATCGATGCTTCGATTTTTCCTGACCGGGTCCATCACGCTACCCCGCGCTGCGGTCGCGGTGCGAGCAGTTGCAGCCAGAAACCGACCGACCAGCCGAAATGCATGATCATTGCCGAGACCCCGGCAAGCGCAATGTCGGCTTTGCGCTGGCTGACGGCGGTCCAAAAGCCGTAGCCGAGGCAGACCGACGCCCATAGCAAAAGCGGCACGGCCGCCAGCCAGTGGACGAAGGAAAAGGCGGCGAGAAGAACCACGGGGAACACCAGAAGCGGCACCATCTGCCGGATCTTCGGGATCATGCGGTGCTTGAGAACGTTCTTCGCCCGGCCACGGCCATAGCCGAGATATTGAAAATAGAGGCCCTTCAGCGAGGAGCGCGGGTAGTAGACCATTTGCGTCTTGCCGGTCATCCAGATACGGTAGCCGGCCTGGCGGAGCCGATAGTCGAGTTCGGCATCCTCATTGTGGCTGAAGGTTTCGTCATAGCCGCCGACCGCGGTGAAGGCCGATATCCGTATCAGTGCGTGGTGGCCATGATCGACCCATTCTCCCGCCGAAAGATGCCGGTGCTTGGAGCCGCCGGTGCCGAGCCTGGAGTTCTGCGCCGCTGCCGCTGCTTTCTGAACCATGCCGCTGCCACTGGTCAGCATCGAGACGACGACCGAATCCGCACCGGTGGCCTGCGCTTCTTCGACCAGCCGGTCGCAATAATCCGCAGGATAGCCGCCATGCGCGTCGATGCGAATGAGATAGTCGACGCCTTCCCCGAACCTGGCGACGGCGAGATTGATTGCCGCGCTCTGCAAGCGCTTTTCATTGTGCAGCAGGATCACCCGCTGATCTTTTGCGGCGATGTCCGCGACGATCGTCCTGGTGCCGTCCGTGCTGCCGCCATCGGCAACGATGATCACGGCGTCCAGCCTCTCGGCCGCAGGGCGGAGCTCTCGAAGCAACGCGCCGATATGGGCCGCTTCGTTCAGGCACGGAACCACGATCATGCAGGATGGAATTTCAGTTTGCGTCATCGGCAGTCCTTCTATGCCAATGCTTCGGCAGCATATGGACCGGGAGCCGCAGTCAGCCCGCGGAGCTTTTCGACGAGCGCCCGGCAATCGGCGCGGTCGTAGCTCCAGGTGCGCGGATTGCGGGCGAGAACACGCGCCCTCAATGTCTCGAACCGATGCTGCTCCATCGTGCCGACGGCGGCTTCGAGCGCCTCGGGCGTGGCTTCTGGCAAAAGAACCCCTATGCCTTGCCGGTCGAGGAACCGGCCGGTTTCGGTGGCTCCCATCGAAATCGGCACGGCTCCGAAGCGGCAGCCCTCATAGAGCCGGTTGGGCAGCAGCCATTCGGAGTTCAGGCCCTGCTCAAAAAAGTCGATGGCCCAGGAAAAGTGAACCTCGCGGTAGATCGCCGCCATGTCCTCGGGATTGCGGTAGGGCCCGCCAAACGAGAGCCAGGGTTCCGATTCGACAAAACCGTGGAAATCGGGAAATTCGGACAGCGCCGGGCGGCCCCTGAGGACGATTTCAAAGCGGCCGTCGAGGCGGCGCGAAAATTCGGCCAGAAGCTCCAGGGAACGGCGGCAGCGGAGCGCCCCGAACCAGCCGATCCGCCAAGGCGGCGCTACGGGGTTCTCCGGCGCCGCGCGGTCATCCAGCGAGGCCGCGGCTGGCTCGAAATACTTGTTTTCGAGCAGTTCGACCGGGGCGGCAATCTGTCCGAACGGCTTGAAATAGTTGGCGATGAAGGCCGGAGAGCTGGTCACCAGAAGCTTCACATCCCTGGCCAGGAAGCGTTCTGCGCCGCGCATCGCCCAGCCCAGCGGATCGTCGCGAAGCAGCAGGCGATGGATATCCAGGCACTCGTAGACGATCGGCACCGTTGCCTGGAAAGCCGACCTGGCGCGGCGGGCAAGCGCCAGCATTTCCAGATTGCGCGCGATAATGAGGTCGGGCCGTGGCATTGAGCCCAGCTTCGAGCCGGTCGAGACGACTGCCTTCATGATCGCGGCCAGACGTTGGGCGAATCGGCCATCACGAGTCGGGCCGAGATCGATCGGCTGCAAGCCCTCGACATCAGCAACTGCGCTTGCCGTACGACGAAAGCCCGCCAGCGTAACCTGGGCGCCGCCTGCCTTGAGCATTATGATCCGCCGGCGCACTGCCGGGTCGGAGACGTCGTGTACCAAGTACAAGACATGCAGCATGAAAACTCGACCGCTGTTGGCCCGCCCGCAACAATGCTAGTACAGCTCTTGCTGCATCGCAACATTTTTGGTTGCAGCGTAGCAAAGATCCCCGTTTTTTGTTGCACTGCAAAATCGATGGGTTAATCTCGCTCTGCTTGGGCCACATGGACCGCGCGTTGGCCTGCCATCGGGCTGCGCGCCAATAATCACGACGCGAGGACCATCCTTGGCGTGCAGCATTTTCGGCCAACCCGCCTGCAATCCGCCCTTCGCACCCGTCGATGGAAGCACGGGACTACTCACGAAATGAGGTCATTCCATGAAGATCGCGGTTGAAAACACCGTCTGCCTGAATACCGGGGATGCAGCGATTCTCCTGGCGATCCGCCATGTTTTCAAGACGATCGTGCAAGACGATATCCAGTTCTACGTCTTCGACAGCCAGCCGGAGGTGGCGGCGAGGCTCTACACGAAGAAAGAGTATCCTGATCTCGAATTCCACAAGCTGCTGTCGGAATCGCTGTTCCGCTACAAATACGGCAGCGGGCTGAAGAACCTGTTCAAGCCGATCTACAATCGGCTCGTCCTCAATGCCCTGCGGCGGTTCGGCATCCGCGGCGTTCTCGGGCGTTTGTTCAGCTCAAGCAATCGCCGTGGTCTCGAGATCTACAAAGACGCCGACCTCGTGGTCACGACAGGCGGAACCTATCTTGTCGAGACTTACAATCTGGAACGGCGACTCAATCAATTCCGGATCGACGCGATTTTGGGCAAGGACCCCGTCTTCTTCACGCAATCGCTCGGCCCGTTCAACAAAAGTTACAATCGCCAGGAGTTGAGCCCAATCTTCGATCGGAGCCCGCTCATCCTGCTGCGCGACGAACGTTCGCGAGGCCACATTGTGGACATGGTGAAAGACCCCGGCAAATGCCACGTCGTGGCCGACGCCGTCTTTGCCCTGGCCGACACCGACAGGATCGGAAAAATTCTGGCCTCCGGCCAGTCGGCGACCGTCACCGGCCGCGTCGCCATTTCCGTCCGTCACTGGAACTATGTCAGCGACGGCGAGGGCGGCATGCGCCGCTACATCGACTCGATCCGCGCGATCGCGACCATCCTGGTCAGGGACCACGCCAAGGAGGTCACCTTCGTCTCCACCTGCCAGGGCGTGCCGGAATACGCCCATGATGATTCCAAGACGGCGCGGGCTATCGTTGCCGAACTCGATTCGGAGATCGCCAAGCATGTCAGCGTGGACGCTTCGTTCCACACGCCGGAGCAACTGATGGCACTGGTGAAAGGCTTCGACTTCGTTGTCGCAACGCGCATGCACATGATGATCATGTCGCTCTGCGTCGGCACGCCGGTGCTGCCGATCGCCTATGAATTCAAGACCAAGGAACTTGCCAAGCGGATCGGCGTCGCCGACCTGCTGCTCGACATCGACACGGTGACGCCCGAGGAAGCGAGCGAGAAGCTCGGCAGACTTACCGCCAATCTCGACCTCTATCGCAGGACGAGCCTTCAGGCAGTGCTTGAGGAGCATGCGTCGGCGATGTCGGCAGGTGAGCTTTTGAGGCCGGTGATTGCCGGCCTAGCGGGCGTTGCGCATGGCGCTGGAAAGCGTGGTGAACAGGGCGCTGCGCGACTGGCGAAGGGCAAGCATGAGGACCAGGCCGATCGAATAATTGAGGGCAACCGCCAGGACCACCGCGAGCAGGTCTGACTGGCCGGTCAGCGATGCCGGCAACTCGCGGTACACGGACCAGGCAAGCAGCGATGACGCGATGAAAAGCCCCTGCATGACCAGGAAGTCGGCTGCGGTCACCGGGCCGACCCGGTGGACAAGAACGGCAAGCACCGGGACGCGCAGCACATAGCCGCTGATCGCGTAGGCCGCCGCGACACCGACGGCGCCCCAGTGCAGGCCGATGATGAAGGCGGCGACCGTCGTCAGCGACGAGTAGATGCCCCAGTGGAACATGGTCTTGGTCTTGCCCTGGCAGATGAAGATCCAGCCGGTGGTGCTCGAGACGGACTGGATCAGGCTGGCGATGCCCAGCCAGGCGAAGATCGGCGCCACCGCTGTCCAGCGCTCGCCGAAGAGAAGCCCGACGACCTGGTCCGACGTCAGCGTCAGCGCCGCGATGCCGGGCATAGTGATGGCCGCCAGCATCCAATTGGTTCGCACATAGATGTCGCGAAACCGCGCCTTGTCCTCATGGATGCGGCTCAGCAGCGGCACCATCACGCGTGTCAGCGGCTGGTTGATGTTCTGCAGCGGAAACAGCAGGAGCTTGTAGGCGCGGTCATAATAGCCGAGCTCGATCGCGCCCGAATATTTTCCGATCAGGATGTTGTCGAGATTGCGCGAGAAGAAGTTGGCCAGATTGAAGCCGGTCAGATTGGCGCCGAAGGACAATATGTCGGTATCGACCTTCAGGTCCGGCCGCGACGGCGTCCAGCGCGCCACCTGCCATGCCGCGGCCAGCGCGACAACAGCCGATACTGCAGGGCCAATGACCAGCGACCAGTAGCCCAGCCCCGCATAGGCGGCGATTGCGGTAGTCGCAAGTCCGGCAGCAGCGGTTATCACGTCGTTCAGCGCGAGCTGGCCAAAGCGCAAGTGACGGTTCATCAGCGCCAGCGGCACCGCCGCGAGGCTGCCAAGCAGCAGCGGCAAGGCAGAGCCGATGGTGATCCCCACCATGCGTTGATCGCCATAGAAAGCAGCGATGGCGGGCGCCAGGCATGCAACCACCACGGCACTGCCCATCCCCACCAGCGCACTGATCCAGAATACCTGGTTGAGCTGCTCGGTGCTGATATCCTTGCGCTGGACCACAGCCTGTTGCAGGCCAAGATTTTGAAGCAGCCCGACAAAGGCCACGATCGGCCCGACGGAAGCCACCAAGCCGAAATCCTCGGGCACGAGCAGACGGGCAAGCACGATGACCGAGAGAAACTGGATCGCCATCTTGAAGCCTTGCGCGCCGATCGTCACCATGCCGCCGCGCAGGGCGACGCGACCGAACTGGGGGGGCGGGTTGGCGTTCATGCCGGCTGCCTGGCTTCGGCCAGTTGAGCAACGATCTGCGCAAAACGTTCGTTGAGTACGTCCGCGTTGAAATCCTGCTCGATCTTGCGGCGCGCCGCACGTGCGATGCGCTCGCATTTGTCCGGGTTCTCGGCCACCCAGACAAGCTTGCGGGCCAACTCGGCAACGTCTCGCTCCGGTGCGAGGAAGCCTGTCTCCTGATCCTCGATCAGTTCGGGAATGCCCGAGTGATAGGTGCTGACGACGATCAGCCCGGCGGCCATAGCCTCCATCAGCGCCACCGGAATACCCTCGAGATCGCCGTCTCGCGCGGCAACGCTAGGCAGCAGGAATACGTGGGCATTGCGCAGGCGCTGCTTGACCTCGGCGTGCGGACGCGGCCCGAGGAAAGTCACCCGGTCGGCAACGCCGAGATTTGCGGCGAGCTTCTTCAACTCTTCCAGCAATTCGCCGCCGCCAATCACCGAATAGACCCAGTCGCGCCGCGGCAGGCTGGCGAGCGCCCGAAGGGCGAATTCGATGCCCTTCTTTTCGGTCAGCCGGCAGACCGAGATGAAGGACAGCGTGTCCCGGTCCCAGGAACGCCAATGGTAGCCGATCTCACCGGGCCGCACGCCCATATGGTGAACCATGACTTGCGCCGGGGGTGCGCCGACGCCGATCAGGGCGTCGCGGAAAAACGCGTTCACCGGGAGCTGGAGAACGCCCTTGTCGAAGACAACCTTGTAGCGCGTGAGCGTGTTGTCATGCAGCGGTTCGCCGACATCGCGGCCGTGGAATATGGTCACCAGCGGAGCGGAAATCCGCCCTCGTTTCATGGCGCGGGCGACGCGCATGCCGTTATTGCCGAAATGCGCGACGATCACATCGGCGTTCTGCAATTTGCGCGCAAAAGCGATGTCGACAGCGGTCGAGAGCTTATCCCAGAACCTGCCCGACCATCTCCTGAGCGTCGGGCGAAAGCGCCCCAGCCCGCCCCACCAGCAGACGACCTTGCCAGGGAGAGCCTGCCAGCGGCGATCGTCGATGTTGCTGTCCTTGCCGAAGGACGTCTCGTTGCAGACGACGCCGACTTGCATGCCGCGCTCGAGGCACCCTTCTATCTGGTCGAGGACGAAGGTCTCCGACAAAGAGGGGAACTTATCAACTACGAAGCAAATCTTCATCGGATGGACGATCTTTCGAGGCCGGTCGGCGATCTGCTCGCGCGGATGAGGGCTGACGCCCGTCGCCACCGTGCGAGGCGCCTCAAGCGTCTGGTGTTGTGCGTGTCTTTGTCCCAAGGCAGCTCCCACCCCGGTCAGGCGCGAGAGCCGGCTTTTGGGCAACGTGCATGGTTTTGGACGAAATGCATCAGGCGGCACGCTCCAGCGCGCCTTGCCTGGCGCGGTCGAGAACGCCGAGAAAAGTCGCGAACTGGCCGTCGGGGTTCATTTGCGGCCGCTCCGAAAACAGCTGCGCCGCCGCCGACAGCCGATCGTACTCGGCCTTGTCGCTCCATAGTCGCCTGACCGCGGCGACCCAGTCGTCGAGCGGTGCGTCATAGTCGAGCACCACGCCGCCGGCGCCAATCGCTTCCGGCAGGCCGCCGCGACGGGACCCGACGACTGGAATGCCGCTGCAATGGGCCTCGGATGCCACCCGCCCCCAAGCCTCTTCCCATTTGCTGGGCGCCACCAGAATCTTGGTGCGGCCATAGACGGTCTTCATGTCGCTGGTGCGGCTTTCCAGCCTGACGTTGCGCAGCGGGGCGATGATCTGTTCGATCTGCGCCCGATGGTCGTCGTCGAGCTTCCAGCTTTCGACGAACAGGAACGGAATTTCTGGGCATTGGCCGGCGATGCGCACGGCGAGTTCGAACCCTTTTTCATTGTAAGGATTGATCAGCGTGACGAACTCACCGGTGGTCGGCGTGCTGTAGAGCCCGGGATTGATGGTCGGCGGGATCACGGTCGAATCGATGCCGAACCTTTCCTTATAGGTGCGCGCAGTGAATTCGGAGTTGGCGATATAAAGCGCCGAATGCAATTCGCGCAGGTCGCCGGCCAGTTCGTGGAATTCGACGTTTCGCAGATAGACCACCAGCGGCACGCCGAGCGCCTGCAGCGCCTTTCCGATCGGCACCGATTTGTGGCACTGCACGACGGCGACATCGGGATCGAGCCGTTCGACCGCGAAGCGCGCCGCCTCCCAGGGAAACCATGCCCGCACGACCGGATAGCCGGGATAGCTGTCGATGACCGCTCGCTGACGAAGCAGCTTCATCTTGGCGCGCGCCTTGAAGCCGAACATGCCGTCACCGAACAGCGCCGCCAGAACCGAGGCGTCATGACCGTGCTCGCGCAGCTGCTCGACCAGATGATGCGTGCTCGACTGAACGCCACCGCTGAACTGCGGCGTGTAGCCGTTGCCGCCTGCAAACAGAACTTTCATGGACCTGGCTCCTTGCTGGACCGCCCTATCGTCACGCAGCCATTCTGCCGATGCTGTGGTATTCGATGCCGTGGCGGGCGATGACCTTGGGGTCGTAGAGATTGCGTCCGTCGAAGATGACGGGCGTGGTCAGCGCGTTCTTCAACGCATCGAAGGACGGCGCGCTGAAGCTCTTCCACTCGGTCACGATCAAGAGCGCGTCGGCGCCTCGCAGCGCGGCCTCCTTGGTGCCGCACAGTTGCAGGTCGTCGCGCAGCCCGTAGATTGCCTGGCATTCCTGCATCGCCTCGGGATCGTAGGCCTGGACATTGGCACCGGCGGCCCAGAGCGCTTCCATCAGCGTGCGGGCCGGGGCCTCGCGCATGTCGTCGGTATTGGGTTTGAAGGCCAAGCCCCACAGCGCAAATGTCTTGCCTTTGAGATTGCCCTTGAAATAGCGGTCCACCTTCTCGAACAGGACCGACTTCTGCTGGTTGTTGCGCTCCTCGACGGCACGCAGCAGCTTGGCGTCGAACTTGACGGCCTCGGCGGTCTTGATCAGGGCACGCACATCCTTCGGGAAGCACGAGCCGCCATAGCCGAGGCCCGGATAGATGAAGTGGTAGCCGATCCGCGGGTCGCTGCCGATGCCCTTGCGGACCTCCTCGATGTCGGCGCCCAGTTGCTCGGCCAGGTTGGCCATTTCATTCATGAAGCTGATTTTGGTCGCCAGCATGCAATTGGCCGCGTATTTGGTGAATTCGGCACTGCGCACATCCATCACGATCATCTTCTCGTGGTTGCGGTTGAACGGCGCGTAGAGCTCGCGCATCACCGCCTCGGTGTCCTCGTTGCTGGTGCCGACGATGATCCGGTCGGGCTTCATGCAGTCGCTCACAGCGGACCCTTCCTTGAGGAATTCCGGATTGGAGGCGACGTCGAAAGCCAGATCCTCGCGCCCGCGCGCCTTCAGCGTTGCGGCGATCCTGGCCTTTATCCTTTCGCAGGTGCCGACGGGCACGGTCGACTTGCCGACGACGATCTTGGGCTCGTCCATCTCACGACCGATGGCCTCGGCGACGGCCAGCACATATTTGAGGTCGGCCGAACCATCCTCGCCCGGCGGCGTGCCGACGGCGATCATCTGGATCTGGCCATGCTTGATCGCCGCGGCGGCGTCGGTGGTGAACTTGATGCGGCCGGCGGCATGGTTCTCCTTGACCATGCTTTCGAGCCCAGGCTCGAAGATCGGGACATGACCCTGGTTGAGCCGCTCGACCTTTTTTGCATCGATGTCGACGCAGACCACCTGATGGCCGACTTCGGCAAGCACCGCCGCCTGTACAAGACCGACATAGCCGATTCCAAAGACAGTCAAATTCATTCGGTTTCATTCCTGTTCAAGGTTTCGGGCCTGTTCAAGCTTCGGTTTTCCGACCACCTTCGGCCCGGCCGGTTCAGATGCGCTTCTAGTTTGTCTTGCATGCCAGCGATTCGGGGAATTGGCAGGGCTGGCCAAGTGCGGTGAATGCAACGCGATCCACCTGCATGGTGAGCTTGCGGCCGGGATCGGAGAACGGCCCCATCCAGCCCTTCATTGTATCGCTGCCCCACAGGCTGAAATAGATCCTTTGCGAATGGGTGGGCAGCTTCGCCGGATCGGTGATCTCGTGGACAAGCTTGCCGTTGACATACCAGCGCAGCCGGTCCTTTTCCCAGACGAAGGCGTAGTCGTTGAAGGCCTTGTCGGTGCCGCCAGCGACGTCGACCAGTTTCTCGTTCTTGCCTTTGCCGGCTATGTAGGCGTTGACCTGAACCTTGGACGTGTCCTTGGTCAGCACCTCGAAGTCGATTTCATCATGCGGCTGCTTGTCGGCATCGCCGACGAAGCTGAAGAATGCCGCGTTGACGCCGGAGCCCGTGTCGGTCTTCATCCGCGCCTCGTAAGTGCCGTAGCCGAAGCGCTGCTTGGTCTGGATCTCGGCGCAGGCGAATTCGCGATCCTTCAGCTTGCGCTTCTCGAAACCGAGCGTCAGCATGCCGTCGGAAAGCCCGATCAGGCTTTTGGACCAGGTGCAGTTCTGATGCTTGCCGTTCGTCCAGCCGTCGGAAATGTACCAGCGCGCGCGACTGAGGCTGGTGAAATCATCGACAAAGGACGGCGCGGTTGGGAGATCCTGGGCGCGCACGGGGACCAGGCCCGCAACCATGCTGCCGAGAACGACCAGCAGAAACGCGCCGTCTGAACGGAGCCGCCGCAGCTTGCCTGGGATCGGGCGCGTGAACGGGGTGCCTCGGGTTGCCGGGGCGGGCGTGCTTTTAGGATCTGCGTTCATATCAAACTCACCTTGTGCTGTGCGCCCCCAAAGCGATCGTTCGAACCGTGACGAAACAACCTGATCTTGACCTCTGTCGCTCCCAAGCTCCGTGTTGTGCCTAAAACCATTGCGCCGACTCGGGGTGTTCGCTCAGCCTGTGCCGGAATCGGCGGGCTTCACAAAATCGGTCCTTATGTCGGGGCCGTTCTGCCGATTCTCATCGAAGATTTCATCCAGCGAATGACGGAGATCCTTCATCATCTGCTTCTGGCGCGAGAGCGCCGCGATGCGTCGCTCGCAATTCAGGATCGACCTGGTCAGTTCGCCGACTTCGGAGGACTTGCGGGAGGAGACCGCTCCGTTCTCCATGGCCTCGACCAGGAAGGCGGCATTGGTAGCCGTTGTCCTGTAGCGGTTCTCAAGCCCGTTCTTCTCTGCCTCGACCTCGGCCGAGATCTGGTCCAGCAGCTTTGCCAAGCGATCGAGGCGCGAGGTGTCGGTCTGCGTGTCGCGCGCCGGATCTCTCGATCGGAAGCGAAAGATCGAGGCCATGCAGTCAGCGCCCCATCATCGTCGAGCTGGTGACCGGCCTTGGCG
The DNA here is from genome assembly GCF_040321165.1 of Mesorhizobium sp. M0500. Lineage (NCBI taxonomy): Bacteria > Pseudomonadati > Pseudomonadota > Alphaproteobacteria > Hyphomicrobiales > Phyllobacteriaceae > Mesorhizobium > Mesorhizobium sp. M0500. Next base: position 55,353 of record NZ_JAMYRB010000005.1, read on the forward strand.
CCCGTCCGCGTTCAAAAGACATTTCTTGCATCGTCCAGCTCCTCTGACAGGGGGATATCTTGGGCCAGTTCGGTTGGCCGTCCAAAATTGCTGCACCGCAACATAGATTGCCATTCCCTGCGCGGATAGGCAACCACCTAGATCGTAAACTCATGAATCTCGTTGAAACCGTCCGAGCCGACCGAAGGGTAAGGGAGTAGCTACCGCCGTCGCACGTTGACGGGCCTAGCTTTCGCTGGCCGTGCTGGTTCCGGCCATGAGGAAGCGCAGCGGCGGCACATGCTGACGCTTCGCGGCGAGGCCGGCGCGGCGAAACAGCGCATCCAGCTTATCGGAGGCGACGCCGCGGACGACGGCTGTGAGGTTGGACGAGCCGGCCAAGGCGTAGGCCGCGGCCGGCGCCAGCCCGCGCTCAGCCTTCACGTCTAAAAACTTCCGCAACCGGTATTTGTCGCGGATGTGCCGCTCGTGCCTTCTCAGCGCAGCCTTCGATGCCTCCGGCAAACTGTCGATCGCAAGCAGTGCCAGGTCGGCATCGGCCAGATGCTTCAGGTCCTGGGTCTTGTGCCGTCCGCTCAGCGAATCGGCGCGCACGATCGCGCCGTAGCCACAGGATTTGATGACCTTGAAGCGCGCGCCATGGGCAACCGCGCGCGCATAGAGTTCATAGTCTTCACCCAGGCGCAGCTTCTCGTCGTAGCGCAGCCCATGCCGATCGAGAAAGGCGCGGCTGATCACTGGCTTGAGGAAGCCCAGTTCCCCGCGTTGCACACGGCGCCTGGAGATGTTGGCGTCGATGAAACCCTCGAAATCGAGGAATTCCGGCTCGGGCGAGAACGGTGGAGCAACGATTTTCGAAACGTCGGTTGCCGCGTCATCCCTGACAAGCATGATATTGTCTGCGGCGAAATCCCAATCGGTGCTGGCGAACAGTCTGTGAAACCTGCCTTCGAAAAAGAAATCATCAGCGTCCAGAATGCTGATGAACGGCGACCTGGAACCGGCTATCGCGGCGTTGCGTGCAAAGGATGGGCCGCGATTGACGTCGAAGCGGATGACGGAAAGGCGGCCCGTGCCGTCGCCGGCCGCGTGGGCGACTTTCGCGGTATCGTCGGTGGACGCGTCGTCGACGACGACAACTTCCGCAACCTCAGGCTCGCGTAATGCCGATGCAATGGCAGCCGGGATTGTCCGCGCCGCATTGCGGGCGGCGATGATCACGCAGACCTGGAATGATGTCATGGACATGCCTCTCGATTGCAGAAGTCGTTGCGGATTTCCTCGCCCCGTCCGCTCAATGCCCCACCGCCCATTCTGAAATGCATCGGCCCAAACGCCTATGCTGCAAGTGCGAAGCAAGCATCGCCAAAATCATCGGCGCCGTCCAGTTTTTCATTTTGCTGGGTGTCATGGCCCGGTTGGGCAGGCGGCGAGCCTCAATCGGGATGGCTCCAGAAATGCGCCGCTTTGGCAGAGCCGTTCCTACACGCTCTATAGAGCGCTCGACTGGCAGAAACCAGTTGCTGATCCTCGCCGACCGGACGGCGGCGGGGCGGAGCGAGCGCGTCGAGGCCCGCAGTGTCAAGGAATTGAAAGAACAGGAATGCCGACTGCCGGTGTTGTTGAGGCGAGCAATTCGTCAGAGGACCGGCGAGCTTAACCACAGGTCATATGGACATCGCAGACCGCGGCCAGGCCCGAAATCAGTGAAGGCCTCTCCTGGCGCTGAGTTTCTCGCCTTCGGCCGCTTCGTTCGAACTCAGCTTTCGTTCAGCGTCGCGAATTTTGTCGGCCGGGGTCGGGGCATTTCTGGCGACCATGGCAAAGACCAGCAGAAAATAACCCAGTTGGATGACTATGGCACAGCCGATGACGCGAAACAGCGTCGTACCGAGCGAGGCGCCGCCCAAATAGGACCAGACGATCACGATCGCCAGCGCAAAACACATTCCGATAATGAACTTTGGCAGTGACATACCCGATAGCCCATCAACCGGCTCGGGAAAAAATGTCGACAAGCCCACCCCGAGCACCTCCCTTAAACTCTGCGAGCTTATTTAGGTTGCCCGCGTCTGGCCGGTTGCTTCCGGCCTAGCCCAATCTGTCCATAGTCCGACAGAAACAATTTACAACTCTATTGAGCCGCGCAATAGGCGGCAAGGGCAGCTGCGGAATAAATTTTAAACGAATCCTCGGGATCGACTCTGCCATGGTGCAACGCACACGTCGGCATCACCACTGATTGCCGGATATCGACTCGCTCCAGTATGATTCATAATATTGAATAGTATTTTATCATAACATCAGTCATTATCTTGAAATTCTAAATGACGGCAAAGCTCCACAGGAGGGTATAAAGAGCGATTCGCCTAAAATCAGCCCAAAAATTGGACTAGCTTTTCCAAAATTGCCCATAATCTGTCTCTTTTGCGACATAAATGGGAAATTTTGTGCAGGACGAGTTTATTATTTAGTCAGTTCATGACGCGACTATTACAGCCGTCTGAGAAATTGTGTGTTGCGCTGCAACATTTTTTTGGTATCGTGCGGTAAACCATCCGTTCAACGTATGGAGTTTACGCATGAGGGACGTAGCCAAGCCGGCCGATGCGGATTTTTCGCAGGCCGGCGTCGATTTTCCGCCACCGATTGGCGGCCTGCTCAAACGCAGCTTCGATATTGTCGGTTCGCTGATCGGCCTGGTCGCTCTCAGCCCGCTGTTCGTAATGATAGCGCTGCTTGTCAGGTTTTCCGATGGCGGGCCGATTTTCTATGGTCACAGCCGAATCGGCCGCGGAGGACGGATTTTTCCGTGCCTCAAGTTCCGCACCATGGTTCCAGACGGCGAGCGGGTGCTTGCTGCCTATCTCGCCGCGAATCCGGAGGCCAACGCCGAATGGATAGCGACCCGCAAGTTGAAGAACGACCCGCGGATCACGCGCGTCGGAGCGGTGCTGAGGAAGCTCAGCCTCGATGAGTTGCCGCAGATCATCAACATCCTGCAGGGGGATATGAGCCTGGTCGGGCCTCGTCCCGTGGTGCGCGATGAGCTGGAGATATATGGCAATTCGGCCGTCTATTACCTGAAATCGCGCCCCGGCCTCACCGGGCTTTGGCAGGTCAGCGGACGCAACGATGTTTCGTATGACAGCCGCGTCGCATTCGACAGGCACTATGTCGAGAACTGGTCGATGTTCGAAGACATTCGCATCATCATCAAGACCGTACCTGCGGTCTGGATGTCGCGAGGCTGCTACTGACGGCCGCTTGCTGGCCGTGCATCGAGGAGCGACTGTCCAGAATTCGGGCCCAGAACTCAGGCCCCTAACTCAGGCATCGGCAGCTCATCGGGCGGGGCAAACCAGATCGGAAACGCTCAGTTGAAAGCAGATATAATCGATATCTTTTGCACCGGCATTCTCTCCAGACGCATGCGGCGAGTACGGCTTTTGACGACTTGCCTTACAATGGCGACCGGCCTGACGCTGTCGCTAGCCCTGCCACAGTTTGCCTTCGCCGACGACTATCGCCTAGGAGCACAGGACAAGCTGACCATCCGCGTGGCGGAATGGCAGACCGTCGAAGGCACGTTCCGTGACTGGTCGGCCATCAATGGAGAATACACGGTCGGCCCCGCTGGAACCTTGTCGGTTCCCTTCGTCGGCGAGATGCCCGCATCCGGCAAGACGACTTCGGAGATCGCGGCATCGCTCGGTGAGGCGCTGCAGCGCAAGCTCGCTCTGGCCGACAAGCCGGAGGCTTCCGTCGAAATGGCGCAGTACCGGCCATTCTACATCTCTGGCGAGGTGCAATCGCCCGGCCAGTATCCTTGTGTGCCTGGGTTGTCCGTGCTGAAAGCGATGAGCATTGCCGGCGGAGCCCGGCGGAACCCGGAGAGCGGACAGCGCTACGACCGCGACCTGATCAATGCCAAGGGCAATTTCGACGTACTACAAGACCAATTGGTCAGGCTGACCGTCAAGCGCGCCCGCATCGAAGCGGAACTAGCGGACAAGCCGACATTCGCGGTGCCGAAAGAGGTGGCCGACGATCCGAAGCTGCCCAGCATCGTTGCCGATGAGACGGCGATCCTGGCGGCCGACCAGAAGAAACTCAAGCTGCGCTTGCAGGCGCTCGACGATTTGAAGGCACTGCTGCAAAGCGAGATCGATTCGCTGCAGAAAAAGATCGTCAACCAGCAGAAGCAGGTTGATCTGGCGAAGGAGCAGCTCAACGGCATCGGCTCGCTGGCGCAAAAGGGGCTGGTCGTCAACACGCGGGTTTTGAACTCGCAGCAAACCATCGCCGACCTCGAGGGCCAGATCCTGGATTACGAAACGGCGATTCTCACGGCCAAGCAGTCGATCAGCAAGGCCACCCAGGACGCCATCGATCTCGAGAACACCCAGAACTCCAGCCTCGCGACCGACCGGCAACAGACGGAAGCCGATCTCAACGAGGCGACGCTGAAGCTGAATATGGAAAAGGCTTTGATGTCCGAAGCCTTGTCGGGCAGCCCCATGCCGCAATTCTACGGCAGCAACCAACCAGCGGCCTTGTCATTTTCCCTGGTGCGGGTGGTCGACGGCAAGACCAGCGAAATCACCGCCGATGAAGACACGCCGGTGCTGCCAGGGGACGTGATCAAGGTCAAACCGGCGCCCCTGGCCATCCAGTAGCTTCTTTCCACCGGAGCAAAGCACCAACCCCGCAGGCAGCGGTCTGCGGGTTTTTTGCGTTTGGGATCTTATGGTTCAGAAAACAAGGCGGCCTTCGGGCAACGAACCGCCTGGATCCGCCCGCTCTAGCCTCCCACCGCGTCCGGCTCCTCGAGATGGTTCACGGCGCTCCACCGGGAAGGAGCGACGGCCGGCACCCTCACCAGCTTGAAGTAGCTGTAGTACAGCAGGAACGATCCCATGATGTAGGGATTGAGGGTCTCGACCTCGACGAAGGATCGGATGAACAGAAGCACCATGACACCGGCAAGAATCACGGAGTCGGCTTGCCATGTCCTGAATATCAGCGCCGAGACGTGACCCCAGAGCGTGCGCACGATGATCAGCGAAAGCAGTGTCGCGCCGACGAAGCCGAGTTCCACCAAGGTCTCGATGTAGGTGTTGTGGAAGTGGAAGCCGCTTCGCGCGGCGATATAGAATTCGTTCCACAGCCGCTCGGCCTCGGAGAAGCCCTGCACCCAATAAGCCGCGTAGCCGACGCCGAGGATGGGCGATTGCTGCGCGGCATTCCAGCCCTGTTGCCAGAGGTAGGTTCGTCCGGTGAGCGTCGAATCCTTGCCGAAAAGGCCAAGGACAAAGTCCATCAGCCCGAGATTCAGCGCAATCACGGTGCAGGCGACCAGCCCGCCCGCACCGATCATGAAAATCACCCGGCGATGGCGGAGCGAAAGCAGCTTGCCGATGGAAAGCAGGGCGACCAGAGCGAGAACCGCGGGGGTAGATGCCATCGAAGTGGCGGAATGCGACACCACCAGCAGATAGCCCGATAGAAGGACAATCGGTACGATCAACAAACAGCTTATCCGGCCGCGCCTGAGAAAGGCGAGGTAGACAACGCAGAAATAGATGCCAAGCGATGCGACAAAGCCGATCTGGTTCTTGGAGCTGAACGCGCCGACGAAATTATACGTCCCATCGAGAACGTCGTAGGAATAGCTCGCGACCTTGAGCGAGTAGAGCAGGACGACGAAGATCCCGATCAGGGCGCCTATGGTCAAGGTCCGGACGCTGATGGTGCGCGCGGCAATGTAGGCGCAGGCGATATGGGAGCAATATTGGACGGCCGTCCTTGCCGTTGTGCCGGGAGCTGCCGACCAGAACACCGAGAAGCAGACATAGGTTGCAAAGGCCAGCGGAAGCCAGGCGCTGGAAGCGTGCCTTAATATCTTGCGGTAGTCGACCAGGATGAGCGGCAGCCAGACTGCATAGTAGGCCAGGATCATGGCCTGGCCGAAAATGGTCGAGTAGGAGAACGCCCAGATCGAGACGGCAACGGCAAAGCTGCCATAGACCGTGTTCTTGTCCGGATCGATCAACAGAGATTTTGGAATCTTCATCTCGATAGCGGTTTTCCGTCCTTGCAGCTCAATGCCGATTTCATGGGCCGCTCGTGGGCCGATTCGTCGGATCGATGGGAGCCTCGCCTGCAGGCGCTCGCATTGTGCAATGCAATATAACCCATCCGGCGCCGCCTGTCACCCGGATGCCAACCGGGCGCGTCGTTCCAGCCGTTCTCTCCATACCGGGCGAGACGATTTGGCCAGAAGGCAGTGCCGTACAATTGACCGGTGCTGGCCCATCATAAGCTGTTCTGAGGTTGCAAGTCCGCGCTTGAACTTGTCCGCCGTTGACTTCACATTCGCCGCCCATTGGGAGGAAGACCACATGCCGATGAGTTTCGCGGGACGATTTGCCGGACGATCTGCTGTTATCACCGGCGGCGCCTCAGGCATCGGCCTGGCCGTCGCGCAAAGGATCACTGACGAAGGCGGGCGTGTTTCGGTCTGGGATCGCGATGCCGCCCAGATCGAGCAGGCCAAGGCCATTGTTCCAGGCCTGCACAGCGTCACCTTAGACGTCGCCGACCCCATAGCGGTCGAAGCCGCCGCCGGAGAGACGATCGAAGCGCTTGGCGCGGTCGATGTCCTTGTCACCAGTGCTGCCATCACCGGGCCGAACATGACGACCTGGGAGTATTCGGTGGAGGATTGGCGCCGGGTCACCGACATCAACATCAACGGCGTCTTCTTCTGCAACAAGGCGCTGGTCCCGCATATGCTCGAACGCAATTACGGCAGGATCATCAACATCGCCTCGATTGCCGGCAAGGAAGGTAACCCGAACGCCTCGGCCTACAGCACCTCCAAGGCGGCGGTGATCGGCATGACCAAATCGCTCGGCAAGGAACTGGCCAAGACCAAAGTAACGGTGAACTGCGTCACGCCGGCGGCCGTGCGCACCGCGATCTTCCAGCAGATGAGCCAGCAACACATCGACTTCATGCTGTCCAAAATACCGATGGCGCGGTTCGGCGAGGTCGAGGAGGTGGCGGCGCTGATTTGCTGGATCGCGTCCGAGGAATGCTCGTTCACGACGGCGGCCGTCTTCGACGTCTCCGGCGGCCGGGCGACCTACTGAGGCGGGGCCGGACGCAAACCGCCCGACCGGATCGCGGCGCCTCAGTCGTGAAGCTCCCGCGAGATCGGCGGGCCGATCGAAAAATCGCTGAATGTCACTTCGAAGCCCTCGCGCTGCGGCGAACAGCACATCATGCCGACATCGACCGTTTTCGACGGCGGGAAATAGGCAAGCCGCACCGGTTTCCAGTGCTTGTCAGATGCGTCGCGATACTGGACGCGGATCGTCTCGGCATGGCGGGTCATGCGGATCCTGACCCCGTCCGGATCGGCCGGAATGCTGGCCAGCGACCAGTCGGAGGCATCGTTGGTGACGACGACGGAAAAATACATCAGCCCGTCGGTGTATTCGATGCCGGCCTTGATCCAGTGCGTCTCGCTCAGGCGGACCATAAGCCCGGCCTGATCGTAAAGCACCTCATAGTGCCCCTTGACCGTGACTTCGGCGCTGAAATCGCCCTCGACCTCACGATAGAGGAAATGGCCATTGTCGCGCCAGAAGCCGTAGAACGTCTCGCGCCAGAAGTCGGTCTCCTCACCGGTCCGTACATGCACCGTATTGTTGCCGAAGGCGTGGTGCGGCGGCGGATTGAGCCAGGTCAGGTCCGTATTCTCAGATGCCATCGACTTGCTCGCTGCCTGGCTGGTCTGCCGCCTTTTCTTAGCCGGCAAACGTGTAAGCGGTCTTCACCGTGGTGTAGAACTCTGCGGCATAGCGGCCCTGCTCGCGCGGGCCGTAGCTCGATCCCTTGCGCCCGCCGAAAGGCACATGGAAGTCGACGCCGGCCGTCGGCAGATTGACCATGACCATGCCGGCTTCCGAATTGCGCTTGAAGTGCGTGGCATGCTTGAGGCTCGAGGTGCAGATGCCGGACGTCAGCCCGAACGGCGTGTCGTTGGCCACCGCCAGCGCCTCGTCATAATCCTTGACGCGGATGACGTTGGCGACCGGGCCGAAAATCTCCTCGCGCGAGATGCGCATGGCGTTGGTGGTTTCGGTGAACAGCGCAGGCTGCAAATAGAAGCCGCGGGTTTCGCGATCGAGCCGCTCGCCGCCGAAGGCGAGATCGGCACCTTCCTGACGTCCGATGGCGATATAGTCCTCGTCCTGTTTGAGCTGGCTCTGGTCGACAACCGGCCCGATCTGCGTCTTGGCATCGAGAGCGTCGCCGACGATCAGCTTGGCCATGCGGTCCTTGAGCACCTCGACGAAGCGGTCGTGGATGCCGTCCGTCACCACCAGCCGGGACGACGCCGTGCAGCGCTGGCCGGTCGAGAAGTAGGCACCGTTGATGGCGCAGTCGACGGCGACGGCAAGGTCGGCATCGTCGAGCACCACAAGCGGGTTCTTGCCGCCCATTTCGAGCTGGAACTTGCGCATGTGCTCGACGCTGGCGGCGGCGACGCGCTTGCCGGTGCCGACCGAGCCGGTGAAGGTGATGGCGTTGAGGTCAGGACTGTCGAGCATGGCCTGGCCGACCACCGAACCTTTGCCCATCACCAGGTTGAGCACACCCTTGGGCAGCCCGGCGCGGTGCAGGATGTCGACAATGGTCCAGGCGCTCTCCGGAACGAGTTCCGCCGGCTTGAAGACGATGGTGTTGCCGTAGGCCAGCGCCGGAGCGATTTTCCAAGCCGGAATGGCGATCGGGAAATTCCACGGCGTGATGATGCCGACGACGCCGACCGCTTCGCGGGTGATCTCGACGCCGACGCCGGGCCGCACGCTTGGCACCAGCTCGCCCGACAGGCGCAACGCCTCGCCGGCGAAAAAATCGAATATCTGGGCGGCCCGCACAGTCTCGCCGATGCCCTCGACCAGTGTCTTGCCTTCTTCGCGCGCCAACGCCCGGCCTATTTCATCTTTCCGCGCGGTGATCTCGTCCGACGTCTTCCTCAGCACCGCATGGCGTGCCAGCAGGCCCGATCGGGACCATGCCGGAAATGCCGCTTTCGCCGCGGCGATGGCCTGCCGAGCATGCTCCGCGCCCCCCGATGCATATTCGCCGACCACGTCGTCGAGATTGGACGGGTTGATGTTGCGGGAGCCGGCATCGCCTACCCACTCGCCATCGATGAGGTTCTTTCGAAACGGGATCATGTTGCTGTCTTCCTTGTCGTCCTTCGATCGCCGTCTATCTGGACCACCGACCGCCGCACCGCAAGGCCGAAGAAGGCAAACTTCTCCTTCTCGACAGGCATGTGATAGGTGTCGGGGGCGGGAAAAGACGATTCTTGTGTGGTGCGACGCGGATCGCACGGGAGGTAAAGTATCATGTCCGACAGCGCCTTGCCGCTGGTGATCAGCGCACCCGAACCGCGCACGCTCGACCTGATCTTCACGCCGGCTGCGCTGGCGAAATTTCGATCGAAATACCGCATCGTCGAAACATCGCCTGAAGGTGTCGCGGCGCTGCCGGCCGATATCCTTGGCGAGGCGCGCTACATTGTCGGCCAGCCGCCGATCACGCCGGAGACGCTGGAGAAAATGAAGGCGCTGCGCTGCGTCTTCAATGTCGAGAGCAACCTTATCGACAACATGCCGTACGAGGCGCTGTTTTCGCGCGGCATCCATGTCGTCACCACCGGGCTGGTGTTTGCAGAGCCGGTGGCCGAGCTCGGCCTTGCCATGGCGCTCAACCTCGCCCGCGGAATCGTCGACGCCGATCTCGCATTTCGTCAGGGCAAGGAGCTGTGGGGCGGCGACGGCAACCGGACGGCGCGGCTTCTTTCCGGCGCGGATGTCGGCATTATCGGCTTCGGCGATCTTGGCCGTGCGCTCAACCGGCTGCTGTCAGGCTTTCGCACGCGGACAAAAGTCTTCGACCCGTGGCTGCCGCCGTCGATCCTGATCGAAAACGGCGTCGAGCCGGCCTCTCTTGACGACGTTCTGTCGAACAGCGATTTCGTCTTCGTCGTCGCTTCGGTGACCAGCGAAAACCAGGGCTTCCTCGGCGCCGAGGCGTTTGCCAGGATGCGCAAGGGAGCCGCTTTCATCCTGCTCAGCCGAGCCGGCGTGGTCGATTTCCCGGCACTGATGGACGTCGTCCGCAGCGGCCATATCGTCGCCGCCAGCGATGTTTTTCCTGAGGAGCCTCTGGCCCAGGATCACCCGGTCCGTACGTTGCCGGGGTTCCTGCGCTCCGCCCACCGGGCCGGCGCGCTTGACATCGCCTTCAAGCGGATGGGCGACATGGTGCTGGAAGACATGGACCTGATCGACCGCGGCCTGCCGCCGATGCGTTCGAAGCGGGCCGAGCGTGAGACCGTTTCGCGAATGCGTTCGAAGCCGGTCGACAAGAATTAAGCCGCCTGCCGACGGTCGCACATGCTCAGACGGTGAAGGACCAAAACAGGCAGGCCAGTGTCGCTGCGGCGAAGATGACGAAGAACAGGCTTCTCAACAAGATGTTGCGGCGCAGCTCGTTGATGAACAGATGGCATCCGACGACGCCTGCGACAAACAGGAAGCGCCAGTTCAGGAGTGCGGAGAGCACATCGCGCTGACCGAAAGCAAATCTCGCGGCGAGACATCCAACGATGAGCGCAAACAACACGATGACCGTCCAGAAGATCGCATCGGCGGCATGTGTCAGGACGATGCCAGCGAGCCTGATCGGCAGAACCATCATCAGCAGTGCGCTGAAAAAATAGATCGCCGCGAGCGGAATGAACGTCCCCGCATCGGCGACGTCGCTCAAGCGCTTGGCGCCGATCGCGCCATAGGGATAGCCATGCCTGGCCACCGCCAGGCTGAGCGCCATCAGCAAGGCCGTCAGCACGGCGGCAAGCGCGAATGAGGTCAGGGCTTTGCTCATGAGGCTCCCGTTCCGAGCGAATCGAAGTCAGAACGTTGGTAGCCCATGGTTTGTAAATTGCTAGTAAGCATCATGCAGCGGCGCGGCAGAGTTCCTCGGCGCATCACTCCGCAGCTTGCAGACGCCGCCCGTCGATAATGGTCTTGATCTCGGCGCGGCAAGAGCCGCAATTGGTGCCGGCGTGAAGGGCGGCGCCGATTGCCGCGACGCTGGTACAGCCGCCGCGTACCGCTTCCGCGATCTGGTTGGCACCGACCCCGAAACAGGCGCAGACGATGGCACCGCGGTCGACGCTGTTGCCGCCCGGCCGCCCGGCGACAATCGCCAGCCGCGCCTGCCGATCGGCATGGTCAGCACCAAGTTGTTCGACCGCCCAGCCGCGCGACACCGCTACCGGGGTAGGCGCAAGATAGAACGCGCCGACCAGCCGATTGCCTGCGAAACGGGCGAAGCGATGGTGCCCGCCGGCGATGTCGTGATAGGCGAGCGTCTCGCCTTCGAGGCCGAACAGCGAGGCGGCAAACCCGGTCCAGTCACGGCCGGACTGCAGCGCAATTTCAAGGCGCCAGCCGGCGGGGCAGCGGGCGAGGCTCCAGTAATCGGCGTCGATCGATGCGGGTCGTTCGGCAAGCACGGCGAAGCCGAAGGCAGTGGCGGCGAACCGCTGGATGCGGGCGGCAACGTTCTTCGAGGCCGGCTGACCTGAAATCGCATCGGTCGTCGGCGGGACCAGTGCATCGACACGCGCGCGGGCGGAGATCTGATCGGTCCAGTGCATCGGAACGAATACAGAGCCTTGGCGTTGGCGCACCGTCACCAGCGCGCGGACCAGCACCTCGCCATGGCCAGTCGAGACGCGCACGATGTCGGCATCGCCGATACCATAGTGCTGCGCATCCGCCGGGTGGATTTCGACGAACGGTTCGGCCATGTGCTGCGACAGGCGCGGGCTCTTGCCGGTCCGCGTCATGGTGTGCCAATGGTCGCGGACGCGCCCGGTGTTGAGGACGAGCGGGTAGTCCGGGTTGGTGCGGGTTTGTGCGGCTGGGCGGATGGCAATGAAGCGCGCCTTGCCGTCGGGCGTGTAGAAATTGCCGTTGGCGAAGAAGCGGGTGCTGGCTGAGCTATGTCCAGCCTGAACACCCCCCTCTGGCCTGCCGGCCATCTCCCCCTCAAGGGGGGAGATTGGCGGCTTTGCCGGCACCGCCTTTTCAGCAATGGCAACGATTGGCGAAACCGGTGGCGACATCCAATCTCTCCCCTTGAGGGGGAGATGGCCGGCAGGCCAGAGGGGGGTGCCTTGGCTCGGCGCTGGCCATTGGAATGGCGCCAACTCCTCATACGTCCGTGCATCAATCCCGGCGTACGCGCCTATATCAAAATCGCGAACGCCATCATTCTCGAAGCCCGACAGCGCCGCGTGCTCGGCGAAGATGTCGGCCGGCGACACATGCGAAAAAGCCTCGCCGAAGCCCATCCGCTTGGCGACTTCAGCGATGATCCACCAATCTGGCCTTGCCTCGCCGGGCCTGGCCAAAAAAGCCCGCTGGCGCGAGATGCGGCGCTCCGAATTGGTGACGGTGCCATCCTTTTCGCCCCATGCGGTGGCCGGCAGCCGGACATGGGCGTGGCGGACCGTGTCGGTCTCGCCCAGCACGTCCGAGACCACAACAAACGGGCAGGCCCTGATCGCCGCCTCGACGGCATCGGCGTCCGGCATCGAATCGACCGGGTTGGTGGCCATGATCCACAGCGCCTTGATGCGTCCGTCGGCCACCGCTTGGAACATCTCGACCGCTTTCAGGCCGGGTTTTTCGGCGACGGTTGGGGCATTCCAGAAGCGCTGCACGCGTTCGCGGTGCTCGGGGTTTTCGATCTCCATGTGGGCGGCCAGCATGTTGGCCATGCCGCCGACCTCACGGCCGCCCATGGCGTTGGGCTGGCCGGTCACCGAGAACGGCCCGGCGCCGGGCTTGCCTATGCGGCCGGTGGCTAGATGGCAGTTGATGATGGCGTTGACCTTGTCGGTGCCCGAAGACGACTGGTTCACGCCCTGGCTGTAGACGGTCACCGTCTTCGCCGTCGCGGCAAACAGGCTGTAGAAGCGGGCCAGTTCGTCCTCACTGAGACCCGTGGCAGCCGCGATGCCGGCAAGATCGAGCGCCGAGGCGGCGAAAAGCGCTTGCCCGAAGCCGGTCGTGTGCGCCGTGATATAGGTGCGGTCCAGCGCGTTGTGCTGGCCGAGATAGGCGAGCAGCCCGGTGAACAAAGCGACGTCGCCATCGGGCGCGATCGCCAGATGCATGTCGGCGATGTCTGAGGTCATCGTGCGGCGAGGGTCGATCAGCACCACCTTCATCTCGGGCCGCTTTTCCCGGGCAGCGGCAATGCGCTGGTAGAGTACCGGATGGCACCAGGCGAGATTGGAGCCGACCAGCACGATCAGGTCGGCAAGTTCCAGATCCTCGTAATTTCCCGGAACGGTGTCCGAGCCAAAGGCGCGGCGGTGGCCGGCGACCGACGAGGCCATGCACAGGCGCGAATTGGTGTCGATATTGGCCGAGCCGATAAAGCCTTTCATCAGCTTGTTGGCGACGTAATAGTCCTCGGTCAGCAACTGGCCGGAAACATAAAAGGCGACCGAACCGGGGCCGTGTTCGGCAATGGTTTGCGAGAAGGTCGAAGCGACAAGGTCGAGCGCTTCGTCCCAGTCGGTGCGGCGACCGCGGATCTCCGGGTATAGCAACCTGCCGTCGAGGTCGATGGTCTCAGCCAGCGCCGAGCCTTTGGAGCAGAGCCGGCCGAAATTCGCCGGGTGGTCCGGGTCGCCACGAACGGTTAGTTCACCGTCCGCGGCGACCTTCGCCAGCACGCCGCAACCCACCCCGCAATAGGGGCAGGTGGTCCTCACCTCGCGCGCTTCATCAATCTGCATGGTTCACGCCGCGCGGCTGGCCAGCGCTTCCAGCGCAATGAACAGCCGCTCGCCGTCGATCCGCACCGCAATGGTGCGCACCGCGCCCTCGTCCGCGCCGAGCGCCTTGCCTGTCTCCAGCGAGATCACCCAATTGTGCAAGGGACAGGTCACCGCCGTGCCATGGACGATGCCCTGGCTGAGCGGCCCACCTTTGTGCGGGCAATGGTCGTCGATGGCGAAGACTTGATCGTCGGCCGTGCGGAAGACGGCGATCTTGCCTTCGGGCGTGGCGACGCAGCGCGCGCCGCGACGCGGAATGTCCGAGAGCGTGCCTATCGATACCCAGTTCATGTGGCTATTCCTCTTTTGCGCGTGTTCTTGTCCGAAAACGCATTCCACTTTTCGGGAACACGCGCCTACTCCGCCGCCTGGGCAAAGCCGACCGAAGCCATCGGCCGGAATTCATGCTTGTCCTTGCCGGAAGCACGTTCCGACCATGGGTCGACCTGGGCGAATTTCTGCGAAAAGACGAAGCGGTCGAAATAGGCTTTGCGCTTCTCGCCATCGTCCATGATCTGACGCTTGATCTCAGCTATGCCGACGCGCTTGGCCCATTTGTAGATACGCTCGAGATAGCGGCCCTGCTCGCGATACATCTGCGTCAACGCCACGATATGCTCCAGCGCCTCGTCCTCGGTCTTGACCAGGCCGAGCACTTCGGTGCCCTTGATGTCGAGACCGGCGGCGCCGGCGAAATGGATCTCGTAGCCGCTATCGACGCAGATCACGCCGACATCCTTGCAGGTCGCCTCGGCACAGTTTCGCGGGCAGCCCGACACCGCCATCTTGACCTTGGCCGGGGTCCACGAGCCCCACATGAATTTTTCGATACGGATGCCCAAGCCGGTCGAATCCTGCGTGCCGAAGCGGCACCAGTCCGAGCCGACGCAGGTCTTCACCGTGCGCAGTCCCTTGGCGTAGGCGTGGCCGGAGACGAAGCCAGCCTGGCCGAGATCGGCCCATACCGCCGGCAGGTCTTCCTTGCGGATGCCGAGCATGTCGATGCGCTGGCCGCCGGTGACCTTGACCATCGGGATCTCGAACTTGTCGACGACGTCGGCGATCGCGCGCAATTCGGCGGCGTTGGTGACGCCACCCCACATGCGCGGCACTACCGAATAGGTGCCGTCCTTTTGGATGTTGGCGTGGACGCGCTCGTTGATGAAGCGCGACTGGTAATCGTCGGCGTATTCGTCGGGCCAGTCGCAGACGAGATAATAGTTGAGCGCCGGCCGGCATTTGGCGCAGCCGCAGGAGGTCTTCCACTCCAGTTCCTGCATGACGGCGGGAATGGTCTTCAAGCCCTTGGCCTTGATCAGCCGGCGGACCTCGTCATGGCCAAGCGCGGTGCAGCTGCACATCGGCTGGACCGCCGCGGGGTTGTATTTGTCGCCGATGGTCAGCACCATCAGCTTTTCGACCAGCCCGGTGCAGGAGCCGCAGGACGCCGACGCCTTGGTGTGGGCGCGCACGTCGTCGAGCGAGGTCAAGCCCCTGGCCGTGATCGCGCCGGTGATCTTTCCCTTGCATACGCCGTTGCAACCGCAGATTTCCGCATCATCCGGCAAGGCTGCAACGGCCGCCATAGGGTCCAGTGGGGCGCCTCCCTGGTAGGACTGGCCGAAGATGAGCGTATCGCGCATCTCGGATATGTCGGTCTGCTTCTTCTTGAGGTCGTTGAACCAGGCGCCGTCCGCCGTCTCGCCATAGAGCACGGTGCCGATGATGCGGTCGTCCTTGAGTACCAGGCGCTTGTAGACGCCGGCCGCGGCATCGCGCAGCACGATCTCCTGGCGGTCATCGCCCTCGGCGAAGTCGCCGAGCGAGAACAGCTCGATGCCGGTGACCTTGAGCTTGGTCGGCGTGTCCATGTGGACGAAAGCCGCCGCCTCATTGCCGGCCAGATGGCTGGCGGCGACGCGCGCCATCTCGTAAAGCGGCGCGACCAGCCCGTAGACCTGGCCGTTGACCTCGGCGCATTCGCCGATTGCGTAGATATCGGGATCGTTGCTGCGCATGCCGGCGTCGACGACGATGCCGCGATTGACCGCAATGCCGGCTTCCTTCGCCAGCGCCGCATTCGGCCTGATGCCCACCGCCATGACGACGAGCGTTGCGGGAATGACTGTGCCGTCGGCAAGCTCCACCCGCTCCACCTTGCCGTTGCCGGTGATCGCCTGGGTGTTGGCCTTGGTGATGACCTTGATGCCGCGCTGCTCGACGGCGCGCTGCAGGAGATATCCGGCGGCCGGATCGAGCTGACGCTCCATCAGCGTCGGCATGACGTGCAGCACGGTGACGTCCATCCCTTGCGCGTTCAGACCCGCAGCCGCTTCCAGGCCGAGCAGGCCGCCGCCGATGACCACCGCCTTGGCCCGCGACTGGGCGGCAAGCATCATCGCCCGGACGTCATCGAGATCGCGATACGTGAGCACGCCGGGCAGATCATGGCCTGGCACCGGAATGATAAACGGCACCGAGCCGGTGGCGATGACGAGCTTGTCGTAGGGCTCGGTCACGCCATGATCGGAGGTGACGGTCTTTGCCTGCCGGTCGATGGCGACGATCTTGTGGCCCTTGTAGAGGGTGATGCCGTGCTTGATGTACCAGCCGTCGCCATGGATGATGATCTCCTCATAGGCCTTTTCGCCCGACAGAACCGGCGAGAGCATGATGCGGTCGTAGTTCACGCGCGGCTCGGCGTTGAAGATGGTGACCTGGTAGCGCCCAGGCGCCTTTTCCAGGAGGTGCTCCAGCATGCGCCCGGGGGCCATGCCGTTGCCAATGATAACGAGTTTCTCGGTCATGTCCTGATCCACTCCGGTCTCACTCAGCCGCGTAGGAAAGGCCTGAAGCTTCGTCAGACGCCGTGCGCTCCATCCGCCGGATGGAAGAATGCATCCAGGCAAAGCAGGTGGCGACGATGACGAAGAGCAGCATGAAGCAGCTCGACCAGACGCCGGTGAGGTCGTTGAGCACGCCGAAGGCGATTGGCAGGATAAAGCCGCCGAGCCCGCCAATCATGCCGACAACGCCGCCGACCGCGCCGACACTCTGCGGATAGTAAGCCGGGATGTGCTTGTAGACGGCGGCCTTGCCGAGGCTCATGAAGAAGCCGAGCACACAGGCAACGGCTATGAAGGCCAGCGGGCCGATCTCGAAATGGAAGGCGATCGGCCCGCTGATACCGCGCACGACGTAGTCTGCCGAGGGGAGAGACAGAACGAGAGTCGCGACGGCACTGACAGCGAAGGTGCAGTAGAGCACGGTCCGGGCGCCGATCCGGTCGGAAAGCACGCCGCCATAGGCGCGGAAAATACTTGCCGGAATTGAATAGGCCGCCCCGATCATGCCGGCGGTCGCAAGCCCGAAGCCGTAGACGCCGATCAGGTAGCGGGGCAGCCACAGCGAGAGCGCCACGAATGCACCGAAGGCGAAGAAATAATAGAAGGCGAAGCGCCAGACCTGCAGGTTCTTGAGCGGCGCGAATTCCTGCAAGAAGCTTCTCGCGGGCGCTGCCTTGCCGGCGCGGCGCTCGCGGATGACTGGATCGTCGCCGGTCGTGAACCAGAAGACGGCGGCCATGACGACGAGTGCTGCCGCCCAGATCAGCGCGACCGACTGCCAGCCCCAGGAGAGAAGCACGAACGGTGCCAGGAACTTGGTGACCGCGGCGCCGACATTGCCGACACCGAAAATGCCAAGCGCCGTACCCTGCTTGCCGGCCGGGAAGAAGCGCGAGACATAGGCGACACCGACGGCGAAGGAACCGCCGGCGAGCCCAACGCCTAGTGCGGCGACCAGCATCTGCCCGTAGGTGTGCGCAAAAGCGAGCAGAAAGGTCGCGACCGCCGCCGCAAGCATGGTCGCGGTGTATACCAGCCGTCCGCCAAAACGGTCGGTCCAGACACCGAGCACCATACGGACGAGCGAGCCGGTGAGGATCGGCGTGCCGACGAGCAGGCCGAACTCCGTCTCGTTCAGCCCCAGCTCCTGCTTTATGCGCACGCCGATGATTGAAAAGATCGTCCACACCGCGAAGCAGACGGTGAAGGCGATGGTGGACATGGCAAGCGCCTGCCGGGGAGCGCTGTCCTGGCTGGGCGCGGCTGGGAGATTTGCGGTCATTTTCTGGCTCCGGTTTGCGGCGTGGGAGGCACCGCCCTTGTCTGTTCGTTCGCGACTGTCAGCGGCGCAGCATCGGCGAACTGGTTGAAACCGACCTTTGCGCGGTCACTTCGAGACCCTTGCCGTCAGTCTTGGCGCCGGCGGGAAAGAGGAGGAGCGCGGCGGTGAACAGCGCCGCCGTCAGCGCGCTGACGGCCAGAAAATCGCGGCGCGTGAAGTCCGCGAGGGAAGCGCCAGTTCCAATCCGTTTCGTCATCGTCGTCTCCGGTTGGGCGCCGCTTGGGACCAGCGCCGTCGATTGCGTCAAAACAAAAAAGCCGCCGGCCAGGTCTTCGCGTCCGGGGTTCCGGGAGCGCGTGTGGACCTGAGCGGCAGCTTTGCCTGTGGCGCCCGCCATTGGACGCCGTTTCACTTGGCCCTTGCGGACCCTACATTTTGGAAAGCAGGAAGCGTGCCAATTCGACAGCGCTCTTAATTATCGAATGAAATCAATATGAACCGCAGCCGCGCGACTTTTGACCAAGCTCGGCAGCGGATCAAAGATTAGTCAAAATGCCTTGCACAGCAGCATAATATTTGTGCAATGCGGTAGATTGCCCATTGCCGATGCAGATTGCCAATGATGATGACGAGTTTTCCCGCTATGGCCTTACTCCGCGGCTTCGACGAAGCGGTGGCGTTCGTAGAGGAATTTCAGCACCGCCTCGCGGCAGCGCAGGAAGGTGCGGTCGGAGGAAAGCTCGATGCGCCGGCGCGGCCGGGCCAGCGGCACGGCAAGAACCTCGCCGATGGTGGCCGCCGGGCCGTTGGTCATCATGACGATGCGGTCGGACAACAGCACCGCCTCGTCGACATCATGGGTGATCATGATCGTCGTCGAGCCGAGCCTCGAATGGATATCCATCACCGCGTCCTGCAGATGCGCGCGCGTCAGCGCGTCGAGCGCCCCGAACGGCTCGTCGAGCAGCAGGATCTTCGGCTCCATGGCCAGCGCCCGGGCGATGCCGACGCGCTGCTTCATGCCGCCCGAAATCTCGGCCGGACGTTTGTCCTTGGCATGCGCCATCTGAACGAGATCGAGATTGCGGATGATCCATTCATGCCGCTCGGCCCGGCTCTTGCTCCGGCCAAAGACCTTCGTGACTGCCAAATTGATGTTTTCGTAGACGGTGAGCCATGGCAGCAGGCTGTGGTTCTGGAACACCACGGCGCGTTCCGGGCCGGGACTATCGACCTCCTTGTCATCCAACAGAACCGCGCCGGCCGAGACCTTGGTCAGGCCGGCGATCAGGTTGAGCAAGGTCGACTTGCCGCAGCCGGAATGGCCGATGATCGAGACGAATTCGCCTTTGTCGATGGTCAGCCGGATGTCCTTCAGCACGTCGCTGACCTGGCTGCCGCGGGCGAAGGATTTGTCGATATGGTCGAGTTTCAGATAGGCCGTCATCGTCCCTCTCC
Source organism: Mesorhizobium sp. M0500 (assembly GCF_040321165.1). Taxonomy (NCBI): domain Bacteria; kingdom Pseudomonadati; phylum Pseudomonadota; class Alphaproteobacteria; order Hyphomicrobiales; family Phyllobacteriaceae; genus Mesorhizobium; species Mesorhizobium sp. M0500. The sequence continues at coordinate 74,890 of NZ_JAMYRB010000005.1, forward strand.
TCACTTTGCCGTTGTGCCGCGGGTGACGAAGGCGCCGACCGCCGCGACCAGGCGGTCGAGGCAGAAACCGGTGACGCCGATATAGGCGAGCGCGACAATGATGTCGGGCAGCCGCGACGAGTTCCAGGCATCCCAGATGAAGAAGCCGATGCCGACGCCGCCGGTCAGCATTTCGGCGGCGACGATGGCCAGCCACGACAGGCCGATGCCGATGCGCAGGCCGGTGAAGATGTAAGGTGCCGCGGCCGGCACCATGATCTTCACGAAGAATTCGAGCTGGTTGAGCCTGAGGATGCGGGAGACGTTGCGATAGTCCTCTGGAATGTTACGGACGCCGACGGCGGTGTTGATGATCACCGGCCAGATCGAGGTGATGAAGATGACGAAGATCGCCGACGGGCTGGAATCGCGGAACGCCGCCAGCGACAGCGGCAGCCAGGCGAGCGGCGGTACCGTGCGCAGGATCTGGAACACCGGATCGAGACCGCGCATCGCCCAGATCGACTGGCCAACCAGCGCGCCGAGCGCGACGCCGACGACAGCCGCAAGGCCAAAGCCGATGGCGACGCGCTGCAGCGAGATCAGCACCCGCCAGGCGAGTCCAATGTCCTGCGGGCCATTGTTGAAGAACGGATGGGCGATCAGGTCATAGGCCTCGTTCCAAACTTGGCTTGGCGGTGGCAGGCTGGCTGTGGGCGACGAACAGGCGACCTGCCAGACGACGAGCATAATGGTGATGACGATGACCGGCGGCACCAGCGTGCTGGCCAGCTTGCCTGCGATCGCGGCCGGGTCGAAGCGGCGCCGCGCCCTGGCGGTGAAGGCGATGATTTCGGCGGGCTTGGCAGGCGCGGGGAACGGCTTCACCTTGCGGTCCTCGATGGCTTGGATAGACATTTCTCGAACGTTCCTTTGGCATTTGGCGACAAGCGGCGCCGTTGCGCTTGTGGCGACAAACGGCGCGAGCGCCGTTTGCACCGTTCAGGCCGATGCCTTGATCTTCAGGCTGTCGAGATAGGCGGACGGGTTCTCCGGATCGAAGACCTTGCCGTCGAAGAAGGTCTCGACGCCGCGCGATGAAGACGCCGGGATATCGGCCGCGGCGACACCAAGATCCTTGGCCGCTTCTCGCCACAGATCCTCGCGATTGACCTGGGCGACCAGCGCCTTGATGTCGGTGGTCGGCGCGAACTTGCCCCAGCGGATGTTTTCGGCGAGGAACCAGCTGTCGTGGCTCTTGAAGGGATAGGACACGCCGCCCTGCCAGAACTTCATGTAGAGATCGGTGCCGTTGGCGACGCGGCCATTGCCGTAATTGATGTCGCCCTTGAGGCGGCCGATGATGTCGGCAGTCGGCACGTTCATCCATTGCCGCTTGCCGATGATGGCGGCCATCTCGTCCTTGTTTTCCTTGGCTTCGCACCATTGCTGGGCTTCCATGACGGCCATCAGGATCGCCTTGGTGGAGTTCGGGTACTTGTCGATGAAGGCGGCGCGCAGGCCGAGCGCCTTTTCCGGATGGCCCTTCCACAGTTCGCCGGTGGTGGCGGCGGTGAAGCCGACGCCCTGGTGGACGAGCTGCTCGTTCCACGGCTCGCCGACACAGAACACGTCCATGTTGCCGACCTTCATGTTGGCGACCATCTGCGGCGGCGGCACGACGATGGTCGAGACGTCCTTGTCGGGATCGATGCCGCCGGCAGCCAGCCAGTAGCGCAGCCAAAGATCGTGCGTGCCGCCCGGGAAGGTCATGGCGGCCTTCACCTCCTTGCCTGCGGCCTTTTTCGCAGCGAAGGCGTCCTTCAGCTTGGAGGCGTCGAGGCCGACACCGGTGCCGGCATATTCCTGGGCGACAGAAATGCCCTGGCAGTCGTAGTTGAGCCGGGCCACGATCGCCATCGGCAGCGGCTGCTTGTTTTGAGTCACCTTGCCGGTGTGCATCAGATAAGGCATCGGCGTCAGGATATGGGCGCCGTCAATGCCGTTGGCTTCGCCGCCGAGCACCAGATTATCGCGCGTCGCCCCCCAGGAGGCCTGCTTGAGCACCTCGACGTCGGGCATGCCGAATTTCTCGAACAGGCCTTTCTCCTTGGCAATCATCAGCGGCGCCGCATCGGTCAGCGCTATGAAGCCGAGCTTGGCGCCGGTGACTTCCGGCGCGGCGGGCGCCGCATAGGCGCCGGAGGGCAGCAGCGCACGCGCCGCGGCCAGCGTTGCCGCGGTGGCCGCGCTGATCCTCAGGAAATCGCGGCGGCTGATCGCCGTTTGGGCGGAATGGCTATTGGTGCTTTTCGTCATCGTCATCTCCGGTTGGGCGCGGCTTGGGATCGGCGCCGTCGATTGCGTGTTCGACCAAAACAAAAAAGCCGCCGGCCAGGCCGCGCGCGTCCGTCCATCCGGGATCGCGTGTTGACCTGAGCGGCAGCGTTGCCTGTAGCGCCCGCCATTGGACGCCTATTCCGTGACCCGAGAAGAGTCTGCCTATTGCAACGCAGGAACCGTGCCAGTTTCGGAATGGATGACAAACATCAACGAGATCAACGACATGCCAAAATCGTCGGCGCGCCGGCCCGCTGGGCGAGCAAGCCAAAGATTGTTCATTAGCGCAGTTGCACGCACATTTTTTGTGCAGCGCACAAGAATGCCGCCGAAATGATCAGACTTCGGCGCGCGCCAATTTCTGGCCGGCAATGTAGGCGTCGATCTCGTCGGGATCGAAGATCTGGCCATCGAAGAAACCATCGGGACCGAGCACCAGGCTTGCCCCCGCCGAACCGACCGGAGTCGCGGCCTTCAGCGCGCCCTCGACCTTGGCATTGGCACCGGGAAGCGCTACGCCAAGCGGCTTCAACGCCGAGCGGTAGAGATCGGGGCGGTAGCAGTCGCGGGCAATAGCGAGGTTTTCCGGCGTGTGCGCGACATGCCCCCAGCGCACCATCTGCGTGTAGAACCACAGCGCATGGCTCTTCCACGGGAAGTTCGCCGCCTTGTTGAAGGGCAGAAAGAAGTCGCCGACACTCAGTTCGGCGCCGCCGCCGAGCGCCAGATGCCCGCTGAGGATCGGCATCTGCAGCGCCGGCGCAAGCCCGAGGAAGGCCGGCTGCGCCATAAGGGCCGCGAGTTCGTCACGGTTTGCCGGATCCTGGCACCAGCGCGCCGCGTGATGAAGCGCACGCAGCAGGGCTGAAAGCGCGTCCGGCTCTCTTTCCGCCCATGCCTTGCGCACGCCGACGACTTTCTCGGGGCTGGTCTTCCAGATGGCCGCCTTGACCGTGGCGATATGGCCGGTGCCCGCGACGACCGAGGCGCTGTTCCAGGGTTCGCCGACGCAGTAGCCGTCGATCCTGCCGGCGGCGAGTGCGTCGGCCATGAAGGGGGGCGGCACGATGACGATCTCGATTTCACGCGACGGGTCGATGCCGCAGGCGGCGAGCCAGTAGCGCAATTCGTAATTGTGCCCGGAATGCGGATGGACGACGGCGAAGCGCAGCGGATCGCCGCCGCCATTCGCCCGTTCGCGAATCAGCGCTCGCAATGCCTTGCCGGCCCGCGCCGGATCGAGATCGGGTTGGGCGCCGTGCGCGGCCATGCCGGCCCAGACCTCGTTCGAAACCGTCACGCAATTGCCGCCGAGGCCGAGCGAGAACGGCACGACCGTATCGGAGGCGAGCGGCGTCAGCCCCAGATTGCAGGCGATCGGCATCGGCCCCAGCATATGCGCCAGGTCGAAATGGCCGATGGCGATGCGGTCGCGGATGTTGGCCCAGGATGTTTCCCGGTTGAGCGTCAGGTCGATGCCTTCACGCAGGGCGAAGCCGATTTCCTTCGCCGCGACTAGGACAGCGCTGTCGAAGAGCGGCATGAAGCCAGCATTGATCCGGTGCTCGGCCGCCATTCTCAACTCTCCTCGGGATCCAGCAGGCCTGCCGCCGTTACCAGGCTCTGGGCGATCTCGGCGATCTTGCGGTTCTGGTTCATGGCGGTCTTGCGCAGCAGCGTATACGCCGCGTCCTCCGACAGGCCGCGCGACTTCATCAGGATGCCCTTGGCTCGATCGATCACCTTGCGGCTTTCCAATTCGCTGCGGGCTTCTTCCAGTTCGCGCGCCATGCGCGAAAACGCATTGAAGCGGCTGATTGCCATGTCGAGGATCGGCTTGACCCGCTCCTGACGCAGGCCGTCGACGACATAGGCCGACACTCCGGCTTCCACCGCTGCTTCGATCGAAGCCTGATCGGAGCGGTCGACGAACATGGCGATCGGCCGCTTCACCACGCGCGAAAGCTGGAACATGTTTTCGAGCATGTCGCGGTTGGGATTTTCGAGATCGATGACGATCACGTCGGGTTCGATCTCGGCGATCCGCCGCGCTATGCCGGCGACGTCATGGATGACCGTGACCTGCTGATGCCCGGCCTCCCGCAATCCCGCTTCGATTATCGAAGCGCGGATGTGGTTCTCATCGATCACCAGGACAGTGAGGGATTTGCGGATCATGCCGCATTTTGCGCAGGCGAGACGATTGTGCAATGCGGCATCGCGAGATTCACGGAAACAAAGCCGGCGTCCAGGCGCCGCCTGAGGAATTGGACGCGACGGCCAGCGTCGCGGGCGGCGGTCGGCGACAACGAACGGGCAACGCGCCTGTCCGGCGTCCGCTGCTGGCAGGTGATCACGGCGCTCTACGTTATCTCGAGCGTGCTCGTCGGCACTGCACTACATCGGCCTGATCAAGGCCGTCGCTCGCCGACCCGCTGGTGCTGCCTTGGGTGGCCGCCGCCGTCGTCGGCGGCACCTCGATCTTCGGCGGCCGCGGCGGCTGCACCGGCACAATCAACGGCGCTGATCCCCACCGCGCTGACGACGCTGCTGACGATTTTGCAGATGCCGGAAGGGGCGTGGTGGATATTGTTTGGGTAAATCGTGCTGTTTGTGACGGCGGCTTATTTGCGGATTGTGGAGGAGAGATAGGGGGAAGCTGAGGCGGGGGGCTGCTTTGACCCAATCACGACGCTCACTCCGGTCAGTGGTAACGTCCGGATTTGGCGCGCGATTCCGACCTCAGCGAACGAGTTATGACACGCCATTCCAGTGTATGATTGCTTCGCCAAATTGGGGTGTGCGCTGCAATAGCAGCCCGAGACAGCCGCGCTTGCGGAAGGGGCTGTCGGCTCTGACGGGATTGGCGTAAGCTGCAGTTAAGGGGGTGCACACATGCACCGCATCATCGCCATAGCGATCTTAGTTCTCGCGGCCGCGTTCAGCTCAGCGCGGGCGGAGGTGCTGATCGGTGTCTCGGCTGCGATGACGGGACGGCTCGCCTGGATCGGCGAGCAGGGACAGCGCGGCGCGGAGATGGCAGTGGCCGACGTCAACACGGCGGGCGGCGTGCTCGGCCAGAAGGTGAGGCTCATCTCGGTCGACGACTTCTGCGATCCCGAGCAAGCTGTGGCGGCCGCCAAGAAGCTGGTGGCTGACGGGGTCGTGCTCGTCGTCGGGCATTATTGCTCCGGGGCCTCGATCCCCGCATCAAAAGTGTACGAGGAGGCGGGCGTCGTTGAGATATCCCCAGGCTCGACCAATCCGCAGCTGACCGAACAGGGCCGTGCCAATGTCTTTCGCACCATTGGCCGCGACGACGCGCAAGGTTTCATCGCCGGCAACTACCTTGCCGATCGCTGGGGCAACAAGAAGATTGCGATCCTCCACGACAATTCGACCTATGGGAAGGGTCTCGCTGACGAGACCAGGAAGCAGCTGAACAAGCGGGGCGTGACTGAGGCCGTTTACGACGCATACATTCCCGGGAAGGACGACTATTCGGCCGAGGTCGCTACGTTGCAGACCGCCGGCGTCTCCGCCTTATATGTGGGTGGGTATCATGCCGAGGTTGCGCTGATTGCTCGCGCTGCACACGACAGTGGCTACACGGTTCAGCTCATATCCGGAGATGCTTTGGCGACCGAGGAATTTGCCCTGATCGCCGGCCCCGCGGCGGAGGGGACCCTCTTCACGTTCCCGGCGGACCCGAGGCGAAGCGCCGAAGCGGCCGCGGTCGTTGAGCAGTTCCGTGCGGAGAATTTCGAACCCGCGGGCTACACGCTGTTGAGCTACTGCGCGGTCCAGGTTTGGGCCCAGGCAGTCTCGAAGGCAGGTTCGCTGGAGCAGAAGGCCATCATTGCGGCACTGCACGAACAGGAATTCGACACCGTCATCGGCCGGGTCGATTTCGACGACAAGGGCGACCTCACGAAGCAGAGTTGGGTTTGGTACGTCTGGCGCGGCGGAGAGTACGTGCCGGTTGAATAGGGTTCGCTGATCGCCGGCGTGCCGGCTGAGATGTCTAGTCTGATGCAGACCAGTGTGGCCGGACTGTTCCGACTCGCCGAGCTTGAACGCCTCGGCATACGCGGCCGGCTGTTGCTCGCCTTTTTCGGGATCAGCGCCCTTGCGGTGCTGGCAACCGCTGCGGCGCTTTATGCCTTCCTCCAGGTTGGCGACGTCGTGGACCGAATTACCACGGATCGAGTGCCGTCGGCGCTCGCCTCCCTCCAGCTGTCGCGCCAGGCCGAACGGGTCGCTGCTGCCGCGCCATCGGTGCTGGCAGCGACAAGCAGGGCTCAGCACAGCGAGGTCTCGGCTGCCGTCGCGCTCGAGATGTCCCGCCTCGAGGCCCTGCGCACGGACCTCCGGGATGCCACGTTGGGCACAGTGCCTTTGGCCGAGATCGAGGAAGCCGCGATTGTTCTGAGGCGCAACCTGAAGGAGCTCGACTCTCTTGTTGTCGCCCGGCTCGACGTGGTCGCCCGCAAGGAGGAGCTCCTGAACCGCCTCGCCGCGACGACGACCGGAAGCCAGCGCCTTGTGGCCACCGGCATCCTAGTAATGGATTCCAGGCTCCCGCAATGGCGGGCGGTCGCGGCCGACACGTCGCTGTCGCCCGATCGACGCGCAGCGGCGATGGCCGACCTGGTCCAGGCGATTGCGGCTTACATTCCCCAGCAGAAGGCGCAGCTGGAGATCTCGGCGGTCAACGACGCGCTGGTGAAGGTCGCGAACGCGCCGACGCCGGGCGACCTGGCGTTGATCCTTTTTCCGCTACGCCGTTCGCTCACTGCTCTTGAAAAGGTTTCCACGGAGATCGACGAAAAGCTGCGGACCCGCTTCCGGCAGCGTGTTGACGAGTTCAGGGGTTTGACCGACGGCGAGGACAGCATCCCCAAGGTGCGGGAGGACGAGTTTGCTGTCCTGGCACAGGGCGAAAGGCTTCTGGCCGAGAACAATCGACTGTCGCGCAATCTCACCGCTGGCGTCGATCGCCTGGTCGCCACGGCAGATCAGGAGATCGCTGCGTCCGGTCGCGAAGCCGCGCTCGTCCAGCGCTACGGCACCGCGGTTGTACTCGGCTCCGCCTTTCTCAGCCTCCTGAGTTCGGTTCTGGTTGTCTGGCTCTATGTCGACCGCAGCCTCCTCGCCCGACTGGGGGCCGTGAGCCAAGGCATGCTCGCGATTGCGGGGGGCAATCTTCGTGCGCCGCTGCCAGCCGCGGGCAGCGACGAAATCGGGCGCATGGCCGAAGCGCTGAGACTCTTCCGGGATACTGCTGTCGAGGTCGAGGAAAAGAACCTGCGCGACGTTGCGGAAGCTCGTCAGCGGCTCATCGATGCCATCGAAAGCATCTCCGAAGGATTCGCTCTGTACGACTGGGAGGACCGGCTCGTCCTCAGCAACAGCCGCTACCGCGAATTGCTCTACACCGGTCTGGAGACCGAACTGACGCCCGGCACGACATTCGAGCAAATCATTCGCCGATCCGCTGAGCGCGGCTACATCAGGGACGCCGAGGGGCGGGTCGAGGAGTGGGTCGCCGAGCGCCTCTCGCGGCACCGCAACCCTGGCGAACCTTGGGTGCAGAGGCGAGGCGACGGGCGATGGGTCATGGTCAGCGAGCGGCGGATCAGCGCCGGCGGCACGGTCGCCGTCTATTCGGACATCACTGAGCTGAAGCAAAGGGAGGAGAACCTCGCCGAGAAATCCGTGGTTCTGGAGGCGCTTTCCAGCAAGCTGGCGAAGTATCTGGCGCCCCAGGTGTATCGCTCGATATTCACCGGCCGCCAGGAGGTCAGGATCGCCAGCCAGCGGAAGAAACTGACAATATGCTTCTCCGATATCGCCGGCTTTACCGAGACCACTGACAAAATGGAATCCGAGGATCTCACCCAACTCCTCAATCACTATCTGACGGAAATGTCGAAAATTGCTTCGGATCACGGCGCGACGATCGACAAATATGTCGGCGACGCGATCCTGATGTTTTTCGGCGATCCCGAGACTCGCGGCGTCAAGGAGGACGCGCTGGCTTGCGCGCAGATGGCACTTGCAATGCAAAAGCGGATTAGCGAGCTTGCCGAAGTCTGGCGGGACATGGGGATCGAAACACCGCTGCGCTGTCGCATCGGCATCCATACCGACTACTGCACCGTCGGTAACTTCGGCAGCGAGGACCGGATGGACTACACGATAATCGGCGGCGCCGTGAATCTCGCCTCGCGCCTGGAGCAGGAGGCGCCGCCGGGGGCCATCCTCATTTCCTACGAGACGTTTGCGCAAGTGAAGGACGCAATCGACTGTGAGGAACTGGGGCAAGTCCAGGTCAAGGGGATCGCCTATCCCGTCGCCACCTACCGCGTCATCGATCTGAAGGCCAATTTGGCGGCCGCTCGTCGTGCTGTTCGAACGGAGCTGCCGCACTTCAGGTTGGAACTTGAACCGGAGCTGATGTCCCCTGACGAGCGTGGCGATGCCGCCAATGCACTTCGAGACGCGCTGGATCGGCTTCGTCACAAGCCTGGGTAGTAGGGCTTGGTCCACAACGACCCCTCCCAATGGACACAAGGAGTGGGATGTGGGACGCCGCTCATTGGCGCTATCGATGCGAAGGCCGCAGAACGGTCGCGGTCAGTCTTCGAACTCGGGCGGAACGTCCGCATCGGAGCCGAGACTTAACATTCACGGCATCACTGGCAAGGCCGGATATGGCGCAAAACAAACTTAGCCCCCTGCATGATAAGCGGTGCTTTCCCAGAGTGAGTTCGTTCCCCCTTCACACCAAACTCCTCTGCTCCGCCTCCTCCGCATTGGGATCCCCCGGCGCAGTCGCCCAGGCGAGTTCAACCAGCGTCACCGTCCGCCTTCCAGTGCTATCAAGCTGGCAGACGATGAGGCCTTGCTCCTCGATATAGGTCAGCAGGCGCCGGGCGCGGCGCAGCGAGTGCGAGCCGTAGGCGCGGGCGATTGCCGCGTCGCTCGGGCAGGGCCAGCCCTCCTTGGCGGCGCGAGCGATCATCATGAACACGCCTTGCATGTCCTCGGGCAGCAGCGAGGCGCGCGCCGAAACGTCCTGCCAGGCGTCGTCGCCTGCCATGTCGGAGCCGAGGCCGGCGCGGGCGCGGGTCAGCATGCGGCGGAACTCGGGCAGGTCCGGCACGACGGAGGCGAGGCCCTCGATGCGGCAGCGGACGACGAACTCCTGATAGAGCACGCCGATGACGCGGAAGCCGGCGTCGGGTTGCGCCAGCACGGCGCGCAGAACCCGGTCGACGCGCTCGCGCCGCTCCGCCAGATCCTCGGCGCTGATCGGCGGCTCCACCGGTCCGGGGCGGATTTCCAGCGCCGCCGATTTTGCTGCCATCAGCTGATCGAGCAGGTCGGCGACGAGCGGCGCTGCGGCCGCACGGTTTCCGGCGGCGGCGCCGCCAGGATGATCGCGCGGGCATCCTCCAACGCCGCTTCCGGCAGCGGCATCAGGCGCGGGGTCGCGTTGCGCGGACTCGTTTCGGTCGGGCCGATGCGCAAGCCGAGCGGACGGCGCGACAGCGCCGGGCCGAGCGCCATGAACTGCCCGCGCTCGAGGTCGCGAAAGGCCTCGGCCTGGCGGCGCTCCATGCCGAGAAGGTCGGCGGCACGCGCCATGTCGATATCGAGAAAAGTCCGGCCATCGGGGCTCTGCTTGGCTTGCCGGTCACACAAACACGATAGGGTTTTTCTCGCGCCGTGCCATGCGGATCAATTCCGATAGTCCATCGGCAAATTCCCGAACCCATGCGTCGGTGCTTGATTCGATCAGCCGCAATTCGCGCTCAAGCTCGACAAAGCTCGGCTCCTCGATGACGTCTCCGACACTGCAGGCTGAAAAAAAGGACAATCCGTTCCAAGGCCGAGCCTTCGCCGAGAAGGCCGGCAATCGCCTCTCTAAGCGCGGCGACGTGGGCGATGTTTCCGACACACCAGTCGCACACCGTGACCACGTCCCAGGTGAGATTTACGCCCTCGGGATGGATCACCTCGCATTCGCCCGTTGTCGGTTCCCGCTGAAAGCGATAGCCGGGGAATTCCCGCTCCATGGTCGAAGCGCTTTTGAAAACTGCAACGTCGAGACCCATTCCGATCCTCCGGCTAGCCCCAAGCCAAAGCAGGCGCGCAGCACTACTCCGGCAGCCCCGCCACCCGCATGGCGTCGGTCACGATTCCTTGCGGGTGCTGCCGCCACGAATCGATCATAAATGGCCTCGCGCCATCAGGCGAAACACATCTAGGTTAGCGCCTACCAAGAAAACACTTGGCGTGAGCGGACTTAGCGATCGGGTAACTCAGCCCAAAGCTTCTTCGCGAAGCCCCGTTCGTCGAGTTCCCACAAGTCGTCTGCTATCTCAGCTTGGCCGTTGCGGCATCGATAGGAATAAACGGTATCGTGACCCGTCGCGACGGCTGGAACGTCTTTCGCGTTTGGATTCTGCCGACAGAACTCATCCGCACCAGGATTGTCGCGTGCCGCATTCATCTTGGTGCAGGGCAGGTTGGCGCCGACGAAGCAGACCATGACCTTGCCGTCCATGCAGCGATATTGGGCCTGTGCCCGCAGTTCGGAATCGTCCGGCGCAATTTGAGCGTCCGGAGCGAGCGCCTTGAACGCCTGGACCGTCTCGTCATGAAGCGCGGGCGAATAGTCCTGGATCGTGTCGTCGTTGTGCACCTGGCGGCACAATTGGTGCATGTCGGCAGCCTCCGCTTTCGTGACGCCGAGCGCGGCAAGGCTGAGCAGGGCTCCAACCAGCCATGCCGCAGCGCCGGTGTTTGAAAAACGGGACATTTTCATCGCAAAACCTCCTTCGAAAAATGCGCATGAAACCGCTCGCGACTTGGCGCCGCAGAGCAGACACTTGAGCAAGAGTGTCAGGATAGCGCGCAATTTGACCGCCACCAGCCAGTAGACAGTCCCACCGACGGCGGCGCAGAATAGCCACCATCAGGATTTTCTCCGCCCGGGAGACGGCATGGATGCCATCAGAGCGCATGTACCCGATCATCACTGCGACCGCCCCGGCAATCTAGAGCCGTAGCGGCTTTCTGCCGATCAGCCGCCGCGGGACCTCGATCCCGATCGCGAAGATCAGCATAGCGTACAGCGCAGCCAATGCGCCGAGCAGCGTGGCGCCAGTCTCATACAGCCAAACTCCCCTGCTCCGCCTCCTCCGCATTGGGATCCCCCGGTGCCGTTGCCCAGGCGAGCTCCACCAGCGTCACCGTCCGCCGGCCGGCTCCGTCGAGCTGGCATACGATCAGCCCCTGCTCCTCGATATAGGTCAGCAGGCGCCGGGCGCGGCGCAGCGAGTGCGAGCCGTAGGCGCGGGCGATTGCCGCGTCGCTCGGGCAGGGCCAGCCCTCCTTGGCGGCGCGAGCGATCATCATGAACACGCCTTGCATGTCCTCGGGCAGCAGCGAGGCGCGCGCCGAGACGTCCTGCCAGGCGTCGTCGCCCGCCATGTCGGAGCCGAGGCCGGCGCGGGCGCGGGTCAGCATGCGGCGGAACTCGGGCAGGTCCGGCACGACCGAGGCGAGGCCCTCGATGCGGCAGCGGACCACGAACTCCTGATAAAGCACGCCGATGACCCGGAAGCCGGCATCGGGTTGCGCCAGCACGGCGCGCAGCACCCGGTCGACGCGCTCGCGCCGCTCCGCCAAATCCTCGGCGCTGATTTGCGCCTCCGCTGCTTCCGGGCGGATTTCCAGCGCCGCCGACTTCGCCGCCATCAGCTGATCGAGCAGATCCGGCGACGAGCGGCGCTGCGGCCGGACGGTTTCCGGCGGCGGGGCCGCCAGGATGATCGCACGGGCATCCTCCAACGCCGATTCCGGCAGCGGCATCAGGCGCGGGGTCGCGTTGCGCGGGCTTGTATCTGTCGGGCCGATGCGCAAGCCGAGCGGACGGCGCGACAGCGCCGGGCCGAGCGCCATGAATTGCCCGCGCTCGAGGTCGCGAAAGGCCTCGGCCTGGCGCCGCTCCATGCCGAGAAGGTCGGCGGCGCGCGCCATGTCGATATCGAGAAAAGTCCGGCCCATGAGGAAATTGGAAGCCTCGGCGGCGACGTTCTTGGCAAGCTTGGCCAGCCGCTGGGTGGCGATGATCCCGGCCAGCCCGCGTTTGCGGCCACGGCACATCAGATTGGTCATGGCGCCGAGCGAGAGCTTGCGCGCCTCGTCCGAAACCTCGCCGGCGACGGCCGGCGCGAACAGCTGCGCCTCGTCCACCACCACCAGCATCGGGTACCAGTGGTCGCGGGCGACCTCGAAAAGCCCGCCGAGGAAGGCGGCGGCGCGCCGCATCTGGTTCTCGGCGTCGAGCCCCTCGAGATTGAGCACCGTGGAGACGCGGTGGATGCGCGCCCGCTCGCCGGCGCTCTGCAGGCCGCGCTCGGTATGCTCCTCGGCGTCGATCACCAGATGGCCAAAACGGTCGCCCAGCGTCACGAAGTCGCCTTCGGGGTCGATGATGGTCTGCTGCACCCAGGGCGCGCTCTGCTCCAAGAGCCGGCGCAGCAGGTGGGACTTGCCGGAGCCCGAATTGCCCTGCACCAGAAGCCGCGTCGCCAGCAGTTCCTCAAGATCCAGCGCCGCCGGGGCGCCTGCGCTCGTCTGGCCCATCTCGATCGCAACGGTCATGTCTCGACTCTCCTTGCGGAGAGGGCTTATCAACCGCATCACAGCCCGTCGAGCGCGCCATGGCCGGCGCTCCGTGTTGCGCACAGGCTGGATGTCGCGGACGATCGAGGATACGGAACGTACCGTTTCGATTCGATAAGGCTTGTCTCTTCAGGTCGAAAACCGGTACCCGCCTTTCACCGGCTGGGCCTGCCTGGCTTTCTGCGAGCCGGCGCGCGCGGCCGCCGCAAGAATGCTCTCCATCAGGTCCTTTTCGCGCAGCGGTTTGCCGAGCAGCGGCACGTCGGGGGGCCGGTCGGCGATCGCGTCGGCATCGGCATATCCCGTTATCATCACCGCCGGCCAATCGGACCGCAGATTCCGGGCGAACCGAATGACCTCCAGGCCCGAGACGAGCGGCATGGCAAAATCGGTGACGATGACATCGAAATCGTACGGCGCCCGCTCGATCATCGCCAGCGCTTCGGCACCGCCCCCGGCACAGGTAACCGCAAAGCCGTGTTGGCGAAGCGATTGCGCCGTCAGTTCCCGTAGTACATTGCTGTCGTCGATCAGCAGGACCGATGGATAGTCCTCGCCGGCATTCCCGACGCTGTCGTCGGCATCGGACTTCTCGGCGATTTCCACCGGGCGCTCGATTGAACGCGGCAGCCAGAGCTGGACGGATGTTCCACTGCCGACGGTGCTTTCAATGCGAAGCGTGCCGCCCGATTGCTTGACGAAACCATGCACCGTGCTCAGACCGAGGCCAGTGCCTTTGCCGACCGGTTTTGTGGTGAAGAACGGTTCTACGACCTTGGCGAGAATGTCAGCCGGTATGCCCGACCCCGTGTCCTTGACCGTGACCACGACATAGTCGCCCGCCGAAATATCCTCGGCTGCACTGCCTAGCGTTCGATTTTGCGCCTCCACGATTATCGTGCCGCCGGACGGCATGGCATCGCGCGCGTTGAAGACCAGGTTCATCAGCGCGAGCTCCAGCTGGCTGGCATCGACATGCGCCGGCCACACAGTGTCGTCGACAAGCCAATCGAAACGGATCAGGCCGCCCAGGACCGGGGCCACCAACCCGTTCATTGTATCGCCGAGCGCGGCGAGGCGCACGGCCTGCGGCCGCAGCGTCTGGCGGCGCGAGAAGGCAAGCATGCGGTTGACGAGCTCGGCGCCTTGTTTTGCCGACCGGCGTGTCAGTTCCAGAACCTGCCTGGTCTGTCCGTCGAACTCGGCATGGCGCTCGAGCAATCCCAATCCGCTGAGAATTGCGGCAAGCAGATTGTTGAAATCATGCGCCAGGCCGCCGGTAAGCTTGCCGATCGCGTCGAGGCGCTGCGACTGCAGCAGCTGGTCCTCAAGCTCGCGCCGCTCGGTAACGTCCAGCAATGTGCCGAGGATCTCGGGGTTCCGGCCGTCGGAGCCATTCGACAGGACGCCCTGGTCGAGAAAAATCCGGTAATTGCCGTCGGCGCATTGCCAGCGGAATTCGCAGGTGTAGGAGCCGGTGGCCTTGGCTGCGAGCAGGACCTCCCTCACTCTCGGCAGATCGTCGGGATGAACGCGGCTCAGGCCGAAGCCTGGATCGGCGGTCAGCCGTTCCGCAGGAAAGCCGGTCAGGCGTTCGACCCCTTCGGTGACAAAGCTGGCGCCGAACGGCGGCTCCGCCGCCCTTGCGTGGAAGCAGACCGGAAGAGAGCTCAAAATGGCATGCTGCCGCTCCTGTGCGCTGCGCAGCGCCCGCTCGGCCTCGAGCTTTTCCTTCTGCGCCTGCAGTGCCTGGGCCAGCAGCCGTTGCTCGGCAGCCGCCTTTTGCTGGATTTCGAGCGTCTTCTCATGAAGTTCGACGAACACGGCAACCTTGGAACGCAGCATGGCCGGGTCGAAAGGCTTGAACACGTAATCCACCGCGCCGGCGTCGTAGCCGCGCAGCATGTGCGCGTCTTCCTTGTTGATGGCGGTGAGAAAAATTATCGGCGTTCGCCTGGATTGCTCGCGCTGGCGGATCAATCCCGCGGTCTCGTAGCCATCCAGCCGGGGCATCAGCACGTCCAGCAGGATGACTGCGAAATCCTCCTTCAGCAGTGCGCGCAACGCCTCTTCGCCCGACTGCACGCAGACGACTTCACCGATAGGGGCCAGAACCTCGCCGATCGCCAGCAGATTGCGCTCGTCGTCATCCACGGCCAGGATGCGCGCCTTTGCCGGCCCCGCTGCCGGCGCCATGACCTCCAGCTTCCTTGCTCCGTTTCTCGACAGCTTCTGCATCGAGCGGCCGTCAGTTCACTGCCATGAGCGTCTTTTCCGGACCATGGACACGGGATCGCGAACGGCCGATCCAGACACGCAGCAATGCCAACAGCAGATCGAGGTCGACAGGCTTGGCGATGTAGTCGGAGGCGCCGGCGTCGAGGCACTTCTGCCGGTCGCCCTTCATTGCCTTGGCTGTGACCGAGATCAACGGGATATGGGCGATCGCCGGCATGCTGCGGATCTGCCGCATCGTCTCGTAGCCATCCATTTCCGGCATCATGATATCGATCAGTGCCGCATCGATATCCGGGCTCTGCTCCAGAAGCGCGATACCTTCCCGGCCGCGCTCCGCATGCAGCACCTGGATGTCATAGGTCTCGAGAACGCTGGTAAGCGAATAGATGTTGCGGATGTCGTCGTCGACGATGAGGACCTTTGCGCCGGCGAGGTCGAATTTGTCCGGCTGTTCGGCTGCCGCACCATCGTTTTCGTGGCCTCGCCCGGGGAGTGTTGCCGACATCAGGAGAGCCAGCTGCGCGAAATTCTCCGCCCGCGGAACATCCGCCAATGCCGGATGCAAGGCGAGCGACTGTTGCAGCGCTTCCGGATGAGGCGCAAAGAACAGCAGTCGCGACACCGACTGCCCGAACAGGATGGCAATCTCATCCAGCATCTGGGCGTTGTCCTTGGCCGAGCGGCCAAAGCCGAGCACAACGGCATCATAGTTGGCGATGCCGATTTCGTCCGCATTCGCTGCGACGCGGCCGATCGCCGTAACCGAGGTGACGCCGTCGCGGATCGCCTCGATCAGCGAAAGGCGGCGCTCGGGATCGGGATCGGCGATCAGGACGCGGCTCTGGACGCGGAGCTTTCTGGAATGAATATCCTGGAAGACCTTCATCAGTTCGTCCGACGATACGGGCTTGGTTGAAATGCTGGATGCACCCTTGCGGGCAAGCACCTCGATGTCTTCGGCGCCCGAGATGACATGAACGGGAATGTCCTTGGTTTTCGGGTCATGGCGAAGCAGATCGAACAACACCCAGCCGTCGATATCCGATAGTCCGAGATCGAGCGTAATCGCGTCGGGAACCAGCTTGCGTGCCAAAGCCAGCGTGCCGGAGCCTGCGGTCGACAGGACGCCTTTCAGCCCGGCCGAACGTGCAAGGCCGAGCAGCAAACCGCCGAAGGTCGGGTCGTCCTCGACGATCAGCACGACCCGATCTTCCGACGAGATCGTGTCGCGGTCATCGAGCAATTCGGAGGACGGCGGGCTCGGCTGCGCTGTCGTCGCGGCCACCTCCATCGCCGGCAGCAACGCCGCTTGCGGGGCCAAGGCCATCCGGGGTCCGTCGAATGGAATGACCAGAGTGAACGTCGAACCCTTGCCCGGCGTGCTCTCGACCCGCAATTCGCCGCCGAGCAGCCGGGCAATCTCCCGGCTGATCGAGAGCCCAAGCCCGGTGCCGCCATATTTGCGGCTTGTGGTGCCGTCGGCCTGCTGGAAGGCCTCGAAAATTAGCTTCTGCTTGTCTTGCGGAATACCGATGCCGGTATCGCTGACCACGATCGCGAGCGCCTCCATCGGTTGCGCCGAACCGTTGTGACGGCCCGTCTTTTCGGCCCGGAAATTCAAGCGGACCTCGCCTTGCGAGGTGAACTTGAAGGCGTTCGACAAAAGGTTGAGCACGATCTGCTGCAAGCGCTTCTCGTCGGTGCGGACGGTCTCCGGCAGCTCGGGGTCGACATTGATGGTGAAGCCAAGTCCCTTGTCGGTCGCCAGCTGCCGGAAGGTTCGCTCCATATGCTGGCGAAGATGCACCACGGGCATATCGTTGATATCGATCGAGACGGTGCCCGATTCGATCTTCGACAGGTCGAGGATGTCGTTGATGAGGCTCAAGAGGTCGGTGCCGGCCGAATTGATGGTGCGCGCGAACTCGACCTGCTTGTCGTTGAGATTGCCCTGCTGGTTGGTTGCGAGCAGGTTTGAAAGGATGAGCAGCGAGTTCAGCGGCGTGCGCAGTTCGTGGCTCATATTGGCGAGGAATTCCGACTTGTATTTCGAGGTAAGCGCCAGCTGCTCGGCCTTCTCCTCCAGCGCCCGCCGCGCCATCTCGATTTCCAGGTTCTTGTTCTCCACCTGCTTCTTTTCGTTCTCGAGCAGCTGCGCCTTTTCCTGCAGCTCCTCATTGGTGGCGTGCAGCTCCTCCTGCTTCTTGGTCAGTTCGGTCTGACGCGCCTGCAATTCCGAGGTCAGCAGCTGCGACTGCTTGAGCAGGCCTTCGGTGCGCATGGTGGCGGCGATGGTGTTGAGAACGATGCCGACGGATTCCATCAGCTGGTTGAGGAACGACTGGTGCGTGTCGCGGAATTCGCTGAACGAGGCGAGTTCGATGACGGCCTTCACCTCGTCTTCGAACAGAGCCGGAAGAATGATCACGTTCGCCGGCGCGGCATTGCCAAGGCCGGAGGTAACGCGCAGGAAATTCGGCGGCACATTGTCCAGCATGATGGCGCGCTTGTCGGCGGCACTCTGCCCGACAAGCCCTTCACGCAGATCGAGGCGTTGCTTGATTTCCGCCTTGCTTTCGGCGCCATAGGAGGCGGCGAGCTCCAGATAGAATTCATCCTCGTCGCGGTTGGTCACATAGAACACGCCATATTGCGCATTCACCAGCGGGGCGAGTTCGGACATGATGAGGCGCGAGATCGTGGCCAGGTCGCGCTCGCCCTGCAGCATGCGCGAGAAGCGGGCGAGATTGGTCTTCAGCCAGTCCTGCTCGGCATTCTTCAGCGTCTGGTCCTTCAAATTGCGGATCATCTCGTTGATGTTGTCTTTCAGCGCCGCCACCTCGCCGGAGGCCTGGACGCTGATCGAGCGGGTCAGATCGCCCTTGGTCACCGCCGTCGACACCTCGGCGATGGCGCGCACCTGGGTGGTCAGGTTGGCCGCGAGCTGATTGACATTGTCGGTCAGGTCGCGCCAAAGGCCGGCAGCGCCGGGCACCCGGGCCTGGCCGCCGAGCTTGCCTTCGATGCCCACTTCGCGGGCGACGTTGGTCACCTGGTCGGCGAAGGTCGCCAGCGTCTCGATCATGCCGTTGATGGTGTCGGCGAGCGAGGCGATCTCGCCCTTGGCATCGACCGTCAGCTTGCGCTTGAGATTGCCTTGCGCGACCGCGGTCACGACATCGGCGATGCCGCGCACCTGGTTGGTCAGGTTCGTCGCCATCAGGTTGACGTTGTCGGTCAGGTCCTTCCAGGTGCCGGCAACGCCCTCGACCCGCGCCTGGCCGCCGAGCTTGCCCTCGGTGCCGACCTCGCGGGCGACACGCGTCACTTCGCCGGCAAAGGAGTTCAGCTGGTCGACCATGGTGTTGATCGTCGATTTCAGCTCCAGGATCTCGCCCTTGACGTCGACGGTGATCTTCTTCGACAGGTCGCCGCGCGCCACTGCGGTGGTCACCTCGGCGATGTTGCGGACCTGGCCGGTCAGGTTCTCGGCCATCGAATTCACATTGTCGGTCAGATCCTTCCAGGTGCCGGCAACGCCGCGCACCTGCGCCTGGCCGCCGAGCTTGCCTTCGGTGCCGACCTCGCGCGCAACGCGCGTCACCTCCGAGGCAAAGGAATTCAGCTGGTCGACCATCGTATTGATGGTGTCCTTGAGCTCGAGGATCTCGCCGCGCACATCGACCGTGATCTTCTTCGACAGGTCGCCCAGCGCCACTGCCGTCGTCACCTCGGCGATGTTGCGCACCTGGCCGGTCAGGTTGGCAGCCATCGCATTGACATTGTCGGTCAAGTCCTTCCAGGTGCCGGCAACGCCGCGCACCTGCGCCTGGCCGCCGAGCTTGCCGTCCGAACCGACCTCGCGCGCCACGCGCGTCACCTCGGAGGCGAAGGAATTCAGCTGGTCGACCATCGTATTGATGACGTCCTTGATCTGCAGGATCTCGCCCAGCGCATCGACGGTGATCTTCTGGGTCAAATCGCCGGTCGCAATTGCCGTCGCCACCTTGGAGACGTCGCGCAACTGCACGGTCAGATTGCCGGCCATGGCGTTGACGTTGTCGGTCAGGTCCTTCCAGGTGCCGCCGACACCCTCGACATGCGCCTGGCCGCCGAGCTTGCCTTCCGAACCCACTTCGCGCGCCACACGCGTCACTTCGGAGGCGAAGGAGTTCAGCTGGTCGACCATCGTGTTGACGGTGTCCTTGAGCTCCAGGATTTCGCCCTTGACGTCGACGGTGATCTTTTTCGACAGGTCGCCGCGGGCGACGGCGGTCGTCACCTCGGCGATGTTGCGGACCTGGCCGGTCAGGTTGGCGGCCATCAGATTGACGTTGTCGGTCAGGTCCTTCCAGGTGCCGCCGACGCCCTTCACTTCGGCCTGGCCGCCGAGCTTGCCCTCGGTGCCGACCTCGCGGGCGACGCGCGTCACTTCGGAGGCGAAGGAGTTCAATTGATCGACCATCGTGTTGATGGTGTCCTTGAGCTCGAGGATTTCGCCCTGCACGGCGACGGTGATCTTCTTCGACAAGTCGCCCGAAGCGACCGCAGTCGTCACCTCGGCGATGTTGCGCACCTGGCCGGTCAGGTTCTCGGCCATCGAATTGACGTTGTCGGTCAGGTCCTTCCAGGTGCCGGCGACGCCGCGCACCTGAGCCTGGCCGCCGAGCTTGCCCTCGGTGCCGACCTCGCGGGCGACGCGCGTCACCTCGCCGGCAAATGAATTCAGCTGGTCGACCATGGTGTTGATAGTCGATTTCAGCTCGAGGATCTCGCCCTTGACGTCGACGGTGATCTTCTTCGACAGGTCGCCCAGCGCCACAGCCGTCGTCACCTCGGCTATATTGCGCACCTGGCCGGTCAGGTTCTCGGCCATCAGGTTGACGTTGTCGGTCAGGTCCTTCCAGGTGCCGCCGACACCTTCGACGCGCGCCTGGCCGCCGAGCTTGCCTTCTGTACCGACTTCGCGCGCGACGCGCGTCACTTCCGAGGCGAAGGAATTGAGCTGGTCGACCATCGTGTTGATGGTGTTCTTGAGTTCGAGGATTTCGCCTTTCACGTCGACGGTAATCTTCTTCGACAGGTCGCCGGAAGCGACGGCGGTCGTCACCTCGGCGATGTTGCGCACCTGCCCGGTCAGGTTCGTCGCCATCGCGTTGACGTTGTCGGTCAGGTCCTTCCAGGTCCCGGCCACACCTTTCACGCGGGCCTGGCCGCCGAGCTTGCCTTCGGTGCCGACCTCGCGCGCCACGCGCGTCACTTCCGAGGCGAAGGAGGCCAGTTGCCCGACCATGGTGTTGACGATCTTGCCGATGCGCAGGAATTCGCCGCGCAGCTGCCGGCCGTCGATTTCGACCATCATCGTCTGCGACAGGTCACCCTTGGCCACCGCGCCGATGACGCGCGCCACTTCGGCCGTCGGCTGAACCATGTCCTCGATCAGATCGTTGACGGAACGGACGCTCGATTCCCAACTGCCGGTGGCGTTGCGGACACGGCCGCGTTCGCCGATCCGGCCATCCTTGCCGACGACCTTGCTGAGGCGCTCAAACTCGCGCGTGACCTGATCGTTGAGCTCGACGATTTCGTTGAAGGTGTCGGCGATCTCCGAATCGAGGCCAGAATAGATATTGTCGATGCGAACGGAGAAGTCACCGCTCCGAAAAGCCTTCAGCGCGTTCAGTATTTGACGGTGGTCCAATTGCCTTGTGGATGCAAGCACGCTCACAGCGCCCCTCCCAGCTCACGGATTTCTTGAATGTCCTGGTGAAACTGTCCCCTGCGGCCGACACAACTCCCCGCAAGCGCAAGAACGCGGCATGCTCGATTTGGTTCCAGACGAAATTGCCGCTATGCGGCAGGAATTTCGCAGTCGCATTCACGAAATGACGAGCAACAAAGATCCATAATGATTGTATCGATCAATATTTCTGCCCAACGGAACATCTCGAAAAAACTCTCGTTGGTATAGATCGCGATAGAGCGATGCAACTCTATGGAGACACTAAGATGATGAAAATTCTCTCTGCATCCCTACTTGCTATCGGCCTGGCCACATCTGCCATGGCACAATCCATGGGCTCCGGGACCGGTAGCGCCGATGGCAATACCGGCGTCAACACAGGCACTTCCGCCGGCAACACCGGGACCGGCAGCGCAACTACCCCGAACACGATCGATCCGAACGCAACGAACTCTACCACGCCGCAGACAAACGGTATGGAGGACCGCTGCAAGGATACGGCGGGCATCGATACCGACAACAACACCCCCAGCGGCGCTATGACGTCGGATATGCAGAACTGCAACAAGTAACGGAGTTTTGCGCAGCGATCATTTCAGCCCGCTGCCTGGTCGAGTCCCGGTGCTCGCGGTTCAAACCACAGCCAGAAAAATGCACAGACCGGGCACGGGCTCACTACTTCTGAATGGATCGGCGAGCCCAAGTAGGGCGGCCGATTACAGTAGTCTCAGCTAGGTTCTGCGACGGCCAGCCCGGACGGGCGGGCGGGCGTTCTGCTGATTTCGCGGAGAGAACTGGTGGAGCCAATCGGAATCGAACCGACGACCTCTTGAATGCCATTCAAGCGCTCTCCCAACTGAGCTATGGCCCCACTCCGGCAGTTCACCGGCGCCGTTTCCGGCGAAGAGATCCGGCGCGGGTTCTAGACCGCGCCGTTAGTGAAGGCGGCTTCTAACCCCGCCTTCAGTCAATATCAAGCCTTCAAGAACCGCTTTTTCTAGGCAGCGCCGCGAAAGCCGGCGAATGCGGTTCGCTCAGACCTCGTCGTCGTCTTCGCCGACGCCGATCATGTCGGCAACGTCGTCGTCTTCTTCCTCCTCGTCGGCGAGGAACGTGTCATCCTCGTCATCGCCAAGGTCAACGTCGTCTTCGTCATCGCCGAGATCGGGAAGCTCGTCGGCCTTCGCGTCCTCGTCCGCCTCTTCGAGCGAGACGACCTCGACGCCCTCTTCCTCCTCGGCGTCCACTTCCTTCTCGGCAACTTCCTCTTCCTCCTCGAGAGCGGCGATCTTGCCTTCTTCGAAATAGGAGCGCGGATAGCTCTTGCCCGTGTAAGGCGAGACGATCGGGTCCTTGTTCAAGTCATAGAATTTTCGACCCGTCTCCGGGTCGATGCGTTTGGTGCCAAGTTCGGGTTTTGCCACAGCAAGCCTCGTCGATGAAAGTTTGGTCCCCTTAACCAGAGTTTACGGCGCTGTCAAAGCGAAAAGCCGGCGTCCCAAAAAGCTTGAATTCGAAGGCCTTCATACCAAGGGGATGACCATTTCGGTACGCCATGATAGGAGACCCCGCAAACCAGCAGAAAATGGCCGGCCGCCGGCGTTTCCAGGAAAGAACCATGTCGCACACTGCCGCCCCGAAGCAGGCCACCGCCCGCAAATCATCTGGCCTTTCAGGCGCGGCACGGGTGCCGGGCGACAAGTCGATCTCGCACCGCTCGTTCATGTTCGGTGGCCTGGCCTCCGGCGAAACCCGCATCACCGGGCTGCTGGAAGGCGAGGACGTGATGCGTACGGGCGCTGCCATGAAGGCCATGGGCGCCCATATCGAGAAGCATGGCGCTGAGTGGGTGATCCGCGGTACCGGCAACGGCGCGCTGCTGCAGCCGGTAGGCCCGCTCGATTTCGGCAATGCCGGCACGGGCTCACGCCTCACCATGGGCCTGGTCGGCACCTATGACATGGAAACCACCTTCATCGGCGACGCCTCGCTGTCGGGCCGGCCGATGGGCCGGGTGCTCGAACCGCTCCGCCAGATGGGCGTGCAGGTGCTGAAGGCGACGCCCGGCGACCGCATGCCGATCACGCTGCACGGGCCCAAGCACGCCGCGCCGATCACCTACCGCGTGCCTATGGCATCGGCGCAGGTCAAGTCGGCGGTGCTGCTGGCTGGGCTGAACACGCCGGGCATCACCACCGTCATCGAGCCGGTTATGACGCGCGACCACACCGAAAAGATGCTCAAGGGGTTCGGCGCCAATCTGTCGGTCGAGACCGACGAGCGCGGCGTGCGCCACATTTTCATCGAAGGCCAGGGCAAGCTCACGGGGCAGACGATCGCGGTGCCTGGCGACCCCTCCTCGGCCGGCTTTCCGCTGGTGGCGGCGCTGATCGTGCCGGGTTCGGACATTATCATCGAAAACGTGCTGATGAACCCGACCCGCACAGGCCTTCTGCTGACGCTGCAGGAAATGGGCGCCCGGATCGACATTCTCGACCGCCGCAATGAAGGCGGCGAAGAGGTCGCCGACCTGCGCGTGCGTTACTCCGAGCTGAAAGGCGTCACCGTACCGCCCGAACGGGCGCCGACGATGATCGACGAGTATCCGGTGCTTGCCGTGGCGGCCAGCTTCGCCGAGGGCGAAACGCTGATGCTCGGGCTGGAAGAGCTGCGCGTGAAGGAATCCGACCGGCTGTCGGCAGTGGCCGAAGGGCTGAAGCTCAACGGCGTCGATTGCAGCGAAGGCGAGGCCTCGCTTGTCGTGCGCGGAAAACCCGGCGGCAAGGGCCTCGGCCAACACCCCAACGGACAGGGCACCATCGTCCAGACCCATCTCGACCACCGCATAGCCATGAGCTTCCTGGTGATGGGGCTGGCGACGGAAAAACCGGTGACCATCGACGATCAGGCGATGATCGCAACGAGCTTTCCGGAATTCATGGGACTGATGAAGGGGCTGGGCGCGGAGATCGAGTAGCTTGATGGCAATCAATAGCCTTGGGGGTTGGGGCCAAACTGCAACGTCGGCGGGACAGCGCCCCCCTCTGTCCTGCCGGACATCTCCCCCACAAGGAGAGAGATTGGCAGCTTCGGCGCTCCGCTCAATCCTGCGACGTAGACAATTGGCGAAAGCCGCGATGGCCGCCGATCTCCCCCCAAGTGGGGGAGATGTCCGGCAGGACAGAGGGGGGCGCGAAGGATCGCCACGCCTATCTGGATCATTGCGCTTTTCGATTCCGGTGGGCGGCCAATGACCTCAACTTTCACCATCGCCATCGACGGACCTGCCGGTGCCGGCAAAGGCACCCTTGCCCGGCGGCTGGCCGATCACTACCGGCTGAACCTGCTCGACACCGGTCTTACCTATCGCGCGGTGGCGCATTCGCTGCTCCGGCTCGGCCTGCCGCTCGACAATGTCTCGGCCGCTGAAACCGCGGCTCGCCAGGTCGATCTGGCAAAGCTCGACCGCGCCGTGCTGGCGGCACACGCGGTCGGCGAGGCGGCTTCGAAAGTGGCTGTCATCCCGTCGGTCCGGCGCATACTGGTCGACAAGCAGCGCGACTTTGCAAAAACCCCGCCGGGTGCGGTGCTCGACGGCCGCGACATCGGCACCGTCGTCTGTCCCGATGCCGACGTAAAACTCTATGTCACGGCCAGCGCCGAGGTGCGGGCAAAGCGGCGGCTGGACGAAATCGAGAGCATCGGCGGCACTGCCAATTTCGATGAAATCCTTGCCGATATCGTGCGCCGCGACGAGCGCGACATGGGCCGCATGGACTCGCCCTTGAAGCCGGCCGCCGATGCGCACTTGCTCGACACGTCGGAAATGGCTATAGAGGCCGCGTTTCTGGCAGCTCAGGTGATCATCGACGACGTCCTGGCCAAGAGAAACGAAGCCTGAGCCGGGTTTTCCTGCCGCCGCCGATTGGCGGCGACAACAAGAATTCCCATATCGGGTATGAACCAGCCTGCCAGCATTCTTCATGCGCCGGAATTGCCGCTCAAGGGCGGCCAAGGGCTTTTTGCCCGGAACGCCGGCAGGCCAACGCAACGCTAACCCACGGCGCCCGCCCCGCGACAGATTGCGGGGCATTCCAGGAGAAACTATGTCAGTTGCAAATCCCACTCGCGATGATTTCGCGAGCCTGCTCGAAGAATCATTTTCCGCCGGCCATTCCGGCGAAGGCCAGGTCGTCAAGGGCATCATCACTGCCATTGAAAAGGACATGGCCATCATCGACGTCGGCCTCAAGGTCGAAGGCCGCGTGCCGCTGAAGGAATTCGGCGTCAAGGGCAAGGACACGACGCTCAAGGTCGGCGACACGGTCGAGGTCTATGTCGAGCGTATCGAGAACGCGCTTGGCGAAGCCATGCTGTCGCGCGAAAAGGCCCGCCGCGAAGAGAGCTGGGTCCGTCTCGAAGAGAAGTTCACCAAGGGCGAACGCGTCGAAGGCGTCATCTTCAACCAGGTCAAGGGCGGCTTCACCGTCGACCTCGACGGCGCTGTGGCCTTCCTGCCGCGCAGCCAGGTCGACATCCGCCCGATCCGCGACGTCTCGCCGCTGATGCACAACCCGCAGCCCTTCGAGATCCTCAAGATGGATCGCCGCCGCGGCAACATCGTGGTGTCGCGCCGCACCGTGCTCGAGGAAAGCCGCGCCGAACAGCGTTCGGAAATCGTGCAGAACCTCGAAGAAGGCCAGGTGGTCGAAGGCGTCGTCAAGAACATCACCGACTATGGTGCGTTCGTCGACCTCGGCGGCATCGACGGCCTGCTGCACGTCACCGACATGGCATGGCGCCGCGTCAATCATCCGACCGAAATCCTCAATATCGGCCAGACGGTCAAGGTGCAGATCATCCGCATCAACCAGGAAACCCACCGCATCTCGCTCGGCATGAAGCAGCTCGAGAGCGATCCGTGGTCCGAGATCGGCACCAAGTTCCCGATCGGCAAGAAGATCAAGGGTACCGTCACCAACATCACCGACTACGGCGCATTCGTCGAGCTGGAGCCGGGCATCGAAGGCCTCATCCACGTTTCGGAAATGTCGTGGACCAAGAAGAACGTGCATCCCGGCAAGATCCTGTCGACAACGCAGGAAGTCGACGTGGTGGTGCTCGAAGTCGATCCGGCCAAGCGCCGTATCTCGCTCGGCCTCAAGCAGACGCTGGAGAACCCGTGGGAGGCCTTCGCGCGCAGCCATCCGGTCGGCAGCCAGGTCGAGGGCGAGGTCAAGAACAAGACCGAGTTCGGCCTGTTCATCGGCCTCGAAGGCGACGTCGACGGCATGGTCCACCTTTCCGACCTCGACTGGACCCGTCCGGGCGAGCAGGTGATCGAAGAGTACAATCGCGGCGACATGGTCAAGGCGCAGGTGCTCGACGTCGACATAGACAAGGAGCGCATCTCGCTCGGCATCAAGCAGCTGGCCAAGGACACGGTCGGCGAAGCAGCGACGTCAGGCGAACTGCGCAAGAACGCAGTCGTCACCTGCGAGGTTATCGGCGTGAAGGATGGCGGCCTGGAAGTGCGGCTGGTCGACAGCGGCATCGAGACCTTCATCAAGCGCTCCGACCTCAGCCGTGACCGCGACGAGCAGCGCCCCGAGCGCTTCACCGTCGGCCAGAAAGTCGACGCCCGCGTCATCGCCTTCGACAAGAAGACCCGCAAGCTGCAGGTCTCGATCAAGGCGCTGGAAATCGCCGAAGAGAAGGAAGCGGTCGCTCAGTACGGCTCAACCGATTCCGGCGCTTCGCTGGGCGATATTTTGGGTGCCGCGCTGAAGAAGCAGGGCAGCTAAGCCAACACCGCGCCTCGCGCGGGTTATAAACGAAACAAAAAGCCCCGCCGGAACGATCCGGCGGGGCTTTTGCTTGTGACCTTTGCTTGCGACGGACCGCAGGCTCAGGCCCGGCCGTAGAGTGGCACCAGCGTGCCGCTGATCGCCATGTTGGCCGGCGAGGCAAGGTAGGCAATGGCCTCGGCCGCCGCTTCAAGGCTGACCCATCTGCTGAAATCTGCGTTCGGCATGTCAGCCCGGTTGGCCGGCGTGTCGAGCGTCGAAGGCGCCACGGCGTTGACCAGGATGCCGTTGCCCTTCAGCTCTTCGGCTATCGCCACGGTCATCGCGGCGACTGCCGCCTTGGCGGCGGCGTAGGCCACCTTGCCGGAGCCGCGCCGCGGATCGAGCCCGGCTCGCGCGGTGACATTGACGATGCGGCCCGGCACGGAAGATCCCAGCATCGAGCGTATCGCCGCGCGGCAGCACAGAAAGGTGGTGCGGGCATTGGTGTCCATCATCTCGGCGAAGGAGGCGGGTTCGATCTTCTCGACCGGCGCCGCGGTGAAGCCGCCGGCAAGATGCACCGATGCCCATAAATCTGGAACGCTGGCATAGAAGGCGTCGACCTTGGCAGGGTCGGCAAGGTCGACATTGTGCGCCAGCCTGACGCGGTCATGCGCCGGAAAGGGAAAATGCGCAGGCGCGGCAGCGTGGGCATTGGGCACATGGCAGATCGCGCCCTGCTCCAGCAGTTTTCCTACGACTGCGCCGCCAAGGGCACCGGTGCCGCCGGTCACCACGATATGTCTGCCGTCCAGTGTTTCCGTCATATTCGACCGCTCCGTCATTGCGCGCCGCCGATGCGGAAGGTCGCGCCTTTCGCGCGATCACTCAACCGAAATCTCGATGACGTAAGGTCGTCCAGTCGCCCGCGCGCGCCCAAGCGCGTCCGCCAAGCCGCCGATGCCGGAAATCCGCTCGGCGGCAATGCCGTAGGCTTCGGCCAATTTGCAGAAATCCGGCGGTGCCGGGGAGACGCCGACCGGCTCGACGCCGACGTCGAGCATCGAGGTTTCGATCTCGCGGTAGCCACGATTGTTCCAGACTGTGAAGATCACCGGCGCCGCAGCGTCGAGCGCGGCGCCCAGTTCCGGCAGGGTGAACTGGAAGCCGCCGTCGCCGGTGAGGCAAACGACCGGCGCCTCAGGCCTGGCAAGGACGGCACCGATCGCCGCCGGCGGGCCATAGCCGAGCGCGCCGAAGCCGGTGGCCGCGTTGAACCAGCCGCCCGGCCGGTCGTGATCGTAATAGAGGTTGGCGGCGTAGACCGGCTGGGTCGAATCGCCGACGATGATCGCGCCAGGCAGCGCATCGCGGATCGTCTCGACGGCGCGCAGTTGCGCCTGCATGGCCGGGCCAATCTCGGCAAAGGCCGCCTGCCGCGTCGCGGCGGCGCGGGCTGAACCATCATCCAATGGCGTCTCGTGCGTGCCGAGTTCGGCACGCAGCGCCTCGAGCGCCGCTCCGCAATCGGCCTGGATCGAAATCCGCGCAGGCCGGCGGGCAAGCTGGTCGGCGCCGATGTCGATGCGGATCAGGTTGGCGGGCAGGACAAAACCGCCGTCGCCATAGCCATCATAGTCGGTCGGACCGAATTCGGTGCCGGCGGCAATGACCAGGTCGGCATCGGCGATCAGCGCACGCACCGCCTTCAGGCTGGGGCTGGCCGGCACGCCGAGTGGATGACGATAGAGCAGGCCGCGCGCATTAGCGGTCTGGACGACCGGCGCTCCCAGCCTCTCGGCCAGCTGCTGCAACGGCGCTTCGGCGGCCTTGGCGCCGCCACCGGCGAGGATAAGCGGCCGGCTGGCAGACGCGCACAGCCTTGCCGCCTCTGCAATCGCCGTCACATCCGGCCCGAGCGGCGCTGAATTCCGCAGCAGCGGCACGATGCCGTTGGCCGGCATGGTCATGACATCGGTCGGGATCTCAATATGCACCGGACCCGGACGCGAGGATGAGAACAGCGCAAAGGCGCGGGCGAGCACGCCGGGCAGTTCGCCGGCCTCGGTGACACGGTGCGAAAACAGCGCCACCTTCTCCATCATGCCGCGCTGGTCCGGCAGTTCATGCAGATGGCCAAGGCCTTTGCCCAGCGTCGGTGTGGCGTTGACGCCCGAGATTACCAGCATCGGCACCGAATCGGCGCGCGCCTGACCCATGGCGGTGATGGTGTTGGTCAGCCCCGGCCCGGTGATGACGAAGGCGATACCCGGCCTGCCGCTGGCGCGCGCATAGCCGTCAGCCATGAAGCCGGCGCCCTGCTCGTGGCGCGGCGTGACGTGACGGATCTTCGATCGCGCAAGCCCGCGATAGAGCTCGACCGTGTGTACGCCGGGAATGCCGAAGACGGTGTCGACGCCGTGCGCTTCGAGCAAGGTGATGAGCGCTTCGCCGATGGTCGTCATTGTCTTAGCACCGGGCGCGTGAGGCAGGTAGGGCCGCCCTCGCAGGCAATGCACAGCGCATCGGCCTCGAATGTCGAGACCGTACAGCCGGCGGCTTGCATGGCAGCCGCCGTCTTCGGAAAACCGGCAACGGCGATAACCTGGCGCGGCGCGGTCGGCAGCACGTTCAGGCTGAGCCCATTCGAGACGAAGAATTCGTCGGCGTCGCCCTCGACCAGCCGAATGCCGCGTTCGCGCAGCATCTGGTGGAAGGCGACCGGCAGGAGGGGCGCATAGACCAGCGCCAGATCGTCTGCGAGCGGGCTGATCACCGACATCAGATGCAGGCAGGCCTCCTCGCCCTGCCAGAGCGGCAGGTCGAAGCCATAGACCTGGATGCCCTTGGGTGAAAGCAGGTTGGAGAGCTGCTGGATGCCGTGCTGATTGGTGCGCACGCCGCGGCCGACGGCCAGCGTGTTTGCATCCACCCACACGCAGTCGCCGCCCTCGACCTGGCCGGGAGCCTCGATACGGCCGAGGATGGGGATGCCCATGCGCCCGTAGGCTGCCTCGTGCAGGCCGGGCTCTCGCCGGCGCAGCGCCTTGCCCATGGCAAGGATGACCGCGCCATGGTCGGTCATCAGCGACGGATCGTGGGTAAAGACCGAATCGGCAAGCCCGTCATCGGCGTCGCTCAGCCATTCGATATCGGCGCCTGAGACAGAAATCAGCCTGGCCAGTGCATCATGCTGGGCCGCCGCTTTTTGTGGATCGAAGCCGGGGCCATAGTGCCACTCCAGCGCTTCGGCCCGACGCATGGCGCTGGCGGCGGAGCGCATCAGCACGCGCTGCAGCAGCCCGGCCATCGACTGCGACCCGTATGCTTTGCCCACTAAGTTCTCCTGAAACGCGCCCCTCCTGCCAATAGCCACTCGGCAGGCCGTGATCAATGGTCCAAAAACTGCGGTTGACGGAGGCAAGCGGAACGGTCCATCTTGAGAATCGGAACGCTGTCCAGTGACGGGTAATGGGTAAAAAATTCCAGCAAGGACTGCCTCGGCTGCTCCGCGGGGCGCCGCGACGATGACAGCGCCGGCCACCGCCCTGAAGCATACGGCGCAGAACGGCGCTGCCGAAGCCATCCACGTCGAGAACCTGCACAAGAATTTCGGCAAGCTGCATGTATTGAAGGGCGTTTCGCTGTCGGCGCGCGATGGCGAGGTGATCGCCATCATCGGCGGCAGCGGCTCGGGCAAATCGACGCTGCTGCGCTGCATCAACTGCCTGGAGAACCCGACCAGCGGCATCATCCGGGTCAATGGCGAAGAGATAAAGCTGAAGGCCGACAGCTACGGCCACACCGTGCCCGCCGACCGCAAGCAGATCGAACGCATCCGCTCCAAGCTCGGCATGGTCTTCCAGAACTTCAATCTGTGGAGCCACATGACGTTGATCGAGAACGTCATCGAGGTTCCCGTGCATGTGCTCGGCGTCAAGCGCGATGTGGCGATCGGCGAGGCGGAAAAATTGCTCGCCCGCGTCGGCCTGGCCGAAAAACGCGACGTCTATCCCGCCTATCTGTCGGGCGGCCAACAGCAGCGCGCCGCGATTGCCAGGGCGTTGGCCATCAACCCGCGCGTCATGCTGTTCGACGAGCCGACCTCGGCGCTCGATCCGGAGCTGGTCGGCGAGGTGCTGAAGGTGATCGGCGACCTGGCGCGCGAAGGCCGCACTATGGTGCTGGTCACCCATGAGATGAAGTTTGCCCGCGAGGTCGCGACGCATGTCGTCTACCTCCACAACGGGCTGGTCGAGGAAGAAGGGCCGCCGGAACAGATCTTCGGCGCGCCGAAATCCGAAAGGCTGAAGCAGTTCATCCGCAACATCAGTTAAACTGTGGGCGGACGAAAACCGGGAACAACAACAAAACTGGGAGTCATGACGATGAAGATTATTCTCAAGACCTTTGCCGCAGCGCTGCTGCTCGGCGTTGCCGCGATGGGCGTGGCCAAGGCCGATCCGGTCAAGATCGGCGTCGCCGCCGAACCCTATCCGCCCTTCGCCTCGCCGGACGCTTCCGGCAAATGGGTCGGCTGGGAGATCGAATTCATCGATGCCGTCTGCGCCGAGGAGAAGCTCGACTGCGTCATCACCCCCGTCGCCTGGGACGGCATCATTCCGGCGCTGACGACCAAGAAGATCGATCTTATCGCCGCCTCGATGTCGATCACCGCCGAGCGCGAGAAGACGATCGCCTTCTCGGACAAATATTACAACACCCCGACTGCGATCATCGGGCCGAAGGACCAGAAGTTCGGCTCAACACCGGAGGACCTCAAGGGCAAGATCATCGGCGTCCAAGTCTCGACCGTACACGCCGACTACGCCAAGAAGCACTTCGCCGACGCGGCGGAAATCAAGGAATACCAGACCCAGGACGAGGCCAACCAGGATCTTGCCGCCGGCCGGGTCGACGCGGTGCAGGCCGATTCCATTGCCCTCGACGCCTTCCTGAAATCGGACCAGGGCAAGCAATGCTGCGATCTGAAGGGCATGGTCGCGCCGGATCTGGCCATTCTCGGGCCCGGCGTCGGCGCCGGCGTCCGCAAGGAAGACTCCGAGTTGAAGGAAAAGATCAACGCCGGCATCAAGGCCATCCGCGCCAACGGCAAATATGACGAGATTTCGAAGAAGTACTTCGACTTCGACATTTACGGTGCCGACACGCAGTCGAACTGACGGCCTCATCCATGAGCGATTAACCACGCGGCCCCGATAGAGCCGCGTGGTTCGTCGAAATCCATCGACGCGAGCTTCCGCGGGCGGAGATCGCCGGCGGTTTTAGCGCCAGCAATTCGAGGGCGACGCTGATCAACGCATTTGTTCCGGCTTGGGCCGCCTCTGCCATCGCGCTTCTCTCGCCCGTGCCGCCGGGCTGGGGTGGAACGCTCATCGTCGGGCTGCTCCATACGATCGAGATCGCGGTCGGCGCCACCGGTCTCGGCCTTTTGATCGGCATCGGCGGCGCCTCCGGCAAGCTGTATGGTGGTCCGGTGGTGCGCGATCTCCTGGCAGTCTATACGACCGTCGTGCGCGCCGTGCCGGAGCTGGTGCTGATCCTTCTGCTCTATTACGCCGGCACCGACCTGATCAATCAGATGCTGACGGCAATGGGCTATCAGCGCATGGACATTAGCGGGCTGGCGGCCGGCATTGCCGTGCTCGGCTTCGTCCAGGGCGCCTATTCGACCGAGGTGATCCGCGGCGCGATCCTTGCCATTCCGCAGGGCCAGATCGAAGCCGCGCGCGCCTATGGCATGTCTCCCGGCCTGCTGCTGCGGCGCATCACGCTGCCGGCGATGCTGCCGTTCGCCATACCCGGCCTTGCCAATCTCTGGCTGATCGCCACCAAGGACACCGCCCTGCTGGCGGTCGTCGGCTTTTTCGAGCTGACATTGGCGACACGGCAGGCGGCCGGCGTCACCAAAGCCTATCTGACATTCTTTATCGCCGCCGGCGCGATCTACCTTCTGTTGACGCTGGTTTCGAATCTGATCATCGGCCGTATCGAGACATGGGCCCGCCGCGGCATGCCGTCGCTCAAGGAGGCCCGGTGATGGCTGACCCGGCGATGACTGGCGAAGCGGCGGCCGTCGAGATAGCCGCACGCGCTTCGCTGTGGCTGAAGCCGCATCGTATCGTGCTGATCCTGATCGCGCTGGGGCTGGTTTTGGCGGCGGCCGTCTTCATGCGCTGGGACTGGCTGCCTAAATATTACGGGATAGGACTGCTCGGCATCTG
Source organism: Mesorhizobium sp. M0500 (assembly GCF_040321165.1). Lineage (NCBI taxonomy): Bacteria > Pseudomonadati > Pseudomonadota > Alphaproteobacteria > Hyphomicrobiales > Phyllobacteriaceae > Mesorhizobium > Mesorhizobium sp. M0500. The sequence continues at coordinate 107,925 of NZ_JAMYRB010000005.1, forward strand.
GCGCGCGCTGTGGATTCTTGCCGTCACTTGCACGCTGGGTTTCCTGCTCGCCGTGCCGCTCGGGCTGGCGCAGGCTGCGGGCTCGTTCTGGTTCGCGGCACCCGCCAAGGTCTTCTGCACCGTCATCAGAGGGACGCCGCTGCTGCTGCAGCTCTGGTTGCTCTATTACGGGCTGGGCTCGCTGTTTCCACAATATCCATGGATTCGCGAGTCTTGGATGTGGCCCTATCTGAGGCAGGCATGGCCCTATGGCGTCCTCGGGCTGACGCTGTCCTTCGCCGGTTATGAGGGCGAGGTGATGCGAGGCGCTTTCGCCGGCGTGCCGAAAGGCCAATTGGAAGCCGCCCGCGCCTTCGGCATGAGCCGCTGGAGGATTTTCCAGCGAATCTGGCTGCCGCAGGCCTTCTACCGCGCGCTGCCGACACTGACGGGCGAAACCGTGCTGCAGCTGAAATCGACGCCGCTGGTGGCGACCATCAGCGTGATCGATATATTCGCCGTCTCTTCAAAGGTGCGTCAGGATACCTACCTCACCTATGAACCCTTGCTGCTCCTGGCGTTGATCTATATGGCGATCACCGGCATCCTCGTCTTCACCCTGGGCAAGATCGAGGCGCGGATTCCGAACAAGATTGGTTAGGTGAATGGTGAATAGTGAATAGTCAGTAGTGAGTAGCCCGTAGTGTTACCGGCTAAGTCCCACTCACCATTTACCATTCACCCATTCCCTCAGATATCCATGGCAATCACAATGCAACTCAGTCTCGACCAGGCGACAGGGCTGTGCCGGATGGCCGCACTTGGCGCTGGCGCCAACGAAGAGGCGGCGCAGTCGCTGGCTGCCTCGATCGTCGCGGCCGAGGCGGAAGGACTGTCGATCGTCGGGCTTTCGCACTTTATCGATTATCTTGAAGCACTGGAGGCCGGCCGTATCGACGGCAACGCCGATCCGGTGATCACCAGGCCGGCGCTCGCGGTCTATCTTTCCGATGCGCGCGGCGGCTTAGCGCATACCGGTTTCGACCGCACGATCGATGACCTCGCCAAGGCGGCGCGGCTGTTCGGCGTCGCCATCTTTTCGCAGAAGAATGCTTATACGTGCGGCGCGCTCGGCTATTTCACCGGACGGCTGGCCGCGCAGGGATTGGTGTCGTTCGCCGCCACCAACGGCCCGGCCGTGCTTGCCGGCTCGGGCTCGGTCAAGCCGGTCTACTGCACCAACCCGATGTCCTTTGCGGCACCCGCCGCGGACGGGGCGGCGCTGGTCATCGACCAGTCGTCGAGCGCCACCGCCTTCGTCAACATCCGCAAGGCGGCCGAGGACGGCAAGAAGATACCCGAAGGCTGGGCACTGGATGCCAGCGGCAATCCGACCACGGACCCGGCAGCTGCCATGAAGGGCGCCATGCTTGCCTTCGGCGGCCAGCGCGGCGCCAACATCGCGCTGATGGTCGAGGTGCTGGCTGCGGGCCTGTCGGGCGCCAACTGGTCGCTCGATGCGCCATGGTTCAGCGGCGGGCCGGACAGTCCGGGGACCGGCCTGTTCGTGCTTGCCGTCGAGCCCAAGCTGCTCGATCCGGACTTCGAAAAGCGGATGAAGGATCAGCTCGACCGGCTGCGGCGGCGCTATGGCGTGCATGTGCCGGGGCGTGCCCGGGCCGAGGCCGCGGAGAAGGCGGCGGCGCGCGGCATAAGGGCGCCGAAAGCCGTGGTGCAACGCATTTCCGAATTCGCCGGGCGCTATTCGTCCTGAAGAAATTCGTTTGTCCGATGAGCGGCTGACGGGGCCGGCCGATCCGGCAGCGCGAGCCTACTTCCCGCAATGATGATCGTTGATCGCGTTCACCGCATTCGCGTCCGGTCCTACCCTGTTGTAGGAGCAGGGTTCGGCGGCCGTCGTGAACAGGTGGTTGTCATAGTAGCGCGGGCCACCGAACAGAATGTCGATGATGTCGCCGTTGGCGGGAACGTAGCGTTCGGGTTGAGCTTGGTGGTGATGCCGGTTTGCCGCGAATGCCGAGGCACCAATGCTGCAGCCTGTTGCGAAAGCCAGAGCGAAGATCGCAACGCGTTTTGTCGTCATCGGCAATATCCTCCATTCGGAATCAAATCATACATCTAAAATCGCCGACCGAACAAAGGTTCCTGTTCCTAATGGAGTTGCCGTAAAGCCGGGCCTCGGCGGCGTTTTCTGCCATTTCGAACGGATCCGGAAAATCATGCTTCAACAGTGCCGGGCGACCGATGGTCGCCCTTTGCCTTTGGCGCGAAACCGACTATGAAACGGCTTCAATCAAGCCATCTGGATAGCCCGCCGGAGCCAGCCATGACCGAAATCCTTCAGACCCCAAAGCTCGTCGTCGTTTTCGGCGGCTCCGGCTTTGTCGGTCGTCATGTCGTGCGGGCGCTGGCCAAGCGCGGCTACCGCATCCGGGTTGCCTGCCGCCGGCCCGATCTCGCCGGTCATTTGCAACCGCTTGGCAATGTCGGGCAGATCCAGCCGGTGCAGGCCAATGTCCGGGTCCGCTGGTCGGTCGACCGCGCCGTGCAAGGCGCCGACCATGTCGTCAATCTGGTGGCGATCGCGCATGAGGCCGGCCGGCAGAAATTTACTGCCGTCCACGAGTTCGGCGCGCGCGCTATTGCCGAAGCGGCGCGCGCCGTCGGCGCCGGCCTCACCCACATCTCGGCTCTGGGAGCGGACCTCCACGCGCAATCGGACTACGCGCGTACCAAGGCGCTCGGCGAAAAGGCCGTTCTTGAGACGGTCCAAGACGCCGTGATCTTGCGGCCATCGATCAATTTCGGGCCGGAGGACGGTTTCTTCAACCGCTTTGCCAACATGGCCCGCTTTTCCCCAGTGCTGCCGCTGATCGGCGGCGGGCAGACGAAATTCCAGCCGGTCTATGTCGGCGACGTCGCCGAAGCGGTGGCGCACTCGGTCGACGGCAAGGTCCAGGGCGGCCGGATCTATGAACTCGGCGGGCCGCAGGTGCTTACCTTCAAGGAATGCATGCAAGAGCTGCTTGTCATCATCGAACGCAAGCGGTTTTTGCTGCCCGTGCCATGGTGGCTGGCGAACCTCCAGGCATCAATTCTCGGGCTGCTTCCCAATCCGTTGTTGACCAAGGACCAGGTCCTGCTGTTGCGCCAGCACAATGTGGTGTCGGAAGCCGCCGTCAAGGACAACAGGACGCTCGCCGGCCTCGGGATCCAGCCACGGTCGATCGGAACCATTCTGCCCAGCTATCTCTGGCGCTACCGCGCCGCCGGCCAGTTCCAACGCAAGTCCGCCGCATAACACGAACGGACGTGCGGTTGCCTACGAGCCGCGCCGGGTGACCTGCATCGGCAGGCCGCCTTGCGGCTGCGTCGTCAGCTTCTGCACCGGCCAGGGGTGGGTTTCCGCGGTGGCGTCGAAACGGTAGCGCGACAGCATGATCGCCAACGCGATGATCGCCTCCTGCATGGCGAAGCTGGCGCCGATGCAGACGCGGGGGCCGGCGCCGAACGGCAAATACTGGAAACGATCGATCTTTTCGCGGTTTCCCGGATGGAAGCGTTCCGGCATGAAAGCGTCCGGCCGGTCCCACAATTTCCGATGGCGGTGGACGACCCACGGCATCACCAGCACCGCGGCACGCCGCGGTACGTAGAGGCCGTTCCAGGTTTCGGGTTCGATCGGTTCGCGGTTGATCGACGGCGCCGGCGGATAGAGCCTGAGCGCCTCGTCGAAGGCGGCGCGGGTGAGCGGCATGTCGTCGAGCCATTTCGTCGGGTCGGGCTCGCGCGCCAACACCGCATCGATCTCGTGCTCGATCTTTTCGCGCTCCCACGGCGCTTCGGCAAGGCAGTAGAGCGTCCAGCCGAGCGCCCTGGCCGTAGTCTCGTGGCCGGCACCGATGAAGGTGATGATGTTGTCCTAGACCTCGGCCCGGGTCAGCCCGCCCGGTCCCTCCGCCTTCAACAGCAGCGTGAGAAAATCCTGCGGCACCGTGTCCGAAGCGCGCCTCAGCCGCGCCTCGCGCATCTGCACCGTGTCGGTTACGATCTTGCGGAAGTAGGCCATGGTCTTGCGGCCGCGGATGCGGGTCAGGCGCGGCAGCCAGTCGGGCGCACGCAAAAGGTCGAGCGGATCGACCCGGCCCATGGTCTCGAACAGGCGATCGATCTCCTTGGCGAAGCTACCGGGCTCGCCCGATATCTCGCCCGAAAACAGTGTCTCGGCCAGGATGTCGAAGGTGAGCAGCGTCATGTCGTGGGCGATGTCCGACGTGCCACCTTGCTCGTAACGGGTGACGAATTCGAGCGTGCGTTTCAGCATCGGCTCGGCGAAGCCGAAGATGTGGCGCGGCGTGAACACCGGCGCCATCGCCTTGCGCGAACGCCGCCACACTTCGCCTTCGGCGGTCAGCAGGCCGTCGCGCAGGATTGGCCGCAATATCTTCTGACGCACCGTCGCCATCTTGTAGTTCTTGGCGTTATCGACGAGCACATGGCGGATGAGGCCGGGATCGTTGGCGATGACCAGCGGCCCGCCGACGCCGGTCACCGAAATCCAGGGCTCGTTATAGGTCGGCTCGCCCCACAGTTCGAGCGGATTGCGGTAGACGATGCGGATCATCTCCAGCGTCGAGGGCGGCGCTGTGCGCGGCTTCGGCGCCGGCGGGACGAAGGGGACGGGCTGACTGTCCATGGCTTGCTCCGCTGACACCTCAATGTAGTGGCGGGCAAGGCAGGCGTCCATGTGACCGGACGACAAGGCGAAGCATCCGCTCTCTGGAATGTGACCGGGGCACCGGAAAGTGCCTGCTTGCTGTGTCCGGCTGCGTGTCTTAGGTGGCAGCACCACAGATGCCACTAACCGGCGGGAGCCTGCCTTGAAGCACCAGTTGAACGTCATCATCGGCAGCACGCGGCCGGGCCGCGCCGGGCCGGTTTTCGCAAATTGGCTGGAGAGCTTTGCGCGCGAGCACGGCAAATTCGAGCCGGTGCTCACCGACATCGCGGCCTTCAACCTGCCGGTGCTGGACGAGCCGCATCATCCGAGACTGGGCAAATACGAAAACAGCCACACGAAAGCCTGGTCGAAGGCAATCGACGCCGCCGACGCATTCGTCTTCGTGGCGCCGGAATACAATTATTTCGCCGCCCCCGCGATCGTCAACGCGGTCGACTACCTGCTCAGGGAATGGCGATACAAGCCGGCCGCCATCCTCAGCTACGGCGGTGTCTCCGGCGGCCTGCGGGCGGCGCAGGCGGTCAAACCGTTGCTGACCTCCGTCGGCGTCATGCCGATCCCGGAAGGCGTGGCGCTGCCGATGTACCAGAAGCTGCTCGACGAGACCGGCGCCTTCTTGCCCAGCGAGCAGGTGCTCGGCGGGGCCAGGACCATGCTGGACGAGTTGTTCCGCTGGAGCGAAGCGCTGAAGCCGATGCGGGTCGGCTGACAACGCGAACGGCCGGGCTTGCCGATGCCGTAACTTGCTCATGCCATAAAGAGATGGAATGCTCCGGCAAATGACCGGGCCGGGGCGGTTCGATTTGCGTTTTCTGTTTGCCTTGCTGCTGATCCTCTCGACGGCCTCCGCTGCCGTGGCGGAGCGGCGCGTTGCGCTGGTCATCGCCGAGAACGACTATCGGCTGATCCGGCCGCTCGCCAATCCCGTCAATGACGGTGAGGTTATGGAAACGGTGCTGAGGAAGCTTGGTTTCGAGGTCTTCCTCGAAACCAACCGCGACCTGCGGCGCATGCGCCGGGCGCTCGACGATTTCCGCGAGGATGCCAAAGGCGCCGACGTGGCGCTGGTGTTCTTCTCCGGCCACGGCGTCGAGATCGCCGGCGAGAATCGGCTCCTGCCGGTCGATGCAGACGCGTCGTCGCTCGCTACGCTGGAAAGGACCAGCCTGCCGCTGGAGGTGATCCGCGCGACCGTCGCCGCCACCAGCAAGGTCGGATTGATCGTGCTCGACGCCTGCCGTAGCGATCCGTTCGCGGCTACGGGCGGCGAAGGCCGCGGCGCGACGGCGCTGGCAAAAGACGTCAGCGACAAGGTCCGGCCGGGCCTTGGCCGCATCGGGCGGGCAGAAAACATCCTGTTTGCCTTTTCGGCGGCGCCCGGCGAGACCGCCGCGGATGGGACGGGCCAGAATTCGCCGTTTACCGCGGCGCTGACGAAATACCTCGGCACCGAAGGTCTCGAGATCCGCTCCGTGCTGACGCTCGTGCAGCAGGAGGTCTACGACCTCTCGCGCGGTAAGCAATTGCCCTATGTCGAGAGCGGCCTGCCGCAGCTGTTCTTTGCCGCCTCGGCCAAGGAGAAATTGCCGGAGCGCGAACGCTTGTTGCTGGCCATGGCCGAGGTGACGCCCGCGATGCGCGGCGAGGTGGAAAAGATCGCCAGCGACGCCGATATGCCGCTGGCGCCGCTCTATGGCGCGTTGATCAGTTCCGATGCCGGCCATCTCTCCGCAAACAGTCTGAACACCAGGCTGCGTGAGGCAGCCGACGCCTTCGTCAAGGTGCGGAGCGAAATGCAGACGCTTGGATCCGACGATCTGCGGGTGGCAGCGTTGCGCCGGCAGGCCGAAGAGCAGCTTTCGCTGGGAGCGTTCGATGCCGCGCGTAAAAAGCTCGCCGAGGCAGCCGAGATCGACAATGTCTCGCGCAACGCGCTGAAGGCCAATTTCGTCAGCCGCACGCTCTCCGAAGCCGCGACGCGCTATCTGTCCGGCGGGGCGGCGCGCGCCGACCTCGACTACGCTACAGCCATCAGGGACTATGAGTCCGTGCTCGCGCTTTATGACGAAGCCGGACAGGTGGTGCTGTCGCTCGACGACGCCGACCGCTTGATCCGCACGCTGGACGAGCTCGGCAAGCTCTATACCACGGTCGGCAATATCGATGCGGCTGGCCGTGCCTTCGAGGCGCTGCAAGCCGATCTCGAGCGGCGGTCGCATCATGAAACCGATCCCAACGTGAAGCGCGACTTCGCCGTCAGCCACGTCAAGCTCGGCAACGTGCGGATGGCGCAAGGCAATCTGCCGTCAGCGCTGCAGAATTATGAGACCGCCAAGACCATTCTGCAGGGCCTGACCGAGGCAGAACCGGACAATCTGGAGTGGTTCGGCGACCTCGCCATGGCCGACGACAAGATCGGCAACGTATTGGCGACCCAAGGCGATCTGGCCGGCGCCGCAGAGGTCTACCAGGAAAGCCTGTCGATCAAGAAGCAGCTCGCCGCCGGAGAGCCCGACCGTGCCGAACTGCAGCGCGACCTGACCATCACCTACGATGAGATCGGTCACCTTGCCCATATCGCAGGCCAACTGGACAACGCACAGGCGGCCTATGAAGAGAGCCTGAAGGTGCGGCTGGCGCTGGCGGCGGACAAACCGGGAGACGCCGACCGGCAGCGTGACGTCTCGGTCAGCCACGATACGATAGGCGACCTGCTGCGCGAACGCGGCGACGCCGCCGGGGCGCTGGCGGCCTACAAGGAAGGTCTGGCGATCGTCAAACAACTGGCGAAACGCGATCCGGACGACACCGAGTTGAAGCGCGACCTGTCGGTCGGCAACGCCAAGATCGGCAATGCGCTGAGCGACCAGCAGAATTGGCCGGCGGCACTTTCGGCTTATCGTGAGGCACTTTCGCAGGCCAGCGCGCTCGCCGCCGGCGACCCGAACAACACCGAATGGCAGCGCGACCTGTCCGTGTGCATCGAGAAAGTCGCCGGCGTCCTGGCGATACAGGGCGACCACAAAGGCGCGCTGAAAGCCTATCTGGACAGCTACGCGATTGCGCAGAGGCTGGCCAAGCTCGATCCCGCAAATTCCGACTGGCAGCGGGACTTGTCGATAACGCTGTCCGAAGTCGCCACGCTGCGCCTCAGGCAGCGCGACGTCAGGGGCGCCCGGCAAGCCCTTCAGGACAGCCTGGCCATTCGCGAGAAACTTGCCCGGTCCGATCCGGACAACGCCACCTGGCAGCGCGACCTGGTGGTCGCCTATATCGACTACGCCCAAGTCGCAAAGGACCCGAAGGCTGTGCTTTCCAAGGCGCTCGACATGACGCTCGAGCTCGACCGGAGCGGGCGGTTGGCACCGCGCCACAAGTTCATGATCAAGTTTTTACGTGAGCGGCTGGCCAGGATCGAAGCCAGGCGCCGGTAGCCGGCTCACGCGATGGTCATTCCGTTCCGAAATGCCTGCAAACCTTGGAAAAACCGCCTTTTGCGCCTATATCTACGACATTAGAAATGCGCGATTCGAAGCCGATTTTTCGCGCTCTGCACACGGCATCAATCAGACAGGTTTTCATGAGCGACCAGACCGACATCGCCAACGGCGTTGAAGCCGAATACGGCGCCGATTCCATCAAGGTTTTGAAGGGCTTGGATGCCGTTCGCAAGCGGCCGGGCATGTATATCGGCGATACCGACGACGGCTCGGGCCTGCACCACATGGTCTATGAAGTCGTCGACAACGCCATCGACGAAGCACTGGCCGGCCATGCCGACCTGGTGACGGTGACGCTCAATCCGGACGGATCGGTGACGGTCATCGACAATGGCCGCGGCATTCCGACCGATATCCACACCGGCGAAGGCATTTCGGCGGCCGAAGTGATCATGACGCAGCTGCATGCCGGCGGCAAGTTCGACCAGAACTCCTACAAGGTGTCAGGCGGCCTGCACGGCGTCGGCGTGTCGGTCGTCAACGCCCTGTCGGCCTGGCTGAAACTGAAGATCCGCCGCAACGGCCAGATCTACGAGATGAGTTTCACGCATGGCAATGCCGACGCGCCGCTGCGCATCACCGGCAGTTATGAACAAGACAAGGTCCCCGGCACCTATCAGGGGCGCAGCGGCAGCGAAATCACGTTTTTGCCGTCGTCCGAGACTTTCACCATGGTCGAATTCGACTACGGTACGCTGGAGCATCGGCTGCGCGAACTCGCCTTCCTGAACTCCGGCGTGCGCATCGTTTTGACCGATGCCCGCCATGCCGACATCATGCGCCATGAATTGCACTACGATGGCGGCCTCGAAGAGTTCGTCCGATATCTCGACCGGACGAAGAAGCCGTTGCTCGACAAGCCGATCTCGATCCGCGCCGAGCGCGACGGCATCACGGTCGAAGTCGCCATGTGGTGGAACGACAGCTACCATGAAAACGTGCTGGCCTTCACCAACAACATCCCGCAACGCGACGGCGGCACGCATTTGGCAGGCTTCCGCGGTGCGCTGACGCGCCAGATAACCGGCTATGGCGACTCCTCGGGCCTGACCAAGAAGGAAAAAGTGGCGCTGATCGGCGATGATTGCCGCGAAGGGCTGACCGCGGTGCTGTCGGTCAAGGTTCCCGACCCGAAATTCTCCTCGCAGACCAAGGACAAGCTGGTGTCGTCCGAGGTCCGCCCGGTGGTCGAAGGGCTTGTCAACGAAGCGCTCGGCACCTGGCTCGAGGAGCACCCGACCGAGGGCAAGGCGGTCATCGAGAAGGTCATCCAGGCCGCTGCCGCGCGCGAAGCCGCGCGCAAGGCACGCGACATCACCCGCAAGAGTTCGCTCGGCGTCACCTCGTTGCCCGGCAAGCTGGCCGATTGCCAGGAGCGCGATCCGGCGAAATCCGAGATCTTCATCGTCGAGGGCGACAGCGCCGGCGGCTCGGCCAAGGGCGGCCGTTCGCGCCAGAACCAGGCCATTCTTCCGCTGCGCGGCAAGATCCTCAATGTCGAGCGCGCCCGCTTCGACCGCATGCTCGGCTCCGACATGATCGGCACGCTGATCACCGCGCTCGGCACCTCGATCGGCAAGGACGAGTTCAACGCCGACAAGCTGCGCTACCACAAGATCATCCTGATGACCGACGCCGATGTCGACGGCGCCCACATCCGCACCTTGCTGCTGACCTTCTTCTTCCGCCAGATGCCGGAACTGATCGAACGCGGTCATCTCTACATCGCGCAGCCGCCGCTCTACAAGGTGACGCGCGGGAAGAGCTCGCAATACATCAAGGACGAAGCCGCCTTCGAGGAATTCCTGATCGGCTCCGGGCTGGAAGAAGCGTCGCTTGCGCTCAGCACAGGCGAGGTGCGGGCCGGGCAGGACCTGCGCAGTGCCATCGACGACGCCTTGGCTGTCCGCCAGCTCATCAACGGATTGCACACGCGCTATAACAGAGGCGTGGTCGAGCAGGCAGCGATTGCCGGCGCGCTCAACCCGGAGATATTCACCGACCTCCGCCGCGCCAACGAGACGGCCGAGCGTGTTGCCCGTCGTCTCGACATTATCGCCGAGGATACCGAGCGCGGCTGGATCGGCCGCATGTCGACCTCGAACGAGGGCATTGGCGGCTATGTCTTCGAGCGAACGGTGCGCAGCGTCAAGGAGTTCGCGCATCTCGACCTGGCGCTGATCAATTCCGCCGACGCACGCCAGCTCGACCGCTATGCGCCGCGCCTGGCGGAAATCTACGGCGAGCCGCCGGTGCTGCGCCGCAAGGATGTCTCGGAAACCATTTCGGGGCCGCTGGCACTGCTCAATGCCGTGTTTGCCACCGGCCGCAAGGGCCTGACCATGCAGCGCTACAAGGGCCTTGGCGAAATGAACGCCGAGCAGCTCTGGGAAACGACGCTCGACCCGAATGTGCGCTCGCTGTTACAGGTCAAGGTCAATGACGCGACTGATGCGGACAGCTTGTTTTCACGGCTGATGGGCGACGAGGTCGAGCCAAGGCGCGAATTCATCCAGGAAAACGCGCTGTCGGTTGCCAATCTGGACATCTGAGCCAAGGCCGAGATACCCAGCCAGCAGGCATGAAGTGCATTGGTGCGCCTTGGCGCACCAATACGGCTGCTGCAACGCAACAAAGATCACCAGGACCGCCGGAACGGAAAGGCTTTCAAGGCATTGTAGTCGATCACAATCGCCGCAGGAGGCATCCATGGGACGTGGCATTTTGCTCTGGCTTCTCGGAGTTCCAATTCCGATCATTATTCTGATCATGCTGTTCGCACGGTAGGGAGGCTTCGATGCAGTCCACCGTAACAGCTGTCGACGTTTCCGCCCCGACGGAATCCGCTTCCACTGCTGTCAGCTGGGGGCCAATCGTCGCCGGCGCCTTTGCTGCGTCAACGCTTACCTTCATCTTGATGCTGCTCGGCTCCGGGCTTGGGCTGAGCATGGTGTCGCCATGGTCCGGCTCGGGTGCGTCAGTCACCACTTTCGCCGTTTCCACCGGCGTCTGGCTGATCGTCGTGCAGTGGCTGTCGTCGGCCCTGGGCGGCTACCTCGCCGGACGCCTGCGCACCAAATGGGTCGGCATCCACACCGATGAAGTCTTCTTCCGCGATACCGCTCACGGCTTCCTGGCCTGGGCGCTGGCGACGCTGCTCGTCGCCGGCGTGCTCGGCACGGCGCTTTCGGCCGCGATAGGTACCGGTGTCCAGGCTGCTTCGACTGTGGCATCGGGCGCGGCAATGGGCGCTTCGGCAGGTGCTGCTGCAAACGCGGGTAGCGCCTCGACTGACAACGCCACATCGTATTTCGTCGATACGCTGTTCCGCCCGGCCGATCCGGCAAGGCTCGCTGCCGCCAATCCGGAGAGCGACGCTGCGGCAACGGCGCAGGCATCGCGCATTCTAATCGCGAGTGCCGCAGCAGGCGAAATATCGGCCGACGACAAGACCTATCTGTCGCGGCTCGTGGCCGCCCGCACAGGCCTGTCCGAAGCGGATGCCACCGCTCGCGTCGATACGGTAATCGCCAGAGCGCAGGACGCCAAGGTCAAGGCCCAGCAGGTGGCCGACACCGCCAGAAAGGCAGGCGCCACCTTCTCGCTGATTGGCGCGCTGTCGCTGGTCGTCGGGGCCTTCATTGCCAGCGCGGCTGCAGCACTTGGCGGCAGGCAGCGCGACGACGAGGAAGCGATTTTCCTGACCAATCGTTGATCGGTGACTAAGCGAACTCGGTCCGCTTCGGGAAGATTACGCCCGAAGGGGACCTTGCTTTGAACTGCCGCCGCGACATTGTCGTGCGCTGCTCGCCGCCTACAGCTCAGCTTCCAGTTTGCGGCCGAGATCGACCGCATCGCGCAGCACGGCAAGGTGCGAGCGCGGCTGTACGCCGGCCGGCGCGTTGACCTCGAGGCCGCTCGCCGTCAGCGACCAGTAGAGCCTGTGCGTGAAGACGCGGCCGCCCGAGCCGCGCAGCTCGACCTGGATGTTTTCCACGCCGGGACCAAAATTTTCCGTCATCCGCCCTGAAATCGGGTCGCCGGTCAGCCAGCCATTGCCCCTGTCGAAAATATTGGTCCAGCGCGTCGCGGCAAACACCGCGCCATGATGCACCGCCCGCTGCGGCTTGCCGGAATGGCTGCGCCCTTCCTGGTAGAGCATGGTCCCGCCCGCCGCCCTGTCGGCGATCGGCGGGCATGCCGAAAACAGGCGCTCGGCGATGCCGCGCCTGAGTTCGGCGAGGTTGTAGGTCACTAGAAACTCGCTGTGGGTCAGCGGACTGCCGAGCGTGACGAAATCGCTGATCTTCCACGGCAGCGGATGATCGGCGTCGCCGACGCGAAGCTGCCGGTAGAGCTCCCATTGGCTGCGCCGGAATGCGGGGAGGTCATCGAGGCTGTCGGGCCAAGCGGAGGCATCGGCGGCCAGCGTCGCCTTGTCGACGGCGTGGATCGCCTTCAGCCTCGCTTTGTCGCGAATGGCTTCCAACTTTCTAGGCCTGAAATCGGCCCACAATATCTGCAACAGATCATAGGCGATGATCGACCCGAGGCTGTGCGAGACCAGCACGATGCGGTCATAGGCATCGTCCATCATGAGACGCTTCAGCAGCTTGAGGCCACGCTCGCGGACCAGCGCCCGCTTCTCGACCGTTGCCGCTTCGGCCCGCACATAGGCGGCGACGTCGCCGAAATAAGGCAAGCCAAACTGGTCCACCGACCAGATGACGAACGACGCCAGAACCGTGACAAGCACACCGGTCGTCCAGGAGATGTAGCCTTGCCAGGTCGACGTTGCGAGCGCCAGCGCCGCGCCGAGGACGACGATGGTGGCCAAAAGCGTGACGACATAGAGTTTGAGCACATCGCGCGGAATATCGGCCGGCTTGCGCCAGAGCAGGGTCGTCACCCAGGCAGCAAGGTGGCTTCGGGTCGTGCCCTGGGTGATGTCGGCCCAGTAAAGCTCATAGAAATCGGTGCGGCGGCCATCGACATCATAGGGCGTGGTGATCCGGCGGAGTTCGTGCGAATTGGTCCGGCTGTCGGGCGTGATCCAGCTCTGGTTGATCTTCGCACCCATCGGGTCGGCCGGATCGGGGACATGGGCATAGAACGGTGCACGGGCCGGATCGTGGCTCCATACGGCCTGGACAAACTCCCTCAACGTGTCCATGGGCCGCTGCTCGCCCATGCCGTGCACGACCACTACCGCCTGGCTGCGCTTGCGTGGCGCCTTCTCTGCTGCGGTCAGATCGGCAGCCGGCGATGCAGTAGAACCAGGGTCGGGCACCAGCACCTCCACGATGACGCCGTTAGCAAGACGACGGGTCGGCATCGTAGCTTCAGAACCGGTAACAGCCAAGAAAGAGCCCGGCGCGGAGCCGGGCTGTATTCGACGATCGGCAGTGAGTTGGCAGCGACGCCGTTTCAGTGATCCATCGCTTTGACGATCTCCTCGGTCATCTTCTTGGCGTCGCCGAGCAGCATCATGGTGCCGTCCTTGTAGAACAGCGTGTTGTCGATGCCGGCATAGCCGGAGCCGAGCGAGCGCTTGACGAACAGGCAGGTGCGCGCCTTGTCGACGTCGAGGATTGGCATGCCGTAGATAGGTGAGGACTTGTCGTCACGAGCCGAGGGATTGGTGACGTCATTGGCCCCGATGACATAGGCGACGTCGGCCTGCGCGAACTCAGAGTTGACGTCCTCCAGCTCGAACACTTCGTCATAAGGCACGCTGGCTTCGGCCAAGAGCACGTTCATGTGGCCGGGCATGCGGCCGGCAACCGGGTGGATGGCGTATTTGACGTCGACGCCGTTGGCCTTGAGCTTGTCGGCCATCTCGCGCAGCGCGTGCTGCGCCTGGGCGACGGCCATGCCGTAGCCCGGCACGATGATGACCTTTTGCGCATTCATCATCAGATAGGCGGCATCCTCGGCCGAGCCCTGCTTGACCGTGCGCTCGATGCCATCGTTGGCAATAGCTGATGTCTCGCCGCCGAAGCCGCCGAGGATGACCGAGATGAAGCTCCGGTTCATGCCTTTGCACATGATGTAAGACAAGATGGCGCCCGACGAGCCGACCAGCGCGCCGGTGATGATCAGCGCCAGATTGCCGAGCGTGAAGCCCAGGGCGGCCGCGGCCCAGCCCGAATAGGAATTCAGCATCGACACGACCACCGGCATATCGGCGCCACCGATCGGGATGATGAGAAGCACACCCAGCACCAGCGAGGCGGCAACGATCAGCCAGAACACCACCTTGGACTCGGCGGTGACGAGCAGCACGATCAGCACGATCAGCGCAATGCCCAGGGCCGCGTTGATGAAGTGGCGGCCACCGATCATGATCGGCTTGCCCGACATGCGGCCGTCAAGCTTCAAGAAGGCGATGACCGAGCCGGTGAAGGTGATGGCACCTATGGCAACGCCGAGGCTCATCTCGATCAGTGCCTGGGCATGAATATCGGCGACGGTGCCGATGCCGAAGCTTTCCGGTGCATAGATGGCGGCGGCCGCCACCATGACCGCGGCAAGACCGACCAGCGAGTGGAAGGCGGCGACCAGCTGCGGCATCGAGGTCATGGCAATGCGCCGTGCCGTGACCGCACCGGCCGAGCCGCCTATCAGCAGCCCGAGCACTATGAGGCCGAAGCGCCCGGCCGAAGGGGTTGCCAGCGCCAGCGTCGTGGCGATGGCGATGCCCATGCCGATCATGCCGTACATGTTGCCCTGGCGGCTGGTGGTCGGATGCGACAGGCCGCGCAATGCCAGGATGAACAGGATGCCGGAGACCAGATAGAGAAAGGAGGCGAAGTTGGCGTTCATAGCGGCCTACTTTTCCTTCTTCTTGTACATGGCCAGCATGCGCTGGGTGACGAGAAAGCCGCCGAAGATGTTGACCGATACCAGCATCAGCGCAACGAAGCCGAAGCCGGTGGCAAGCCCTGAGGCCGAGATGCCGACGGCCAGCAGCGCGCCGACGACAATGACGGAGGAAATGGCGTTGGTGACCGCCATCAGCGGCGTGTGCAGTGCCGGCGTGACGGACCACACGACGTAGTAGCCGACGAAGATCGCCAGGACAAAGATGGCGAAGCGAAAGACGAAGGGATCGATGGCACCGCCGGACAGCGCGTGAGCGGCGTCACCCGCCGCCTCGGTGCCGGGCGCGGCCGCCAGGTTCTGCACCGCGAGCCGCACGGCAGCTGTCGCCTGGTCGAGCTGGTCGAGGGCTTTCTGCAGAGTCTGATCCATCACGCGATCCCTCCGGTGGTCTTGGGCTTCCTCGAAGCGGCCGTTTTCTTCGCAGCCGGCTTCGCCGAAGCCTCGGCAACCATCGTCCTGGCCGGAATGGCCGGTGGTTCGACATATTGGCCCTTTGGCGGCTCCTGCTCAGCCTTTGCGAAAGCCGGATGCACGATCTTGCCAGCATCGGTCAGCATCGTCGCCTTGACCAGTTCGTCGTCGTGGTTGATGGCAAGCGTCTTCGCCGCCTTGTCGACCAGCGTCTCGAGGAAGGCATAGAGGTTCCTGGCATAGAGAAGCGAAGCGGAGGCGGCGACGCGACCGGGAACGTTGAGATGGCCGACGATCTTTACCCCGTTGGCCGTGGTCACCACCTTGCCGGCTTCGGCGCCCTCGACATTGCCGCCGCGCTCGACCGCGAGGTCGACGATCACAGAGCCGGGTTTCATCGAGGCGACCATCGCCGCCGAGACCAGCTTCGGCGCCGGACGGCCGGGGATCAGCGCCGTGGTGATGACGATGTCCTGCTTGGCGATGTGCTCGGCGGTCAGCGCCGCCTGCTTGGCCTGGTATTCCTTCGACATTTCCTTGGCGTAGCCGCCGGCTGTCTCGGCCGCCTTGAACTCCTCGTCCTCGACGGCCAGGAATTTTGCGCCGAGCGAGGCGACCTGCTCCTTGGCGGCCGGCCGCACGTCGGTGGCGGTGACCACGGCGCCGAGGCGGCGCGCGGTGGCGATGGCCTGCAGACCGGCGACGCCGACGCCCATGACGAACGCCTTCGCTGCCGGTACGGTGCCGGCCGCCGTCATCATCATCGGTAACGCCCGGTCATATTCGGCAGCCGCGTCGATCACCGCCTGATAGCCGGCGAGGTTGGCCTGGCTGGATAGAACGTCCATCGACTGGGCGCGGGTGATGCGCGGCATGAACTCCATGGAGAAGGCAGTAACACCGGCCTTGGCAAGGGCAGCGACGGCAGCGTCGTTGCCGTAGGGATCCATGATCGCGATGATAGCGGCGCCGGACTTGTAGCCCTTCAGCTCGGCGTCCATGGGCCGGCGCACCTTCAGCACGACATCGGCCTTGGCAGCATCGCCGACCTTGCCGATCGCGGCGCCCACCCGGGCGAACTCCTCGTCGGGAATGCGCGACGCTGTGCCGGCGCCGGTTTCGACAATCACGTCGAAACCCAGTGCCGCCAGCCGCTTCACCGTGTCGGGGGAGGCCCCGACGCGCGGCTCGTTCGCGTCGAGCTCACGAGGGATGAAAACCGTCTGTCCCACCGCATGATCCTTTCGGCCGGAACCCTGTTACCGCAAGACACCGACCGACCCCGGCGGCGCCTTCGACAAAGGTTGGAGGAGTTATCGGAGAATAAAGGCGCCGATGGCCAGGATCAGCACGAACAGGATAGTCCCCGAGAAGAAGCCGCCCACAAAGAAGCCGAACGCCATGGCAAGAAGCACGGCGGCGCAAAATAGCGACCCATATTTGGCCAGCATCACAAAGCCGGCATAGGTGCGGTCGTGCTCGGCATAGTCCATCTTCGCGCCTAGTTCGACAGGACCGGTCGGCGTGTGTTCAGCCATTGGAATACCCCTTCGAAGACATCTTTCAGGCACATAGCGAAAAGCCGCGTTAAGGGCAATGGCGCTATTGCCGCATCGCCGCAGCCAACAATCTCAAGCAAAACTTGAAATCGCTGCGCGAAGCGCGGCGATACCAATCACAATGGATGGCAGGTCCGCTATTGCCGATGTCGTTAGCCGGCGAGATGCGGGAACAGACCGAGCAGGCCGACAACGATCAGATAAAGGGCGACGATATAATTGAGCAGCCGCGGCATCACCAGGATCAGCACGCCTGCAATCAGCGAGATAAGCGGGGTAAGGGCGAGCGTGGAAATGGTCATATCGGTTCCTTTGATCGGATCGCTATCGAAGCGATGCTTGGCGGATGCCGGCCATGCCGACCTACCACCAGCACCCTTGCCCAGAACGCCGAAGCGACCGGAAGGCTCCATGGGCTCGTTCAGGCGGCTTCGCGAAAATACTTGGCGGTGGGCAGGATGGTCAGCGGGGCGAGTTCGCCGGCACCGGGCGTATCGAACAACATGCGCTGCTCCATTGGCGTCGAACGGAAGAACGGAAAGCGAGCGTAGGTTTCATTCTTGATCGCCAGGACATCGGCTTGATAAAGCAGCGCGAAACAGTTGATCACGCCGGCATAGGGCCGCGCATCGCCAATCGGTCGCGCCCGATAGATGCGCTTGTAGAAAGCCGCATGGTCCTCGCGGATCATGGATATGCAATAAGGCGCGCCGAAATGGAAGCAAGCCATGCCCGCAAGGCGCAGCGTCACATACGGGATCTGCGGGTAAAGCCGTGACCATTCGGCGTCCACGGCAAAACGGCTCGGGTCGATAAAGACTTCGCCGGCCGCCAGACGCGGCATCAACAAGTCCTTGTAGACGCTGAGCGCTGGTGATGTGGCGTTATCAGCAGACACGTTATGCAGGCGCATTGTGCTGACCAGCCGCCCCTCGATGTAGATTCCGAACGTATGGCAATTGGGCAGTTCGTCAAACTCGTCATGGACCTGACGGGACGCATTCTCGGGCACCAGATCGTTCATCCGATAGGAATTGTAGCGCAGCCTGTAAATGCTTTCGAAGTCCTCGCCGCTTTCACATCGTCGGTACTCCGTCCGGTCAAGCAGCGCATAAACATGTTGCGCGAAGCTGGACATGGTCTCGGACGCATCTTTCCCACCAGCGCCCGCCGCATGGCCGAGCGAACTCAACTGGGCACACATGAACTCTATTCCCCGCGATTACCGCCACCAGCCGACACTACGGACGGGTCATGAGATGTAAAGATGAAAATAAGTAGGAGCTCGTTTACCGCTCGTTAAGGTTAATAATTAATAAAATTATACTAAAATACGCGGTTTTTCAGCGCGAAGTCAGCGCCGCGGCGCCTTCCTTGCCGTCTGGATGTCCTTGGCGAAGGGCCAGACGGTGCTCGACATCGTCTCGATGCCGGACGCGCTGAGTGCCGACCCGAACAGAAAGCCCTGGACCAGGTCCGGCTTGACCTGCAATGCCAGGATCTTGAGCTGTTCGAAGGTCTCGACACCTTCGACGGTAACCGAAAGTCCCAGCGGCCGTGACAGGTTGACGATGCCCTTGAGCAATTCGAGCGACCGGCTGTTCTGAGTGACATCCATCAGGAACGAGCGGTCGATCTTGATTTTGTCGAGCGGCAGTTTGTGGAGATAGCTGAGGCTCGAATACCCGGTACCGAAATCGTCGAGCGCAATGCGCACGCCGAGCCGCTTCAACTCCTCGATATATTGGCGTGTCAGCGACTTGTCGTCGAGCAGCGCCGTCTCGGTGACCTCGATCTCCAGACGTCCGGCGGAGAGACCGGATTCAGCCAGTGCGTCGCGAACCTTCTGGATGACATCACGGTTGCGGAAATCCTTGGCCGAGAGATTGACCGACACGCTGGTCTGGGCCGGCCATTTGGCGCATTCCGTGCAGGCCGCATGCAGGACGAAGGTGCTGATGTCGGAAATAATCCCCATTTCCTCCGCCAGCGGAATAAAGATACCGGGGGAAATCGGCCCGAGATCGGGATGATCCCAGCGGCACAGCGCTTCGCAACTGGCGATACGCATCGTGCTCATCGCCACGATCGGCTGATAGACCACCCGCAATTCGTTGTTTTCCACGGCGCTGCGCAGGTCCGCCTTCATCAGCTGACGGCTGCGGAAGGCAGCATCCATGGAGGCCTCGAACAGCCGCCAACCGTTCTTGCCAAGCTCCTTGGCCTTGTAGAGTGCAAGGTCGGCTTTGACGATCATGGCGTCAACGTCGGTATCCTTGACCCGCGACAGCACCGCGCCGCCGGAGGCCTGGATGCGTAATCCGTGGCCGGCGACATCGACCTCGCCCTGTAGATTGACAAAGATCTCATCAACCTGGCCGGTCAGGTGGCTTTCATCCTCGATGCGCTCGAAGAAGATCATGAACTCGTCGCCGCCGAAGCGGCTGACGGTGATCCCTGGCCCAGCGACTGCCGCCAGCCGCTCGGCAACGGCGTAGATCAATCCGTCGCCGACCGGATGGCCGAGCGTGTCGTTGACGCTCTTGAAATCATCGAGATCGAGCACCACCAGCCCGCAGAGACGCTCGGGATCCCCTGAGGCCATGGCTTCCACCACCAACTCGTGGAAGTAGGCGCGGTTGGGCAGGCCGGTGAGACTGTCGTAGCGCGCCATGAAGCGGATCTTGTCTTCCGCCTCGACCCGGGCGGTCACATCCTCGAAAGTGACGACGCCCAGTTCCTGGCTGCCTTCGCGCGCCGAAAATTCATAGTGCTGGCCGTTGGTGAGCGAGACCAGGACCTTGCGGTCGCGGCCCTCGCGCAACGCACGCGTCAGCTGGGCTTCGATGTAACGGCAATCTTTCGGCGCCAGCATGCCGCCTGCAGCGCCGCGCATCAGCAGACCGTGGATCGAGCGGCCTAGCAGCGCATCGGCCGATTTGAGCGACATCAGGTGCGCGGCTTCGGCATTGGCCACCGCCACCCGGCCGTCGGGACCAAGCATGACAAGGCCATGCGACATGGTGTTGAGCGCGCGGTTGAAACGCTGCGCGATGCGGTTCGCCTTCTTTTCCTCCGACAGGGCGGTAAACAGGACTTCGCGGACGATGTCGGCGAACCGCTTGATCGCAAACAGAAAAGGGGCCGACATCAGACCGAGGATGATGTGGTAGATATCGCCGCGCAGGATAAAGCCAAGCGATATGGGCCATGTGGTGGTTATGATAAAAATCATAACCATGCGCGGCGACCCATAATTGCGGCCGGCAATCGACGTGACCGATGCCAGAGTGACGCAGACAGAGGCTATTTCGGCATAGTTGTCGTGGCTGTCATTTGCCAGATAGATACTGACGAAACAGAACGCGCCAAGCATGAAACCATGCATCGAACCGAAAATTATGTAATCGTTTTCGCGATCATGGGCTTCTTCCCACGTCGTCGGGGAAGGAAGTCGCCCGTATTTTCGGATGTTGCGAAGGCGCAGAGTACCGACAATGATGAGCCCAGCGGCAACTAGAAGATACGCCAAGTCCATGGTCTTCCAATAGACCAGAATGACGAGGAGTGTCTGCGCAACAAGGCCGATCGACAGCGTGAACCCGTCGCGAAACAGCGTTTCCACGAACGGAATGTAAACGTCGACCGGAATCTCGTTTTTTCGTCTCAGATTCACGCCTGGATCCCAACCCTGGGGAACCCAGCAGTGTCACATTGGCCTTAAGAAAGGTTTAGAGCAGCGGTTCGGGCTCTATTGGCGTCCATTGGTGACGCAGCGGAAGCAGGGAAACTACAGTTCAGGTAAACAAGGAGTATCACAGCGCTGAATTATTCGGCGGCTTGAAGTTGCGGCCGCAGCGGCGCCGTCGAGAGGCGGTCGAGCAGACGCTGGCGTTCGCCGGCGGCTTTTTCGGCACTGGCCTGCTTGACGTGGCCAAAGCCGCGGATGAGCGCCGGTACCGAAACAAGCGCGGCAGCAACCTCGATCTTGCCCGGCGCCAGCGCGCCGGCGACAAGCTCCAGGTCGGCTTCATAGAGGGCAAGAAGCTGCCGCTCCATACGCCTCTCGGCGCTGTAGCCGAACAGGTCGAAAGCGGTACCGCGCAGCCCCTTCATCGCCGCCAGCAGGCGGAACCCGTTCATCATCCACGGGCCAAAGCTCGATTTCTTCGGCTTGCCGTCACTGCCGCGCCTGCCCATGATCGGCGGTGCGAGATGGAATTCAAGCTTGCCGTAGCTCTGGAACTGCTTTGCGAGCTCTGCGGCAAAGGAGCCGTCCGTATAAAGCCGCGCCACCTCGTATTCGTCCTTGATCGCCATCAGCTTGAACAGGTTCTTTGCGGCAGCCTCGGTCACCACGGTCGAACCGCGCACAGCATTGGTTTCGGCCTTGCGCAGCGCCGCCAGTCTGTCGGCATAGCGCTTGCCATAGGCGGCGTTCTGATAGGCGGTCAGGAAGGCGACGCGGCGAGCAATTATATCGTCCAGCGTCTCGGCAATGGCGGCATGCTGCGTGGCCTTGCCCGGCTGGGCGAGAAGGCTGCGCACGAAATCCGGCTGGTGGGCGGCGCGGCGGCCCCAGCGAAATGCCGCGATATTCATCGCTACCGCCTCGCCGTTGAGCTCGATCGCCTTTTCGACCGCCTCCGCCGACAGCGGCAAGCCGCCATGCTGGAAGGCGAATCCGAGCATGAACATGTTGGCACCAAGCGAGCTGCCGAACAGCGCGGTGGCGGTGCGGGTGGCGTCGAAGACATGCGTCCTGTCGTCGCCCGCGGCCGTTCTTATCGCTTTCTTCAGCCGCTCGACGGGCAGCGAGAAATCGGCCGAACGGGCGAACTCGCCCGGCATGATCTCGGCAGTGTTGGCGAGGAAGATGGTATGGCCTTCGCGCACCGCGGCCAACACCTTCTTGGCACCCGAAACGACGAGATCGCAGCCGAGCACGAGATCGGCCTTGCCGGCCGATACCCGAATGGCGTGGATGTCGTCCGGCGTGCGGGCGATGCGGACATGGGTGAACACCGAGCCGCCCTTCTGGGCGAGGCCGGCCATGTCGATCATGCCGCAGCCCTTGCCTTCCAAGTGCGCGGCCATGCCGAGCACCGCGCCTATTGTGACGACGCCGGTGCCGCCGACACCGTCGATGATCGCCGCCCAGCCTTGTTCACCGAGCGTAAATTGCGCCGGCGCCGGCACCCCCGCGAGCGGGTCGGCCGCGCCGGCTATGCCTTCGGCTTTCCTGATTTTGGCGCCGTGGACGGTGACGAAGGAGGGGCAGAAACCGTTGACGCACGAGAAGTCCTTGTTGCAACTCGACTGGTCGATCTTGCGCTTGCGGCCGAATTCGGTCTCGACCGGCTGGATCGAGACGCAATTCGACTGCACGCCGCAATCGCCGCAGCCTTCGCAGACCAGCTCGTTGATGAAGATACGCTTGTCGGGATCGGGGAAGGTGCCGCGCTTGCGGCGGCGACGCTTCTCGGCGGCGCAGGTCTGGTCGTAGAGCAGCACCGAGACGCCTTTGACCGAACGCAACTCGCGCTGGACGAGATCGAGGTCGTCGCGGTGATGGATGGTGGCGCCGGCGGGAAATTCCACCTTGCCGGTATATTTGTCCGGCTCGTCGGTGACGATGGCGATGCGCTCCACGCCCTCGGCGCGCACCTGCCTTGCGATCATGTCCACCGTCAGGCCGCCCTCGTGCGGTTGCCCGCCGGTCATCGCGACGGCGTCATTGTAGAGGATCTTGTAGGTGATGTTGGCGTCGGTCGACAGCGCGAAGCGGATCGCCAGCACACCCGAGTGGTTGTAAGTGCCATCGCCCAGATTCTGGAAGATGTGCTCGCGCTTCGAGAACGGCGCCTGGCCGACCCACTGCGCGCCCTCGCCGCCCATGGCGGTGAAGCCGACGGTGTTGCGGTCCATCCACAGCGCCATGAAATGACAGCCGATTCCGGCGGCGGCGAGCGAGCCGTCCGGCACCTTGGTCGAGGAATTGTGTGGGCAGCCGGAGCAGAAGAAGGGCGTGCGCGAGGCGATGTCTGACGTGTCGGCCAGCATCGCCTGGAACTGGCGCAACTTCGCCACCCGCGCGGCGATTTCTTCCGACGGGCCGATCGTTCGCAAAATCCTCTCGCCGAGCGCGATGGCAATATCGTTGGGGTCGAGCGCGCCCTTGGCCGGGAACAGCCAGTCGCCGCGCTCGTCCTTCTTGCCGACGATGATCGGCTGCGTCGCGGTGCCGTAAAGGTTCTCGCGCAGTTGCACCTCGATCAGCGAGCGTTTCTCCTCGACGACGACGATGGTATCGAGGCCGCGAGCAAAGTCGGCGATGTGCTGCAGGTCGAGCGGCCACGGGCAGCCGACCTTGAACAGCCTGATACCGATGCGACTGGCGGCCGCTTCGTCGATGCCGATATCCTCCAGCGCCTGGCGAACATCGAGATAACTCTTGCCGATGGTGACGATGCCAAGCTTGGCGCTGCTGCCGCCCGAATAGACGATCCGGTTCAGCCCATTGGCGTGGATGAAGGCCGAAGCGGCGGCGCGCTTGTGTTCATGCAGCCGCTCCTCCTGGCCGAGCATGTCGATCTCGTTACGGATATTGAGGCCGCCGGGCGGCATGTCGAAGTCCGGCACGATGATGTTCAGCCGTTCGAGCGCGGCATCGACCGAGGCCGTCGATTCGATGTTGTCCTTGACGCATTTGATCGCCGCCCAGGTGCCGGCAAAACGCGACATGGCAAAGCCGTAGAGGCCGTAGTCGATGATCTCCTGGACGCCGGCCGGATTAAGGATCGGCACCATGGTGTCGACGAACAGGAACTCGGTGGCATGCGCGTTGGTCGAGGATTCGGCCATGTGGTCGTCACCCATCAGGGCCAGCACGCCGCCATGTTTCGACGACCCGGCGAGATTGGCGTGGCGGAACACGTCGCCGGAGCGGTCGACGCCCGGACCCTTGCCGTACCAGACCGAAAAAACGCCGTCATGGGTACCCTCGCCCAGCAATTCGGCCTGCTGCGAGCCCCAGCAGGCGGTGGCGGCGAGCTCCTCGTTGAGACCGGGCTGGAAGACGATGTCCGACTGCGCGAGCTGGTTCCTGGCCTTCCACAGCTGCATGTCGAGGCCGCCGAGCGGCGAGCCGCGATAGCCGGAGACGAAACCGGCGGTGTTCAGGCCAGCCCGGCGGTCGCGCTCGCGCTGCATCAGAAGCATGCGGATGACTGCCTGGGCACCCGACAGGAAGATGCGCTCCTTTGCCAGGTCGAACTTGTCGTCGAGCGCGACATTGTGCAGCGTCATCAGGCATTTCCTGTGCGGAGGCCGCGCCTGGTGGTGCGCGGCCAACGTCGGAGTCGAGTGCCCACAGTCTTTCTTCCCTTGCCGGGGAGGTCAAACAAAATCGAAGGTGCCAGGCGGTCCGCAACAAACGATCCGTGCGCGGCCGTGTGGCGCCACGAAACGCCTGTCGGGGAGGATGGCCGAGCATGAAAAATTCCGGCGGCGGTCAGTGCCGCTGGTGATGCATCATGCAGCCTTTGGGCAACTGGGCTTCGGTTCACCGGGCAGCTTGCCGTCGACATGGCCGGCCAAGTCCTTGTTGAGCTCGTAGACTGGCCCGACCACCAGAGGCCGGTCGGGCAGGACCGACTGGTCGAGCGAGGACGTCAGAGTGGTCGCGAAACTCTGCAGCAACTTGCCGCTGGAATCCTCGATGCGGATCGACACCGCATAGGGCTTGTCCTTGACAACGCAGGTAAGCGGCGGGCTGGTGAGCGTCACATGCGGCAGCTTCGGCCATATTTTCTGGGTGACGATGATCGGATCACCACCGGCCGGGTTCTGGAAGGAGACCACAGCGACCTGCCCCTCACCCACCGGCCGCAGCGGATTGAGGGTGATGACATAGGTGGCGATACCCAGCCGGTAGTTGAACTCGAACAGCTTCCCGGAAATGGCGAACAGCTGGTCCTTGCCGGAATCACGGCAGGCGCCGAGCGCGGCCGCCGCGAACAACGCCGCGACGACAATCATCGCGCGTGAGAATCTTCTAGACATTGGTGACCTCCCTGGCCGCGGTCCGGCGGCGATAGTGTCGGTTTGCCTTCTGGCGGTTGCCGCACACCGCCATGTCGCACCAGAGGCGGCTGGAATTGCGGCTTTTGTCGACAAACAGCCAGCTGCAGTTCGGACATATCCGCAGCCTGGCGATGGTGTCGCTACGCAGCAGCGACAGCGCCGAGACCGCAAGCGCGGCCTCGAAGGCAATCGGCGTCGCCGGATCACCGAACGGTTTTCCAGGCGTGCCGATTTCGGTGCGGCTATGAGCAAGGCCATCGGCGCAGGCTTCCAAGAATTTCGGCATATCGCCGGTCGCGATCGCACCTTTCGATACCGCGCCGCGAAACAGCCGATCGGTCGTCTCCCGGATCGACAGCACCACCGGTGCGATCTTTTCAGGCGCCGGCGCTACGAGCCGCCTGCCGCCGAGCTCGGCGGCGCGAAAGGCACTCGCGGCTTCGGCAAAGCGGGCGATCTCGGCCGGATCGTCGAAACGGTCGAAAGTTTTCTTCGGATCGTTCCGCAAAACGACGGTGTTCGCCGTATCGAGCGCCAGCATGCCACCGGTAAAGCGGTGCGGAGTCCAGGATACTGTCATATGGCGAATCTAACTGATAACTCGCGTTTGACAAGTTAGATTCCGGGTGCAACGCTCGTCACTGAGGCGATCGCCGTACTGAGAATATCGTTCGTCCCAAACCTCTGCCCCGATTGCGGGGCATGCATAGAGGGTCTTGCATGCTCTATTTCTTCCAGCAGGTTCTGAACGGGCTGCATTCGGGCGCGCTCTACGCATTGCTTGCCTTCGGCTACGTGCTGACCAACGGCATCCTGCACCGTACCAATCTTGCCTATGGCGCGCTGTTCGCCTTTTGCGGGCATACGATGATCCTCACCGCGGCGTTCGGCTATCAGGCGCTGTGGCTGACGCTGTTTGCATCGGTCGCGCTCGGCGTAGCTGCGGCATTCCTTTATGCGGCGCTGCTCAGCCATGTCCTGTCGCGAAGTATCTTCGAACCGCTGGCCGACCGCTCGCCCAACGCCATCGTGGTGACGACGCTCGGCATATTGCTGGTCTTGTCGGAAGCCAGCCGCATCGCCGCCGATACCCATGACCTATGGTTGCCGCCAATGCTGGCCCAGACCATCGTCTTCGCGCAGAATGCCAGCTTCAAGGCGACGTTGACGCTGATCCAATTGCTCGATTGCGCCGCCGTACTGGCGGCCATAGCGCTGGCTGCTTGGGGCTTCGCATATTCGAGCTTCGGCCGGAGCTGGCGCGCCGTATCCGACGATCCCAAGGCGGCTGCGATGTGCGGCGTCGATGTCCGTGCGGTGTTTCGGCGTGCGGTGCTTTTCGGCGGCCTTTGCGCGGCACTGGCTGGCGTGCTCGCCGCCTTCTACTACGGTAACATCAGCTTCGGCACAGGGTTGGTCTACGGGTTGAAAATCCTGTTCGTGACCGCAGTGGGCGGCTATCTTTCGCCTTTGCGGGCGGCACTGGGCGCCGCCGCTTTCGGCATGGCCGAATCGCTATGGGCCGGCTATTTTCCGCTCGAATGGCGGGACGGCTGGATGTACCTGTTCCTCGTCGCCATGCTTGTGCTGATCGGCGCCGGCCGCGACCAACAGAAGATCGCCTGAGCCGCACCCGACTTTGCTTGGGTGAAAGCGCCGCATGTCCTTGGACATGCAAAGGATGCGGCAGCATTTTGCCGCCCGTCATCTCACAACTGTGTTTATGCGGGCTGTCCCGTGTTGACCCGCCGGACCACGCACTGCATACCGTTGGTCCACAGCGACGCGACGGACAGGGAACCGCCGCGCTCTGACACAAGGGAGGAATGCATGGCAGGGCTTCTCGCTCTTTCCAGAACCATTGACCGTTTGAACGAATTCATCGGCAAATGGGTTTCGTGGCTGATCCTGCTGGCGATCCTGGTAAGCGCCGCCAACGCCGTCATCCGCAAGGTGTTCGACATGTCCTCGAACGCCTGGCTGGAATTGCAATGGTATCTGTTCGGCGCCGCCTTCATGCTGGCCGCCGCCTACACGCTGAAGCAGAACGACCATATCCGCATCGATATCGTCTACGGCATGTTCTCGCGCCGCGTGCAGCACTGGATCGACCTTTTCGGTCACGTCTTCTTCCTGATGCCGTTCGTGACGTTGATGGTGGTCTATTTCGTTCCCTATGTGTCGCTGTCGTATCGCAGCGGGGAGATGTCGAACAATTCCGGCGGGCTGATCATCTGGCCGGCGAAGGCGATCCTGCTGGTCGGCTTTTTTCTGCTCGCGCTGCAGGGCATTTCAGAAATCATCAAGAAAATCGCCATCATGCGCGGTCAGATGGACGATCCCACTCCGTTCATATCGGTGCATGAGCAGGCCGAGCTAGAAGCCAAGGCGCTCGTCGAAGAGGTGCGCTCGTGATCGAGTTCATCGCCCAGAACATGGCGCCGATCATGTTCGCCTCGCTGGTCGTCTTCCTGCTGATCGGCTATCCCGTCGCCTTCTCGCTCGCCGCCAACGGCCTGATGTTCTTCTTCATCGGCGTGCTTCTGTCGCCCTATTCGGGCGGCTCGATCAATCTCGCCTGGCCGTTGCTGCACGCGTTGCCGGATAATTTCTATGGCAGCCGGGTGATGTCGAACGATACGCTGCTGGCGATCCCGTTCTTCACCTTCATGGGCATCGTGCTCGAACGATCCGGCATGGCCGAAGACCTGCTCGACACGATCGGCCAGTTGTTCGGACCTGTCCGTGGTGGCCTCGCCTATGCCGTGATTTTCGTCGGCGCGCTGCTCGCCGCGACGACCGGCGTGGTGGCGGCCTCCGTCATTGCCATGGGTCTGATTTCGCTGCCGATCATGCTGCGCTACGGCTACGACCGGCGGCTCGCATCCGGCGTCATTGCCGCGTCCGGGACGCTCGCCCAGATCATCCCGCCGTCACTGGTGCTGATCGTCCTGGCCGACCAGCTCGGCCGCTCGGTCGGCGATATGTATAAGGGAGCGCTGATCCCCGGGCTCATTTTGACCGGCATCTACATGCTCTACATTCTGCTCATGTCGATCTTCCGGCCGAAGTCGATGCCGGCCCTGCCGCTGGAGGCCCGCACGCTCGGCCACGGCGTGCTGTCGCTGCTGGCGGCGCTGCTGGCGGCGGTGGTGGTTTCCTATGCGGCGTATCGCTACCTTGCGCCGAACCATGGCGGCAACGCCGATATCCTCGGCGCCACCATCGGCGTCATCTTCATCTATGTCGTGGCGATCGTCGACCAGCGCCTGAAGATCAGCCTGATGTCCAGACTGGCACAGCAGGTGATCATCGTGCTGATCCCGCCGCTGGCGCTGATCTTCCTGGTGCTGGGCACCATCTTCCTTGGCATCGCCACGCCGACGGAAGGCGGCGCCATGGGCGCCGTCGGCGCGCTGGCAATGGCGGCGATGAAGGGGCGGCTGTCGCTCGACGTGGTCAAGCAGGCGCTGGCCTCGACGACCAGGCTGTCGTCCTTCGTTCTGTTCATCCTGATCGGCGCGCGGGTGTTCTCGCTGACCTTCTACGGCGTCAATGGCCACATCTGGGTCGAGCACCTGTTGACGTCGCTGCCGGGCGGTGAAGTCGGTTTCCTGATTGGCGTCAACATCCTCGTCTTCGTGCTCGCCTTCTTCCTCGACTTTTTCGAGCTTGCCTTCATCATCGTGCCGCTTTTGGCGCCAGCGGCTGACAAACTCGGCATCGACCTGATCTGGTTTGGCGTGCTTTTGGGCGTCAACATGCAGACCTCCTTCATGCATCCGCCCTTCGGTTTCGCGCTGTTTTATCTGCGCTCGGTCGCCGCGCGCGTGCCCTATCTCGACCGACTCACCGGCAAGCAGATCGCGCCCGTCACCACAGGGCAGATCTATTGGGGCGCAGTGCCCTTCGTCTGCATCCAGGTGATCATGATCGGCCTGACCATCGCCTTCCCGCAGATGGTGATGCACTACAAAGGCACTGTCGTCGATCCTGGCACCATCAACTACCAGGTGCCGGAAACGCCTGGCATCGGCTTGTCGCCGCTTGGCACGCCGCCGGCCAACGGCGGCACTGCCCCAGCCTCACCTTCCACACCGGATTTGTCGCAGCCGCCGAGCTTCGACGAAAAGCCGCCCGCGAAACCGGCGGCGCCGGCGATCGATCTGTCGCAACCACCGAGTTTCAACTGAGGAAGGCCCGGCAGCCATGAAGGCGGTTCGGTTGGAGCGAGTGGGCAGCCTCGCCGTGTGCGAGGCCGAGAAACCGACCGCCGGGCCGAACGATCTGCTGGTGCGCATCGAGGCGTGCGGCGTCTGCGGCACCGACAGGCATCTTTTCCATGGTGAATTCCCGTGCACGCCGCCGGTGACGCTCGGGCATGAATTCTCCGGCATCGTCGAGGCGGTCGGACCTGGCGTATCCGGCTTTTCCGTCGGCGACCGCGTCACCGGCGATCCCAACATTGCCTGTGGCCGATGCGAGCATTGTCAGGCCGGCCGGGTCAATCTCTGCGGCAATCTACGCGCCATCGGCATCCATTGCGATGGCGGCTTTGCCGAATATCTTGTCCTGCCACAGAAACAGGCCTTCGTCTTGCCAGGCGATCTGAAGCCTACGCATGGTGCTTTCTGCGAGCCGCTCGGCTGCTGCCTGCATGGCGTGGACCTTGCCGCGATCAAACCAGGCTCGTCGGTCGCGGTGCTCGGCGGCGGCGTGATCGGCCTGCTCACCGTTCAGCTGGCAAAGCTCGCCGGTGCGACGACCATTATCTTGTCGACCCGTCAGGCCTCGCGGCGGGCTCTTGCCGAGCAATTTGGCGCAACGGCGACGCTCGATCCCAGCGCCTTCGATGTCATCGATGCGATCGTCGGCCGGTCGGGTTTGATGCCGGGCGGCGTCGACGTGGTGTTCGAATGCGCCG
The DNA here is from genome assembly GCF_040321165.1 of Mesorhizobium sp. M0500. NCBI lineage: Bacteria > Pseudomonadati > Pseudomonadota > Alphaproteobacteria > Hyphomicrobiales > Phyllobacteriaceae > Mesorhizobium > Mesorhizobium sp. M0500. Next base: position 138,030 of record NZ_JAMYRB010000005.1, read on the forward strand.
GCGTGAAAGACACTGTTGAGCAGGCGATGCGGCTGGCCAAAGCGGGCGGCACCGTCGTCGTCGTCGGCGTGATGCCGCAAGGCATGAAAGTGGCGTTCGAACCGTTCGATCTCCTATTCCGTGAGTTGAAGGTCCTGGGTTCCTTCCTCAACCCCTTTACCCATCGCCGGGCCGCCGATCTTATCGCCTCGGGGGCGATCGAAGTAGATCGGCTGATATCACGACAAGTCAGCCTCGACGAGGCGGTGGCGATCATTGCCAACCCGCCGGCGGCAGGTGAGGTCAAAGTCGTGGTGGTGCCCGGCTGATCGCAAATGAATGCACTACGGCCCCAGTGTCCCGAAAGGAACGCTGGCGCCGCGGAGCAACAGGATCAGAGCTTGCTGTTGCGCTGCTGGACCATCATGAAGGTGTCATAGTTGTACTCGGCCACCTGCGCCCAGAGATAATGCTCCTTGCGGAACGCCTTGATCGAATCCCAGATCTTCTTGAACGGCGCGTTCGAGGCTTCCATCTCGGCATAGACTTCGTTGGCCTTTTCGAAACAGGCGGCCATGATCTCCTGGCTGAATGGGCTCAACTTGGCACCGCCGGCAACCAGCCGCTTCACCGCCGCCGGGTTGAGGTAGTCGTATTTCTGCAGCATGTTGGCATCGGCCGCCTGGGCGGCAGTGTGCACCAGCGACTTGTAAGCCGGCGAAAGTTCGTCGTATTTCGCCTTGTTGAACATCAGATGGACGGTCGGTCCACCTTCCCACCAGCCGGGATAGTAGTAATAGGGCGCAACCTTATAGAAGCCGAGCTTCTCGTCGTCGTAAGGGCCGACCCATTCGGCGGCGTCGATCGTGCCTTTTTCCAACGCCGGATAAATGTCGCCACCGGCGATCTGCTGCGGAACCACCCCGAGCCTTTGCACCACTTTGCCGGCAAAACCACCGATACGCATCTTGAGGCCGGAAAGGTCGGCGACCGTTTTGATCTCCTTGCGGAACCAGCCACCCATCTGCACGCCGGTATTGCCGCCCGGCAGCCCGAACAGACCCTGCGTCGCCAGGAACTCGTTGAACAGATCGATGCCGCCGCCATGATAGTGCCAGGCGTTGATGCCGCGCGCGTTGAGCGAAAACGGAACCGCCGCTCCCAGCGCCCACGTCGGGTCCTTGCCCCAGTAATAGTATGCCACGGTATGGCAGGCCTCGACCGTGCCGGCTGTGGTGGCATCGGCGGCCTGCAGGCCGGGAACGAGTTCGCCGGAGGCGAAGACCTGGACCTGGAAGTTGCCGTCGGTCGCCTCCGACAGCATCTTGGAAAACACTTCGGCGCCGCCATAGATCGTATCGAGCGACTTCGGGAAGGACGACGCCAGTCGCCAGGTCACTTTCGGATTGGACTGGGCGATGGCCGGCGCGGCAAGTGTCGCGGCAGCGGCCGCAGCGCCGAAACCGGTGGTGCCGGCCTTGCGGATGAACGAACGACGATCCATGAAGTTCCTCCCTTTTGGATCCACTGACCGACATTCGGGACACTTCGGCGCCCGGATCGGCTTCGAGCCGACAATACACAGGCAAGGAGTCGAGTCCAGCACGGTAGCCCGGTTTGAGCGCCGCATTTCGGGGAAATTCACGGCGTTGGGCCAGATCTTGCAACTATAGTCTAAGGTCGATTAACTGGCCTACGCGACACGCCGAAACTTGCCATGGAAATGCGCCTTCGGATCGCCTATTTTGCAGGCAGATAATTCGTTGCACCCGATGGGATCCGGACCAAATGCACCAGCCGCTCGTCGCCGTATCGACCGATGTCCGCCAGTTCGACAATTACACCTGGCATGCCGCGCCACAGCAATATCTCGAAGCGGCGCTTTCGGGTGCAGGCGTGTTCCCGCTGCTGGTACCATCCTTCGCCGACCGGCTCGACTTCGACGAACTGCTTTCCGCCGTCGACGGCGTCATGGTCACCGGCTCCAAATCGAACGTTCATCCCTCGCTCTATGGCGGTGACGCCAGCGAAGCCAATGGTCCCTACGACCCCGCCCGCGACGCCACCACGCTGCCGCTGATCCGCCGGGCGGTGGAGCGCGGGGTGCCATTGCTCGCCATCTGCCGCGGCATCCAGGAGATGAATGTGGCGCTGGGTGGCACGCTGGCCACCGAAATCCAGGAACGCGCCGGTTCGCTCGATCATCGTGCGCCGGCAAGCGACAATCAGGACGAACGCTTCGCCATCCGCCAGAGCGTGGCGATAAAACCCGGCAGCTGCCTGGCCGGGGTCTTCGGCGCCGGCGACATCATGGTCAATTCGGTGCATCGCCAGGCCATCGACCGGCTTGGCCCAAAGCTGCAGGTCGAAGCGGTCGCCGCCGACGGCACTGTCGAGGCGGTTTCGGTGCGCGATGCACGGGCTTTCGCCGTCGGCGTCCAGTGGCATCCCGAATACTGGGTCAAATCGGACAGTATCTCGGTAAAGATATTTCGCGCATTCGGCGATGCGGTGCGCCTGCATCAGGCGGCGAAATCGGGTGCGCGCGCAGCCGCGGAATAGTCCTGCCGCGCTCGCTAGTTGCCGGCCGACGCCAGCGTCAGCAGCGGCAGCGCCGGCGCGTAGGATTCGTAACCATCGCCGTCGGCGACTGAGAACATGACGATCGGATCGGTGCCGTTGGCGCTGAAGGTGACCGTGCCGTCATCCTGCTCTCGCCAGAACTTCGCCTGCTCGACGCCGGGCAACACCCGGCGGCAATTTGCTGCGACCGTCAACAGCGACAGACCTTGCGAAATCTCGGCGCCGCGGCTGACCGCACAAGACCCCTCGTCGCCATGGGCTACCAGCCTGTAGTTGCCGGATGAAGGCGGTGACTCACTGGCTGCACGGCTTTCACCGCTACCGGCGTAAAACAGCTGGGCGCTGCCGAACAGCACAGCGACTGCCATCAATGCAGGAAGCGTCTTCATCCTGGTTCTCCGCGCATTTCAAGCGCGCCGGTTCGAAGAGATCAGGGAGGCGCGCTTCATCTTGCTGTCATGTCCTGTCAGGCGGACATACACCGCGAAGGGACCAGAATGATTCCGAAGGGTTAAGCTGAAGTTAATAGATATGGCAGCCCGCTTACGGCCTTGCCTTGACATTTGCCGTCTCCGGCACCGGCGTCAGCGCCTTTCGCTGCGAAAACCACGAGACCAGATTGTCGACGCACAGGTCCGCCATGGCGCGGCGGGTGTGCTGCGAGGCTGAGCCGACATGCGGCAAAAGCGAGGTGTTGGGCGCGGCAAGCAACGCCGCTGGCACATTCGGCTCGTCGGCAAAGACGTCTAGCCCGGCAGCGGCGATGCTGCCGCTGGCAAGTGCGGCGGCAAGGGCTGGTTCGTCGACCGTGCTGCCCCGGCCGATGTTGACAAAGACGCCGTTCGGCCCAAGAGCCGAGAGAATTTCGGCATTGACGGCCTTTTCCGTCGAAGCCCCGCCGGGCGCCACCGAGATCAGTGTGTCGACCGCCTCGGCGAGACCTTTCAGCGTCGGGTGATAGTCATAGGACAGGCCTTCGACGCGGCGCCGGTTGTGATAGGCAATGGGCAGCCCAAAAGCGTCGAGCCGGCGGGCAATGGCGAGGCCGATGCGGCCCATGCCAAAGATACCGACATGGCGCCCGCGCAAGGTCAGCCGGCTCAGCGGATAGTTGCCGTTGCGCAGCCAGCTTCCGTGGCGTAGCCAGGCCTCGGCGCGCGGCAGTTCGCGGATGGTATTGATCAACAGGCCGAGCGCCGTATCGGCGACCTCTTCGGTCAGCACATCCGGTGTGTTGGTGACCATGATGCCGCGCTGTGCGGCGTGGCGGACATCGACCGAATCATAGCCGACGCCGAAATTGGCGATAATCTCGAGCTTTGGCAGCGCGTCCATTAACGCGGCGCTTATGCCGCCAAAGGCGGCTATGCCGCGCACCGTAAGGCGCATCTCGTCGGTGACCAGCGACGGATCGGCGCGTTCGATCCGGACGCGGCTGAACACCCCGTCGATGCGGCCGACCGCATGATCGTTGAACTGGCCCGGCACCAGAATGGCGACAGCTTGCTGTTTGGTTTTTGTCATGCACGTTCCACCGGTTTGCCGGTCGACTGGCGCACATGCAGTTCCGGCTTGATCAGTTCCTGCGACGGCCGCACCGTCTGTCCGTTGAGTTTGTCGAGCAGCGCGCTGGCGGCGCGGCGGCCAACCTCGCGCTGGCCGTTCCAGACGGTGGTTAGCGCAGGCGTCGCGATCGCCGCCTCCTCGAGGTCGTCATAGCCGGTAACGGAGATGTCGATGCCCGGCACCAGACCAGCGCGCGCGATGCCGTTCATCAGGCCGATGGCGACGAGGTCATTCCAGCAGCAGGCCGCGGTCGGCCTGTCCTTCAGCGCCAGGAACTGCCCGGCAGCCTCGAAGCCGGCCTGCTTGGTGCGCGGGCCGGCGATGCGCCAGGACGGCCTGACCTCAAGCCCTGCCGCCTCCATGGCGTTGACATATCCCTGATAGCGGTCGCGGCCGGTCGAGGTCTGGTCGGTACCGCCGATCATTGCGATGCGCTTGTGGCCAAGCGAGATCAGATGATTGGTAGCAAGCCCGGTGCCATAGGCATCGTCGCCGCGAAACACCGGCACGTCGGCACCTTCGACGGTGCGTGCAATCAGCACTGCCGGGAGACCGTTCTCCTCGGCCATGATTATGTCTTCGGGCGGCGTGCCGATGGCCGGCGACATGATGACGCCGTCGGCGCCGAGTTGCAGAAGCGTGTCGATGAAGGTGCGTTGTTTCTCGAGCTGGTCGTAGTGGTTCGACAGGATGAAGGTTTGCCGGCTGCGGTCGAGTTCGCTCTCGATCGAACGCAATATCTCGGCAAAGAACGGGTTCATGATGTCATGGACGACGACGCCGACAATACCCGAGCGCGAGGTGCGCAGGCTGGCGGCGCGGCGGTTGTAGATATAGCCGATGGCGCGGGCATGTTCCTTGATGCGATCGCGGGTGCCGCCGGCGACCAGCGGGCTGTCGCGCAAGGCCAGCGAGACCGTGGCCGTGGACACGCCGAGCGCATCCGCGATGGTGGAAAGCTTGATCTTCTGTGCCAGCGGCCTGCGCTCCCGAAGCAATTTAAACTGTTTAAAGGCCGGCTCTTATGCCATCGATCCCGCGCAAATCAAAGTTTTTTTGCCAGCGCTTCCGCCTCCGCGTCCAGCGTCGCGCGGTTGCGCAAGCGAAGCCGGTGCTCGCGGTGAACGATGTAGAGGCCGCTGGCGACGATGACTGTGGCACCGACCAGCGTCCAGCGATCGGGAAACTGGTTGAAGACGATCAGGCCGGAGATGATCATCCAGATCATCTGCGAATAGGGATAGGGAGCCAGGGCCGTGGTGGTGGCAAGGCGATAGGCCTGCACAAGAAGCCAATGACCGATGGCGCCGAAGACGCCAAGCATCAGCAATATGAACCAGTGCCAGCCATCCTGCGGCAGCGAAGGCGAAAACGGCAGTGTCGGCAGCAGCAGCACGGCCGGCGCCAGCGCCGAAAACAGGATGAGGCTTTCCGAGGTTTCCGTAGCCGACATGCGGCGCGTCATGATGACGTAGAAACTGTTCGATAGCATCGAGCCGAGCGCAAAGAGATGGCCGACGCCAAAAACCCCGATGCCCGGCCGGGTGATGATGAGGACGCCGACAAAGCCGCTCATGATCGCCAGCCAACGCCGCCAGCCGGCCCATTCCCCTAGCAACGGACCGGCAAGCGCGGTGATCACCATCGGGCCGAAGAAGTAGATCGAGGTGGTTTCCGCCAGCTGCAGCGTCCGCAGCGCGAGAATGTTGCATATCGTCGATCCGAACAGGAGCAGACCGCGCGTGAGATGCGCCGGCAGGTTGGCGGGACGAAAGCGCAGCGGCTCACGCCATCCGTGCAGAAAGACGCCGACGATCAGCACATGGACCGCGAAGCGGGTCCAGGCGACGATCAGCGCCGAGACGCCGGCCAGCACAAGGTACTTGCTGCTGGTGTCGAGGAAGGTGAAAAACACATAGACGGAAAGCATGCACAGGATCGCCGCCGGCGATGTCGCGCTTTCGTCTTGTCTTGGGGGAGCATTCAATTTCAGGCCGGACGGGAAGCAAGGCGGTCCCTCACCAATGCGGCAATTGTCGCCTGCGGGCAAGCCAAAACAGTCTGGCACAACGACAGCCGCCGACAGGCTCAGTTTGTTTCCCAGTGGCCGACCTAGTGGCCGACGACTCAGGCGTGCATGCGGGCGCCCTTGGTGATCTTGTCGACGAGCTTCTTTTCGGCGCGAAGCGCGATGCCGACCACCTTGGCATCCTCCGGCGCAAATTCGGCAAAGACGGCGCGGTTGGCCAGATCATACCCGGTCGAAAACATATCCTCGACATAGAGCGAAACCGTCACACCACGCTCCAGCGCCCGCCGCTGGATCGCGCCGAGCGTCTGGCCGTCCGCCGAAAGCACGATGACCGGCTGGATCGACAGCGGGTTGTAGATATTGCCGGCGCGATCACGGTAGGGGTGGCCGATAATGTCGGGAAATTGCGCGACGATGCCGCTGGTCAGAAAGGCGGTGACATTGAGCTTTTGCCAGACGGGAAGATCATCCTTGAGCACGATTGCAAATTTCGTATCGAACATGCGACAGTTTCCAATCCGAAAAGGGGGCCAATCCGAGGCTGCGAGTGAAGCGATGGCGCACGATCTAGACCGGGAAGCCTTTCAGGGTCTTGGACGTTTGTGCGTGGATGCAGCCGAGAACTGCATCGTACCGGCACCCGGTGCTGCCGGGATGGAACGCATCGAGGCCCGGTTCCACGGCAATGCCTTCGATCTCCATCGCCACGACACCTATGCGATCGGGGTGACGCTTTATGGCGTGCAGCGCTTCCGCTATCGCGGCCAAACGCATCAGAGCCTGCCTGGCCAGATCATTATCCTTCATCCCGACGAACTGCACGATGGCGGTGCCGGCACCGAAGACGGCTTGCGATACAGAATGCTCTATTTGGAGCCGTCCCTGATGCTCGATTGTCTCGGCGGCGGATCACTACCATTCGTCGGGAATGCCGTGGTGACAGACCGCGATCTCCGGGCGACGCTGCTTTCGGCGCTCGGGCCGTTGAATCAGGAACTGGACGAGCTGTTTGTCGTCGATTTCATGACGCAGCTTATGCAAAGCTTGGCCCGGCACGCCGGTCAGCCGACGAAACCGGTAGCGAAAACTGCGTGGCGCGCCGCCAGCCTGGCGCGCGACTATCTGGAGGAAAATGTCGCGCGGATCGTACGTTCGGATGAATTGGAGGCGATAACCGGATTGGACCGTTATGCCCTGTCGCGGCATTTCCGCGCCACCTTCTCCACCAGCCCGCACCGGTTCCTGTTGATGCGCCGGCTTCAACGAGCCCGTCGGATGATCGAAGCCGACGAGCCACTGGCGCAAATCGCCATCGCAGCCGGCTTCAGTGACCAAAGCCATTTCAATCGGCATTTCAAAAAGGCGTTCGGCGTCACACCGGGACGCTGGTCGGCACTGACGCGACGGCCGTCAGCGGCGAACGCGTGACCTTATTCAAGCATCTTGTCCTCGATATCCAGTTCGTCATCTGGGAGCACCATTTCGCCGTTCGACAGGTTCGCCTCGACGCGGGCAAGCAGCTTGAACAGCGCTTTCTGATCCTTCTTGTCGAGACCCTTCAATGCCTGCTTTTCGGTCTTCTTCACCGACTTCTCGATGGCGTGGATGATTTCGCGGCCGGTGTCGGTGAGGAAAATATGCGCCTGGCGGGCATCGGCGGACGAGGCCCGCTTCTCCAGAAAGCCCTGCGCCTGCAGCCGGTTGATGGTCTTGGTGATGGTCGGCGGACGCACGCCGAGGCGGCCGGCAAGGTTGCCGGGCGTCTGCCCGTCCTCGCGGTCGAGCGCCAGCATGATCTGGTCCTGGCCGGCATAGAAACCATGCGCCAGAAGCCGGGCGGCGAGCGCCGTGCGCGCCAGCCGCGCCGCCGAATGCAGCCGGCTCATTGTTGCAGTCTTGTCCGCCTTGGCCATGCTCATCCCTCCTCGGCCGAACCGGAGCGGACAGCATAGAAGCAGGCCGCCGATTGGCAATGACGATCGAAAACATTCCGGCTCGGAAAATAGCTTTGCCGGCAAGCTTCGCGGTGTTCGCCGTGGCTAATGCCAGATGTTTATTTCAGTTAGATGACAAACGACTTTCCGCAATGGCTGGATGGGGACGTGACGAGGTGTTCTCAACCGGCTTTCACCGCGACCACCATCAACGCCTGATAGGCGTCCGCCATTTCCCGCAGCGCTGCCTGCGACAGCGGCCCGGCCTGCCGCGCAATGCCGTCCCGCGCGTTCGATGTATCGTGTTTGCCGGGGCGATCTTTATAAGGCGCGACGGTGGCGAATATCTGCTCGCTGAGGCTGTCGGGGAAGAACATCTGGCCGGTCATCACCGAGCGGTCGTCGGGGAAGATCTTGAAATGGATGTGGGTGGTGCGGCCGCGATACCAGCCGGGATAGATGGTGGCGAAAGAAGCGATGCCGCTTTCATCGGTTCTCTGCCAGCCGCGGAGAAAGCTCTGGCCGGACGTGTCGATATCCTGCCCGTCGCCCTGTCCGGGATAGCCGGAATAGCTGCCTTGGGCGTCGCAATGCCAGATATCGACGCGTGCGCCGGGAAGCGGCTGGCAGGCGGCGTCGACGATTTGCAGCCGCACATTGAGGCCGATGCCCTTCTTGCCCTCGGTGATATCGGCGCGTTCGAGCTTCGGGTCGAAATAGAACGGCCCTTCGGTGACCTCGGGCGTGATGGCGCAGACGCCGGCACCGGCTTCGAACAAAGCAAGCCCGGCATAGGGCGAAACCTGCCCGGCCCTTGCACCGGCGGGCAGGAATATGCCGCCAGCGGTAACCGCAACGAGACCGAGCGCCTGCCGACGGCTTAGTGGCAACGACTTGTCGGACATCTGGCGCCTCTTCAACGCGAACAGCTCCGCAAATGACCCCGCCTATCTAGGGCCCGCTGTCAGGCGGCGCCAATGAAAGTTCGGTAATGTGAGGAAAGTTCGGCAATACCAGCCCCTCTTTGGCCCACCGGTTTGCCTCGTGCAAAAGCCGAGCACACATCCTATATGGAGCCGACAATCCCTATTCGAGGCACAATATGAGCGACGCACAGACGCAGATCCCCGTAACCGTCCTCACCGGCTATCTCGGCGCCGGCAAGACGACACTGCTCAACCGCATCCTTTCGGAAAACCATGGCAAGCGCTACGCCGTCATCGTCAATGAATTCGGCGAGATCGGCATCGACAACGAGCTGATCGTGGAATCCGACGAGGAAATCTACGAGATGAACAATGGCTGCGTCTGCTGCACCGTGCGCGGCGACCTGATCCGCGTCGTCGAAGGCCTGATGCGCAGGCCTGGCCGCTTCGACGCCATCATCGTCGAGACCACAGGCCTCGCCGATCCCGTGCCGGTGGCGCAGACCTTCTTCATGGACGACGACGTGCGTTCCAAGACCAGGCTCGATGCGGTCGTGGCGCTGGTCGACGCCAAGCACCTGCCGCTGCGTCTGAAGGATTCCCGAGAGGCCGAGGACCAGATCGCCTTTGCCGATGTCGTCGTACTCAACAAGACCGATCTGGTCACCCCCGAAGAGCTGAGCAAGGTGGAGGCGACGATCCGCGCCATCAACCCGGCGGCACGAATCCATCGCACCACACGCGCCAGCGTGGCGCTGTCCGAGGTGCTCGATCGCGGTGCGTTCGACCTGTCCCGGGCGCTGGAGAACGATCCGCACTTCCTCGAGGCGCATGACGATCACGACCATCATGATCATGATCATGACCACCATCACCATGATCACGACGGCCATGATCACCACGATCATGACGGGCATCATCACGCGCATCCTTCCGACATCCATGACGTGTCGGTGCAGTCGGTGTCGCTGCGCGGCGGCGAGATGGATCCGAAGAAATTCTTCCCCTGGATCGAGAAGATCACCCAGATGGAAGGCCCGAACATCCTGCGGCTGAAGGGTATCATCGCGCTCAAGGGCGATGACGAGCGCTATGTCATCCAGGGCGTGCACATGATCATCGAGGGCGACCACCAGCGCGCCTGGAAGGATGGCGAGAAACACGAGAGCCGGCTGGTGTTCATCGGCCGCGATCTCGACGCCGAGCGGCTGAAGAAGAGTTTCGAGGCCTGCCAGGCGGCTTGATTTCCAGATCTTATAACGTTAGCGCTGCCCCTTCTGTCCTTCTCCCCTTGTGGGAGAAGGTGGCCGAGCGAAGCTCGGTCGGATGAGGGGTGCTCCAGCTTGGCATCGACGGCGCTCGTTCCAGCACCCCTCATCCGTCTTGGCGCTGCGCGCCAATCCACCTTCTCCCACAACAAGGGGAGAAGGTCGCGTCGAACCTAGCCACGCTTTCCTCCAATGGCGGCAAGGCGACCAAACAATCTAATGGAACAGTTCGCATGCCCACCGTCGCCCCGCTTGATCTCGAAGGCCACTGCGTTGCCGCCGTCTTCCTCGGCGACGTGCCGCATTTCGCGCTGGCCGACGGCGCGATCCACCGGCTCGACCATGGCCACAAGACGGTGCAGGCCAATGACGGGCTGCTCGCCGCCTTCCATGACGTGGCCAACGACCGGCTGATCACCGGCGGCGAGGACGGCAAGGTCTTTGCCGTCACCGCTGGCGGCGAGGCCGGGGAATTGGCGAGCGCCGGCAAGAAATGGATCACCAGCGTCGCTGCAGGGCCGCAAGGCGCCATCGCCTTCGCGTCGGGCAAGACCGCCTATGTGCGCTTTGCCGACGGCAAGACGAAAGAATTCGCGCATCCGCGCTCCGTCGAGGGACTGGCCTTTTCGCCCAAGGGTATGCGCTTTGGCGTCGCCCGCTACAATGGCGCGACGCTGCATTTCCCGGCGGCCGAGGGCAAGCCGGTCGAGCTCGAATGGGCCGGCGCGCATACCGGCATCACTTTCTCGCCGGACGGCGCCTTCCTCGTCACCACCATGCAGGAAAACGCGCTGCATGGCTGGAAGCTCGCGGACGGCAAGCACATGCGCATGAGCGGCTATCCCGGCAAGGTGAAAAGCCTGTCATGGGCGCCCAAGGGCAAATGGCTGGCCAGCTCCGGCGCGCCGGCGGCGATCGTCTGGCCGTTTTCGGGCAAGGACGGCCCGATGGGCAAGGCGCCGCTGGAGCTCGGCACGCGCGGCAACGCCATGGTGACCACCGTCGCCTGCCATCCGAGCCAGGATGTCGTCGCTGTCGGCTATGACGACGGCATGGTGATGGCGGTGCGCTTCGCCGACGCCAAGGAGGTGCTTCTGCGCCGGCCCGGCAAAGGCGCCATCACCGCGATGATGTGGGACAGGCAGGAGCGCCGCGTCGCCTTCGGCAGCGCTGCCGGCGACTGCGGCGTCATCGATATTTCGGCTTAGATCGAGAAAAGTTACTCGGCTCCGCAGGATACCTTGCCGTTGAGTTCAACCGGCTTGCCATCCTTGTCCGTGTCCGCCGCGGCGTCATAAATAGCCAGCGTGTATTGGCCGTCATAGACGCCTTCGTCGCTGGTCTTGGTCAGGATTGTCAGTTCGACATAATTGTAGGTGTCTGCGACCTGGTGTTCGCGGTAGATGTTCAGCCGCAATTCCTTACCGTCGAGCCAGTATTGCGTCAGGTTTGAATCCTCGAAGACCGTCTTGCGCAGACTGTCGCCGGCCGGCCGCGCCTTGATTTCGAGATCGCCGCGAAAGTTGAAGGTCGGCCCACCCATGCCCCTTGTAACGCCAGCCTCGACCTGGAATTCCACGGCCGTGTCGTCGGCGGAGCACCAGATGCCGCCGCTCGCCAAGGCCGTGCCGACCGACGACAGCAGCACTGCCGCGCAGATGATTCCCCGCATTTTCTTTCCCCAAAGGCACGAACCCTGCCCCATTGATCCCCTAAGAAGCTTCGGGGTCAAGCATCCGTTCTCTTCACCATAGTTGCTGAACCATTGTGGGGCAGCCGCGCGGCCAATTGCCGTTCCGGACACCAACTGGCTAGAGTGACGCACGAAAGAGGCGCTCATGTCGGATCATTCGAAGACTTCCATCGGTGGCATCAACACCCGCATTCGTTCGCTGCGCGAGGCCGAGGCGGAAACCTTCCGCAAGGCGCGGCCGAAATCGGCGGCGAAGGCCGGCAACGGCCTGCCCGGTTTCTTCGGCGGCGTGCCGATGCACTGGATGAACGACTGGCCGACGCCGTTCCCGATCCTGGTCGACAGTGCCAAGGGCGCTGCGATCACCGACATCGACGGCAATCGGCTGGACGATTTCTGCCTTGGTGACACCGGCTCGATGTTCGGCCATTCGCCGCCGCCGGTCGCCCGCGCCATCCGCCGGCAGGCCGGACGAGGACTGACCTATATGCTACCTTCCGAAGACGCGCTGGCCATCGGACCGTTGCTGCAGCAGCGCTTCGGTTTGCTGTCGTGGCAGATCGCGACGACGGCGACCGATGCCAACCGCTTCGCGCTGCGGGTTGCCCGCGCCGTTACCGGCCGGGAGAAGATACTGGTCTTCAACGGCTGCTATCATGGCTCGGTCGACGAGACGATGGTGCGGCTGGTCGCCGGGAAAGCGGTGAATCGACCGGGACTGGCCGGCGAATTCCGCGACCTGACCCGGGCGACAGATGTCATCGAGTTCAACGATTTGCCGGCGCTCGAGGCGGCACTCCGGGGCAACGATGTCGCCTGCGTCATCGCCGAGCCGGTGCTGACCAATTCCTGCATGGTGCTGCCCGAAGCCGGCTTTCATGATGGCTTGCGGCGTCTCACCCGTGCGACCGGCACGCTGCTTCTAATCGACGAGACGCATACAATTTCGACCGGTCCCGGCGGCTATACAAGCAAATACGGGCTGGAGCCGGACCTGTTCGTGCTGGGCAAGCCGATTGCCGGCGGCGTACCGGCGAGCGTCTGGGGCATGAGCGAAGACGTTGCCGCCCGCTATGCCGCTTATATCAGCCGGAAAGAGCCCGGCTACTCCGGCATGGGGACAACGCTGTCGGCCAATCCGCTGCAATTCGCAGCGATGCGCGCCACGCTCGAATACGTCATGACCGACGAGAACTACAGCCATATGGACCATCTGGCGCGGCGGCTCGACGCCGGGCTGACCGCCGTCATCGATCGCTATCGTCTGCCCTGGCATGTTGCTCGCGTCGGTGCCCGTGTCGAGTTCATCTGCGCGCCGGGCCCGCTGAGGAACGGCGGCGAAGCGGAAGCTGCGCACGTGCCGGAGCTCGAGGCGGCAATCCATGTCGCGCTGGTCAATCGCGGCGTGCTGATCGCACCCTTCCACAACATGATGCTGATCTCTCCTGCGACCAGCGCCGCCCAGGTGAACCGGCTGATCACTGCCTTCGGCGCGGTTGCGGCAAAGCTTACGGCGTGAGACAAGCTTGCGGCATGAAACAAGCGCCCAAGCAAAGTTTGAACCTGGTCACGACATCCCCTTCCGGCTCGACGCCCGCCGAGGCGCAGGCCTTTCTCGACGCTCATCCCGAGATCGAAGCGTTCGACATCGTGCTGACCGACGCCAATGGCGTCGGGCGCGGCAAGATCGTGCGCCGGCATGAGTTGATGAGCATCTTCGAGGGGGGCCGGCACATGCCGATCTCGATCCTCGGCCTCGACATCACCGGCGAGGATGTTCACGAGACCGGGCTGATCTGGACGACGGGCGACGGCGACCTGCGGGCGTGGCCGATCCCCGGCACACTGGTGCCGCTGTTCGCCACCCAGCCGCCGCGCGGCCAGGTGCTGATGGCGATGTACCATCTCGATGGCCAGCCGATGTCGTCCGACCCGCGGCTGGCACTCGCCCGCCAGGTAGACATCCTCGCGGCCAAGGGCCTGCATCCGGCCGGCGCCTTCGAGCTCGAATTCTTCCTGCTCGCCAACGAGCGCGATGCCGAAGGCAAGGTGCAGCCGGCGCACGCGGTGCTTGACGGACGCCGCTCGGCCAAGACGGAGGTCTATTCCGTCGACCATCTACACGGCATGGAGCCGCTGTTTTCCGACATCTACGCCGCAGCCAAGGTGCAAGGCATCCCGGCCGAGACGGTCATCTCGGAATATGCGCCCGGCCAGTACGAGCTGACGCTCAACTACCGCAAGGATGTGATGCGGGCGGCCGACGATCTCGTGATGCTCAAGCGACTGGTGCGGGCGCAGGCGCGCCGTCATGGGGTCACCGCTTGCTTCATGGCCAAGCCGATCGAGAAATATGCCGGCTCGGGCATGCATTTTCATGTCTCGCTGCTGGACGATGCCGGCAAGAATGTCTTTGCCGAAACCGGCGGCGAAAGCTGGTCTCTGCCGCTGCTGCGCAGCCTCGGCGGACTGATCCAGACGATGGCGGAATCGATGCTGGTCTTCGCGCCGCATGCCAATTCATGGCGGCGCTTCGTCTCGCAATCCTATGCGCCGGTGGCGCCGACCTGGGGCGTCAACAACCGTTCGGTGGCACTGCGTGTGCCGGCCGGCGATGCCAAGAACCGCCGCATCGAGCACCGGCCATCGGGCGTCGACGCGAATCCTTACCTGGTGGCGGCAACGGTGCTGGCCGGTGTCGTCAAAGGCCTCGACGAAGGCCTCGATCCCGGTCCCGAAACCACCGGCAATGGCTACGAATCGGCCGTCACGCGCACGACGATGCCGGTCGACTGGCGTGCCGCGATCGAGGCGGCAAGGGCGTCGACCTTCCTCAAGGGCGCATTGGGCGAAGACCTGCACCGGACGTTCGTGGCGATCAAGCAATCGGAATATCTGCGCGTGGCGCGCACGGTCAGCGAACTGGATTATCACCTCTATCTGCACGAGGTGTAGGGCATCACATCGTCGGCCATCCGCCGTCGAAGGCCCATGCGGAATAATTTCAACGGAACCTTCGGCGGGCTTTGCTCATTGCGTGTCTGATTGCAGGAGCGAACAAGGCCGCCTTAGTCATGATCGCCAGGATGCAGACAACCCCGACGCCGCACCATGCCAAGGTGCAGGCAAGACGCTTGCCTGCAAGCAAGTCTCCGGAAACGACAGAAATCGACGCCAGGACGATTCCTGAACTGCGCGAAACGGCCAAGATCTGCCGCCGCTGTCCGCTATGGCACGACGCCACGCAGACCGTGTTCGGTGAAGGCCCTGATAAAGCCAAGGTGATCTTCGTCGGCGAACAGCCGGGCGACCAGGAGGACCTGGCGGGCAAGCCCTTCGTCGGTCCGGCGGGCAAGGTGTTTGACGCGATCCTGGACGATGCCGGCGTCGATCGGCTGAAAGTCTACGTCACCAACGCGGTCAAGCATTTCAAGTTCGAGCCGCGCGGCAAGCGGCGCATCCACTCCAAGCCGAACGCCGGCGAGGTGCAGGCTTGCCGCTGGTGGCTCGACAAGGAAATCGATCTGATCAAGCCCAATCTGGCGGTGGCGCTCGGCGCAACGGCGGCGCAGGCGCTGCTTGGCAAGGTGGTGCCGATCATGAAGATGCGCGGGGCCGTCGTGGAGCGCGACGATGGCTTGCGTGTCTTCGTCACCATCCACCCGTCCTTCATCCTGCGCATTCGCGAGCCGGCGGACAAGCAGGCAGAACGCGACCGGTTCCTGCAGGATATGAGAGCGGTGAAAAAGCTGATGGCCGCCTGAGCTATTTGATCAATATAGCCCGGAGATCGTTGACGTTTGTGCCGGTCGGACCGGGTACGAAAAGGTCATCTACGGCACTGAATGCCGTCCAGGCGTTGTTGCCGGCAAGCATGGCCTTGGCATCGACGCCCGCCTTACGCATCCGCGACACTGTCGAGCCGTCGGCGAAGGCGCCGGCATTGTCTTCCGAACCGTCAATGCCGTCGGTGTCGGCGGCCAGTGCGTGGACGCCCGCCATGCCGCTGATCCCAATGGCGAAGGCGAGCAGGAATTCCGAGTTGCGGCCGCCTTTGCCTTTCGCGCGCAAGGTCACGGTCGTCTCGCCGCCCGACAGGATCAGCACCGGTTTTGCGAATGGCCGGTTGCGCGTCGCCACTTCGCGCGCGATTGCAGCGTGGACGCCGCCGACCTCACGCGCCTCGCCCTCGATGGAATCGGAGAGAATGACCGCTTCGATACCTTGGTACCCGGCTTCGGCCGCAGCCGCTTCCAGCGATACGCCGGCCGAGGCGATCAGATGTACCTCGTTGCGCGAAAAACGCGGATCATCGACGCGCGGTGCATCGGCGGCCGGCGAATTGATGTGCGCCATCACTGAAGCCGGTAATTTCATGTCATAGGCGGCGATCGACGCTAATGCATCTTCGCGGCTGCCGGAATCGGGAACGGTCGGGCCGGAAGCGACCAGCGCCGGGTTATCGCCCGGAATGTCGGAGACCACCAGCGACACCACCTTGGCTGGATAGGCAGCGGCCGCCAGCCTGCCGCCCTTGATCGTGGAAACATGTTTGCGGATGGTGTTCATCGCGGCGATCGGCGCGCCGGAGGCGAGCAGCGCCTCGTTGACAGCGACCTCATCGGCCAGCGTCAGACCTTCGGCAGGTGACGGCAGCAGCGCCGAGCCGCCGCCCGAAATGAGCGCCACGACGAGGTCGTCCGCAGTCAGTCCCTGGACCTTTTCGAGCAGCCGTCGCGAGGCCTCCAGCCCCGCGGCATCCGGCACCGGATGCGCCGCCTCGATGATCTCGATGCGCCGGCAGGCCGCGCCATAGCCGTAGCGGGTGACGACCAAACCTTCGATCGGCCGGTCCCACACTTTCTCGAAAGCCGCCGCCATCTGCGCCGAGCCTTTTCCTGCACCGATGACGATCATCCGTCCCTTCGGCCTTGCGGGCAAATGATCCTTGATCGTCCTCTGGGGATCGGCGGCGGCAACGGCGGCGTTGAAGATCGAAATGAGAAAGGACTTGGGATCGAGCGCGGTCATACTGAGCTACCACGGACGCTGTGCGAGCTTCTGCGGCGTTTGCGCTGCCCCTCACCCTTACCCTCTCCCCGTATAGAGACGGGGAGAGGGGATCGCCAGCGTTGGAGCGTTTCCCTTCTCCCCGTCACTACGCGGGGAGAAGGTGCCGGCAGGCGGATGAGGGGCAGCGCCAACGTCACGATGTTGCCTCCGGCGGCAGGACCAACTCCTGGCTATCGACGCCCAAGTAGCTACACAGCGTATCGACGACCACTCCGTGGTCCTCGCGCTCCGGTAGACCGGAGACGGCGATCACGCCGATGACGCCAGCGCCCTTGACAGTGATGGGAAAGCCGCCACCGGCCAGCACATAGTCGGCAACGTCCAGCCCCTCGCCGGGCTTGAAGCTGCGGTCGGGGCGCTGCTGCTCCAGCACAATGCGGTAGGTGCTTTTCAGGAACCGCCGCACGACGTTGATCTTGCGCCGCGCCCAGTCCGGATTGGAGGCGTTCGAGCCGGGCATTGCCGCATAGAACAACGGCCGGTCGAAAGTTCTGATATCGACGATGATCGGCAGGTTTTCCTTGAGAGCCCGGTCGCGGATCGCCGAGCCGATCTCGAAAGAGACGGCTTCATCGAAGGCCGAAAAGACAAGCGTGGCTTCCTGTTTCTTGATCAGAGCGATGTCGTCCGCAACGGCCATGTCGTTCCCCTTGTCGATCTCGCCTGTTGCTTTGGCGGATGGCTGCCGCCCGGTCAAGCCGGCCGCATACGACGGCTAAACCGCTATATCCGCCTTGGCCGCCCGGCCGGCGACATAGACCTCGCGCACGGCGCGGTCGTCGCCGAGCGTCTGCAGCAGAAACAATTCCTCGGCGAGCGTGTCCGCCGTCTCCACCCGCAGCCGCATCGCCGGCGTGGCGCAGGCGTCGAGCACGATGATATCGGCGTCGCTGCCTTCCTCCAGGGTGCCGATCTTTTCCGCAAGCGACAGCGCCTCGGCATTGCCGCGGGTCAGCTGCCAGAAGGACTGGAACGGATTGAGCTTCTCGCCGTTCAGCGCGATCACCTTGTAGCCCTCGTCCATGGTGCGCAGCATCGAATAGTTGGTGCCACCGCCGACATCGGTGGCGGCGGCGATGCGAAGCGGCTTCTCGCGGCGGCTATAGCGCTGATAATCGAACAGGCCCGAGCCGAGAAACAGGTTGGAGGTCGGGCAGAACACCGCCACCGAGCCGCTATCCGAAAGCGCATCCGCCTCGCGTTCCGACAGGTGGATGCAATGGCCGAACAGGCTTCTGCGCCCGAGCAGCCCATAGTGTTCGTAGACGTCGGTGTAGTCCCGCGTCTGCGGGTACAATTGCTGCGTGAAGGCGATCTCGGCGTGGTTTTCCGACAGATGCGTCTGCATGTGCAGATCAGGATATTCGCGGCAGAGCGCGCCCGCCATCTCCAATTGCTCGGGCGACGAGGTGATGGCGAAGCGCGGCGTGATGGCATAGTGCTGGCGCCCCTTGCCGTGCCACTCATCGATCAACGCCTTGCTGTCGTCATAGCCCGATTGCGGCGTGTCGAGCACGCCGTCCGGCGCGTTGCGGTCCATCATCACCTTGCCGGCGATGTTGAGCATGTTGCGGTCGTGCGACTCGGCAAAGAACGCCTCGGCAGATTCCTTGTGTACCGAGCAATAGGCCGCGACTGTCGTGGTGCCATGCCGCAATACTTCATCCAGGAACAGCCTGGCGATACGGCGGCCATGCTGGGCGTTCTGGAATTTTGTCTCTTCCGGAAAAGTGTAGGTGTTCAGCCAGTCGAGCAGCTCGGCGCCGAAGGAAGCGATGACCTGCATCTGCGGAAAATGCGCGTGCGCATCGATGAATCCGGGCAGCAGCAGATGCGGCCTGTGGTCGATTTTTTTTGTTCCCTCGCCCGCCTTTTTCTCGACCTCGGCATAGGCGCCCGCGGCAACGATCCTGCCGTCGCGCATCAGCAGGCCGCCATCTTGCTCGTAATGCCAGGCGGAATGGTCGTCGATGGTTTCTGGCCAGCGCAAAAACGACAGCGTGCGGCCGCGCAGGAGCGTGCTGGTCATGCTATTTCCCCGCGCCTTCGAACCAGGCTACCAGCAGTGCCCGTTCCTTGTCGGTGATCTGGGTGACGTTGGCGGGCGGCATGGCGTGGCTGCGGCCGGCCTGCAGGTAGATCTCGCCGGCGTGCTCGGCGATGCCGGCATCGGTGTCGAGCATCACGCCCTTAGGCGCGTGGTAAATGCCCGCGTAGGACGGGTCCGCCGCATGGCACATCGAACAGCGGCCAAGCACCGTATCGCGCACGGCGGGAAAATGCGCCGAGGCGACGTAGACCTGTGCAGCCGACGAGGCCCTCACCTCGCCGGTCAGCAGCTTCGGTGCCGTCGACAGCCAGATGATGACGACGAACAGGACGGCGGCCGCCAGCCAGGTCCAGGTCGGATTGCCTTTGCGCGCATGCCTGGTGTTGAAATAGTGCCGGATCAGCACGCCGATGATGAACACCAGCGAGGCGATGACCCAGTTGAACTCTGTGCCGAACGCCAGCGGATAATGGTTCGACAGCATCAGGAACAAAACCGGCAGCGTCAGGTAGTTGTTGTGCAGCGAGCGCTGTTTGGCGATCTTGCCGTATTTCGGATCGGGCTTACGGCCGGCGATCAGGTCGGCGACGACGATCTTCTGGTTGGGGATGATGACCATGAAAACGTTGGCCGACATGATCGTCGCGGTGATGGCGCCGAGATGCAGGAAAGCGGCGCGGCCGGTGAACAGGTGGGTCAGGCCCCAGGCGATGAACACCAGCACGCCGTAGAGCACCAGCATCAGGCCGGTGTCGCTGTTGCCAAGCGGCGAACGGCACAAGAGATCGTAGACCACCCAGCCGACGCCGATCGTCGCCAGCGACAGCAAGATGCCTGTAGGCACCGACATGGCAAGGACATTCGGATCGATCAGGAACAGGTCCGCCCCGGCATAGTAGACGACGCACAGCATGGCGAAGCCCGACAGCCAGGTGGCGTAGGATTCCCACTTGAACCAGGTCAGATGCTCGGGCATCTCAGCCGGCGCCACCAGATATTTCTGCACATGGTAGAAGCCGCCGCCATGCACCTGCCATTCCTCGCCGAAGGCTCCGGCAGGCATGCCCGGACGCTGGCGCAGCCCGAGATCGAGCGCGACGAAATAAAAGGACGATCCAATCCAGGCGATACCGGTGACGACATGCAGCCAGCGCACGGCGAAACTCAGCCAATCCCAGAATATCGCGAAATCCATCATGAAAAAATCGTCCCTGCCGATCCACTGACTTTACGGACTGGAGCGCAAACGGAAAGAGCCGAGCTGCACGATGACTTTCAAAAAAATTTGGAAAATACTAGGCTCGTTACACGCTGCCACATGAGAGCCACGAAAGCCGCATGGCCTATCTCGACAACATCGCCGTTTTCGTCCGCGTCGTCGAGCTCGGGAATTTATCGGCGGCTGGGCGCGACATGCGCATTTCGCCGGCAGTCGCTTCCAATCGCATCAAGGAGCTCGAGAAGCATCTCGGTGTCAGGCTGTTCAACCGCACGACGCGGCAGTTGATGCCGACCGAGCACGGCACGGTGTTCTACTCCGGCGCCAAGCAGGTGCTGGAGGCGGTCACCGAGGCCGAAGCTGCGGTCAGCGCGTTATCCGGGCAGCCGCGCGGCACCATAAAGGTGACAGCGCCGCTCGGCCTCGGGCGGCGGCTGGTGGCATCCGGCATCCCGGATTTCCACGACAGATACCCCGATATCGAGGTGCGGCTCCGGTTATCCGACCACAATGTGGATATCATGAAGGAAGGCATCGACGTTGCCTTCCGGCTGGGCATCATCGAGGATTCCAGCCTCAGGATGCGCGGCATCATGGAATGCGAGCGCATTCTGGTGGCGGCTCCGCAATATCTGGAAGCGCGCGGCGAGCCCACCGAGCCGCAGGAGTTGATCGGCAAGAAGCACGATTGCCTGATGCTGCGCTATTCCGGCGCGCGCGAATATGTCTGGACGCTGCAGACGCCGAACGGACCGCAAAAGTTCGAGGTGCACGGCCCCTACGATACCGATGATGGCGACGTGCTGACCGGCTGGGCGCTGTCCGGCCGCGGCATCATCAACAAGCCGCGCTTCGAGGTCGAGCCGTTTATCCGCGACCAGCGGCTGAAGGTGATCCTGAGCAACACGCCGCCGACGCCGGTGCAGTTCGCCGCCGTCTACCCTCATAAGAAGCTGCAGGATCCGAAGGTGCGGCTGCTGCTCGATTTCATGGCCGAGCGCTGCCAGCGGCTGATCAGGGATATTCTGGCCGGCAAATGATCGCCGGCTGGCCGGTTGCTTTCCGTCCAGCCGGCGAGATAATTCTCAAGGAATCTCGCTCAACAGGGAAAAGCGATGGCCAACGGCGCCACAATGTGTCTCGCCGTTTCACTGTCTCCGGAAGCCGCCCCTTCCCATCCGCCCGACGCCGGCTCGGACTTCAGTCTGCTGACGCGGTTCGTGCAAGAAACCGAAGCGGCCGGTCTGGATATGGTGTTGCTCGCCGATTCCGCGCCGGTTGCAGGCGGGCCGAACCGGCAAATGCGCTTCGAAGCAACGACCTTGGTGGCGGCGCTGGCGACGGTGACAAGCAGGATCGGCCTTGCCGCCGCGGCGTCGACGGTCGCCCACCAGCCCTACAACCTCGCACGCCGTTTCGCCTCGCTCGATATTATCAGCCATGGCCGCGCCGGCTGGAACGCGAGCATGTTTCCCGATCCGCGCGAGGCGGCCAATTTCAGCCGACCGGAAGGGTTTTCCGGCGACGATTTCCGCCTGCGCGTCGAGGAATTCATCGGCATCGTGCAAGGCTTGTGGAAAGGCTGGGACGCAGACGCGCTGCTGTTCGACAAAAGTGGCGGCCGCTTCTTCGATCCTGAAAAGATGCATTTGCTCGACCACAAGGGCGAATATTTTTCCGTGCGCGGGCCGCTCAACGTGGCGCGGTCGCCGCAGGACACGCCGGTGCTGGTCATGTCCGGCCTGTCCGAGCCCGACACGGATATCGCCGCCCGCACCGCCGATGTCGTCCTGCTGGATGAGGCATCGATCGAGCCGGCGAAGGCTGGCGATCTGAAGCGCCGTGCGCTTGCCTTCGGGCGCAGTCCGGAGGCGCTGAAAGTGCTGATGAACGTTACCGTCAGCGCCGAAATAACCGCCGCGCCGGACCTGTTTGCGGACGGGCTCGAAGAGTGCTTTCGCTCGAAAGCCTGCGACGGTTTCAACATCGCCATGCCGTTCACATCGGCGCTCGACGATTTCGTCGGTCTCGTGCTGCCGGAGCTTCGCCGCCGCGGCCTTGTCCGGTCCGGCTACAGCGCGGCGACACTGCGCGCCCATCTCGGGCTTGCAGGGGAGGATCGGCAATGAGCGCCGGTCGAGGCCAGATGAAGCTCGGCGCCTTCCTGTGGGCGACAGGCCACCACATCGCCGCCTGGCGCCATCCGCAAGCGGATGTCACGGCCGGCATCGACATCGATCATTACATCCAGCTGGCGCGGACGGCGGAAGCAGCCAAATTCGACATGATCTTCTGCGAGGACGCCGCCGGCGTGCGCGAGGCCAATGGCAACATCGCCAGCCAAACGTCGCGCTCGATCGGCTTCGAGCCGATAAGCCTGCTTGCCGCGCTCGCCGTCCAGACGGAGCGCATCGGCCTCGTCTCCACGGCGTCGACGAGCTATAACGAGCCTTACGGACTGGCGCGGACCTTCCTGTCGCTCGACCATCTGAGCGGTGGCCGAGCCGGCTGGAACCTCGTCACTTCGGCGAGCCAGATCGAGGCCGCCAATTTCGGCTCGACCGGACTGCGCCCACATGCGGACCGCTACGAACGCGCGCGCGAATTCGCTGCCGTGGTTACCGGCCTTTGGCGAGGCCAGGGTGGACACGAAGGCAGAAGTTTTTCGGTGCGCGACCCGCTCGATCTGCCGCGCTCGCCACAAGGTGCGCCGGTCATGGTTCAGGCAGGAGCGTCGGACGAGGGCCGCGATCTCGCCGCCCGGACCGCCGATGTGGTGTTCACTGCGGCGCAAACATTCGAGGAGGCAAAGGCCTTCTACGACGACCTCAAGGGACGGCTGGCGCCCCATGGGCGCGAGCCGGAGGACGTCAAGATCATGCCCGGCGTCGCGCCGGTCGTCGCGGCAAGCGAAGCGGAAGCCCGGGCAAAACATGATGAACTGCAGGAGCTGATACCGGACGATGTCGGCGTCGCGCTGCTTTCCAGCTATCTCAGCATATCCGATCTCGCGCGCTATCCCATCGACGGACCGCTGCCCGAGCTGCCGGCCAGCGAAGGCATGCAGAGCCGGCAGGCGCTCGTCATCGAGCAATCCCGCCGCGACAAGCTGTCCATCCGCCAGCTTGCCCGTCATTTCGCCGGCGCGCGCGGTCATTGGCGCGTCGTCGGAACTCCGGCCCAGATCGCCGACCAGCTCGAGGCACGCTTCGAGGGCGGCGCGGCAGACGGTTTCAACGTCATGCCATCCTATTTTCCCGGCGAACTCGAAGCCTTTGCCACGCTTGTCGTGCCGGAGCTGCAGCGGCGCGGGCTTTTCCGGAAGGATTATGAAGGTAGCACGCTGCGCGACCATCTGGGCTTGAAAACGCCGGCGTAAAACGACGAGCGGAACGAAAGTCGGAGATCGCCGTTTTGGGATGCTGTGCCGCGGCGATGAGGGCGTCTGCGCGCATATTCGATTGACCATCCCAAACTTCGCCCTCTTTTCAAACCACGCGGACGCAACCGCCACAGGAGCCGATCATGGATGCCATCGCCACCCGCAATGACCTGCAATCCAATGCCAAGAAAGAGTGTATCGATCTTCTCAATGCCCGCCTCGCCGACGCCATCGATCTGGCCTTGATCACCAAGCAGGCGCACTGGAACGTCAAGGGACCGCAATTCATCGCCATCCACGAGATGCTCGACACGTTCCGCGAGGAGATCGACGGCCATGTCGACACCATTGCCGAGCGCGCCGTACAGCTCGGCGGCACGGCGCTCGGCACCTCGCAGGAGGTGTCGAAGGCGACTATGCTGGAGGCCTATCCGACCGACATCCACAAGACCCGAGACCATCTAGCGGCGCTGATCGACCGCTATGCCGCAACCGCCAAGCGGGCACGCGCGGCGATCGACGAGGCGGCTGGCGCGGGCGATGCCGACACCGCCGACATCTTCACCGCCTATTCGCGCTCGCTCGACAAATTGCTGTGGTTCCTTGAGGCGCACACGCAGGAGAAGGAATAGCTCTTTTTGGACGGCGCTATTTGCTCGGCGCGCCGGGGTTCGATTAGAAATTCCTCTCGAACTTCGGCACCTCAAGCTTCACCCGGCGATTTAGCTCATCGTGTCCGCCCTGGAACGCGGTGTAGCCAATGCTGATTTTCTTGGAACGAAGCTGGAAATCTCCTGTCCATTTGCGACCAGCCCATTCGATGTCTTCCCACCGAATAAATCGAGGCGGCATGAATGGCTGCCGGATTCCTATTCCCTCGACATTCCAAAAGACTACGCGAACATAAAAGAACCAAATCCACCCGATCAGGCTCAGACCAAAGCCAACCAGTAGACCAAAAATCCAGGGAAGTTGCTCGCTCGGTGTTTCGCTGTGTCCGGCAACCACAACGACCGCGATAAAGCCCGCAAGCAGGACCGCAAACACATGCACAAACCAGGTGGCGCGGAGTGTTTGCTCGCCGGCGTGTCGCGCAGCGGGCGTTCGCGATCCTATTGTAGACGCCAAGAAAACTGCAAAAGCAGCCAGAAGAGCTATGACAAGCTGTTTCATCAATATGCGCTGCTCGTGTTTTTCTCGGCCTTACGCGCCAACTGCTCCAGTCTTTCGTTCATAGCATCAAAAAGTCTGCGACGATGATGCGGTCGACCGACCACCGCCCGGTGATTGGGAATATTTTGGCCCGTCGACGGGTAAATAATACCTCGCCAATGCCGTTATGATTTCGGCCGCGGCGAGCGCTGCAATGACTTGCGGACGCTTGTCTTTCACCGCATCGCCGCCGATCGGCGAGACGAGGCGGGCAAATTCCGCCTCGCTTCCGTCCGCCGACTTAAGGAACCAGTTCCGGAACGTCGCCTTCTTGGTTCTGGAGCCGATCATGCCGACATAGGCGGCATCCCGGCGTTTCAGCGCCTCGGCGATGATCAGGAAGTCCAGCGCATGGTCATGTGTAAGGACGACGAAGGCGGATCCAGCCGGGGCTTCGCGCACCATCGCCTCAGGCATCGGCGTCAGCTTGGTTTCGACCGCTTCCGGCATGCCTTCGAGCGCCTCGGCTCGCGTCTCGACAACGACGACATGCACCGGCAGCAAGGCCACCGCGGAGGCCAGCGCCTGGCCGACATGGCCGCCGCCGAAGATGTAAACATGCGGCAGGTGCGCCGCCTCGGCCTCCGCCTCCGCAACAAGCTTGGCCTCAAGCGCGGGGTCGACCAGCCGGATCAGCAGCTCGACTCTGCCGCCGCAGCACTGCCCGATCTCCGGGCCGAGCGCGATGTCGAGCGTGGCGACAGCGTTGCGGCCAGCCCCCTTCTCCCCGTCACTATACGGGGAGAAGGTGCCGGCAGGCGGATGAGGGGCGGCGCCAACCTCGCCAGGGCCTGCGGCAGATCGACCAAGCATCTGCCGCGCTTTGTCGGTCGCCATGTATTCGAGCTGGCCGCCGCCGATCGTGCCGAAAGTGGCCGATCCCGAGACGAGCATGAAGGCACCCGTCTCGCGCGGCGTCGAACCTTTTGTCCCGGCCACCTCAACGAAGGCGACCCGGCCGGCGCCGGCAAGAAAGGCTTTCAGGCTCTGCACTTTCGCGTTCATCATTCGCGTTCCCTATCGGGAAATATAGAGTTTTTCGGCCTGAATTGCACGTTTTCCGGGATTCAAGCGCCGGTCCTGGCTTCCCGCTTCAGCCGTTCGATCGCCATCAGCACACGCTCCGGCGTGGCCGGCGGGTCGAGGCGTGGGCAGATCTTGTGGCTGGCAACGCTCGCAACTGCGTCCGACAGCGCATGCAGCACCGACATTGCGAGCGGAAAGGGCGGCTCGCCGACCGCCTTGGAGCGGTGCACCGTCGGCTCGCCTGCTTGCGCCCAGTCGGCCAAAGTCACATTAAAAATCTTCGGCCGGTCCGACGCGAGCGGGATCTTGTAGGTCGATGGAGCATGGGTACGCAGCCGCCCCTTGTCGTCCCACCACAGTTCCTCCGTCGTCAGCCAGCCCATGCCCTGGATGAAGCCGCCCTCGATCTGGCCGAGGTCGATGGCGCGGTTCAGCGAGCGGCCGGTTTCGTGCAGGATGTCGGTGCGCTCGACGACATATTCGCCGGTCAGCGTATCGACCGAAACTTCCGAGCACGCGGCGCCATAGGCGAAATAGTAGAAGGGATGGCCCTCGCCCTTGTCGCGGTCCCAATGGATTTTCGGCGTCTTGTAGAAACCCGCCGCCGAAAGCTGGATGCGCGCCATATAGGCCTGCCTGACGAGATCGGCGAAGGCGATCTCCTGGTTGCCGATGCGCACGCGGTTGGGCAGGAACAGCACCTGGTCCCGCGGCACCTGGTATCTCTCGACGGCAAAATTGATCAACCGGTCCTTGATCTGGCGGGCGGCATTCTGCGCCGCCATGCCGTTGAGGTCGGAGCCGGAAGACGCGGCGGTGGCCGAGGTATTCGGCACCTTGCCGGTCGTCGTCGCGGTGATCTTGACCTGATCGAGGTCGATCTGGAACTCTTCCGCCACGACCTGCGCCACCTTGACATAGAGGCCCTGCCCCATCTCGGTGCCGCCGTGGTTCAGATGCACCGAACCATCGGTATAGACATGCACCAGCGCGCCGGCCTGGTTGTAGTGGGTGGCGGTGAACGAGATGCCGAACTTGACCGGCGTCAGCGCCAGTCCGCGCTTGATGAAGGGGCTGTTGGCATTGAAAGCATCGATGGTGCGGCGGCGCCTCGCATAGTCGGAACTCGCCTCCAGTTCGGCGACGATGCGGTGGATGATGTTGTCCTCGACCGTCTGGTGATAGGGCGTGATGTTGCGGTCGCTGGTGCCGTAGAAATTCTTCTTGCGGATTTCGAGCGGGTCCTTGCCGACGGCAAACGCGACTTCGTCGATGACGCGCTCGGCGCCGACCATGCCTTGCGGGCCGCCGAAGCCGCGAAAGGCAGTGTTCGATACCGTGTTGGTGTAGAGCGGCGCCGATTGCGCGTGCACCGCCGGCCAGAAATAGGTGTTGTCGCAATGGAACAGCGCGCGGTCAGTGACCGGGCCGGAGAGGTCGGCCGAGAAGCCGCAGCGCGCCGCGAACATGAAATCTACGCCCAGAATATTGCCCTCGTCGTCGAAGCCGACCTCGTAGTCGACGAGGAAATCGTGGCGTTTGCCGGTGGCGATCATGTCGTCGTCGCGGTCGGGCCGGATTTTCACGGCCCGATGATGTTTCTTCGCGGCGATAGCGGCCAATGCCGCAAACTGATTGCCTTGCGTTTCCTTACCGCCGAAAGCGCCGCCCATCCGGCGGATTTCCACCGTCACCGCGTGGCTCGGAACACCGAGCGCGTGGCTGACCATGTGCTGGATTTCGCTCGGGTGTTGGGTCGAGGAATAGATGGTGACGTCGTGGTCCTCGCCGGGGATGGCCAAGGCGATATGGCCTTCGAGATAGAAATGCTCCTGGCCGCCTATGCGCATCTTTCCCTTCAGCCGGCGCGGCGCCGCCTTGATCGCAACCGCTGCATCACCGCGCTTCAGCGTCAGCGGCGGCGTGACCAGCTTATCCATCCGTGGATCGAGCTCACCGACATCGGCGACGAACGGCAATTCCTTGTATTCGACCTTGGCCAGCCTCGTTGCACGGCGCGCCTGCTCGCGGGTTTCGGCAATGACGCAGAAGATCGGCTGGCCAAAGAATTGCACCTTGCCGTCGGCCAGCACCGGCTCGTCGTGACGGCCGGTCGGCGAAATGTCGTTCTCGCCTGGCACGTCGCTCGCCGTCAGCACGTCGATGACGCCGGGTGCGGCGCGCACCGCCGAAAGGTCCATGCTGGTGATGGTGGCATGCGTCGCCGTCGAAAGCCCAAGGCAGCCATGCAGCGTGCCGGCCGGTTCCGGCATGTCGTCGATATAGACGGCCGTGCCACTGACATGCTTGTGCGCGGAATCATGGCGCTGGTCGGTGGCGACGCCGCCGGCGATTTTTTTTGCCTTCAGGTTTGGGGTGGCGTGCTTGTTCATCATGCCGCCTCGTGCCGTGATACCTGGATCGGCGCCCGGGTGCCGGTGGTTTCGGCAAAGAAGCGCAGCAGCAGGTTGCGCGCCGCCAGCGCCCGGTATTCGGCGCTTGCCCGCATGTCGGTCAGCGGCGTGAAATCGTCGGCATACGCGGCCATCGCCGCCTCGACCGTCGCTTCCGTCCAGGGCCTGCCAAGCAATGCCTTTTCGACGCCAAAGGCTCGCTTCGGCGTTGCCGCCATGCCGCCATAGGCGATGCGCACATCCGCCACCGTGCCATGCTCGGCGAGCTTCAGGAAAAACGCGCCTAGCGCTGCTGTGATGTCTTCGTCGCGGCGCTTGGTGATCTTGTAGACGGCAAATTTCGTCTCGCTACCCGGCACCGGAACATGCACGGCCTCGACGAATTCGCCGGGCTGCCTGTCCTGTCGGCCATAAGCGATGAAAAAATCCTCGAGTGGGATCGTCCGCAGCTTGTCGCCGCGGCGCAGCGTCAGGCGGGCACCGAGTGCGATCAGCGGCGGCGGCGTATCGCCGATCGGCGAACCGTTGGCGATATTGCCGCCGATGGTGCCCATGTTGCGCACCTGATCGCCGCCGATTCGATCGAATAGCGGGCCGAGCGCCGGGATGCGTTTCGCCAGCGTCGAGAAGGCTTCGCTATAGGTGACACCGGCGCCGATCGAGACGACGCCCTTGTCCTCGGAAATCCCGCACAGACCATCGAGATTGCCGATGAAAACCGCCGGCGCAATATCGCGCATGTGCTTGGTCACCCAAAGGCCGACATCGGTCGAACCCGCGACGACAGTGGCGCCCGGCTCCTTGACGAGTACGCTGGCCAGATCGTCGGCATTGGCCGGCACGATCAGCCGCTTGTTGCCGGAGCCGATCTCGATGCGCGAACCGTCCTTCATCGCTTCGAGCTTGGCCGTGACTGCCTTGCGCTCCGCCGCCAACGGATCCTTTGCCGCCGTGCCGTAGCTGGAGATGGCACGTGCGGCGCGCATTATCGCCTCGTAGCCGGTGCAGCGGCAGAGATTGCCTTGCAGCGCCTTTTCGATGGCGGCGTCCGACGGCTCCGGCGCCCGCATCCACAGAGCATAAAGCGACATGACGAAACCCGGTGTGCAGAAGCCGCATTGCGAGCCGTGGAAATCGACCATCGCCTGCTGCACGGGATGCAGTTTTCCTGCGTCGCCGCGCAGATGCTCGACGGTCACGACATGTGTGCCGTCTAGCGAGCCAAGGAAGCGGATGCAGGCATTGACGCTTTCATAGACCAGTGTTCCACCGGAGAGCCTGCCGACCAGCACCGTGCAGGCGCCACAGTCGCCCTCGGCGCAACCTTCCTTGGTGCCGCGCAGCGAGCGGTCGAGCCGCAACCAATCGAGCAGGGTCTGGTCGGGTGCAACCGTGCTGAGCGCGACGTCCTCGCCATTGAGGATGAACCGGATTTCGTTGCGTGTCTTGATCCCGGCCATCTCAGCTTCCCCGGTAAGTCGAATAGCCGTACGGGGACAGAAGCAGCGGCACATGATAGTGCACCGGCTCGGCCATACCGAAGCGGATCGGCACATGGTCGAGGAAGGCCGGTTCCGGCAGTTTTGTCCCTTGCCGGCGCAGATAATCGCCAGCCGCAAAGACCAGCTCGTATTCGCCGGTACGGAATTCCGCGCCGGCAAGCAGCGGAGCATCGCAACGGCCGTCATCATCGGTGACGACCGTTTTCAGATGCGTCCGGGCCTGACCGTCAAGATGATAGAGCTCGATCGACAGACCGGCCGCCGGTTTGCCGGCCGCAGTGTCGAGGACGTGGGTCGTCAGGCGCCCGCCTTCGGCTTTCGACGTTTCCGCCACTGGCTGCTCCATTCCCTGAACGGTCGAACACTATTCATGAATTGTGCGCCAATTAAAGGCGATGCATAAGTCCCGGTCGAGCGGAGCGCGACAAAAACACTTTCAAAAATTTCGGGGGAATGCGCAGGCACTCCTTTCGACTATCCTGATCACAATTTCCGGCAGGAGCGAGAATGCGTTACGAACGAGACATGCGCGGCTACGGAGCCAATCCGCCGGATCCGAAATGGCCCGGCGGCGCGCATGTCGCGGTGCAGTTCGTCGTCAATTACGAAGAGGGCGGCGAGAATTGCGTCCTGCACGGCGACAAGGCTTCGGAGGCTTTCCTGTCGGAGATCGTCGGCGCCGCGCCCTGGCCCGGCCAGCGCCACTGGAACATGGAATCGATCTACGAATACGGCGCCCGTTCCGGCTTCTGGCGATTGCTGCGCCTGTTCAGCGCGGCGCAAGTGCCGGTCACCTGCTACGGCGTCGCCACGGCCCTGGCGCGTTCGCCCGATCAGGTTGCGGCGATGCAGGAGGCCGGCTGGGAGATCGCCTCGCACGGGCTGAAATGGATCGACTACCGCGACCATGCGCCAGAAGACGAGCGCCGCGACATGGAAGCGGCGATCCGGCTGCATTATGAGGTCACAGGCGCGCGGCCGACCGGCTGGTACACCGGGCGCACCTCGATCAACACGGTGCGGCTGGCGGCGGAAGAGGGCGGCTTCGACTATGCGTCGGACACCTATGACGACGAACTGCCCTACTGGTTCGAGCATGTGGCACCGGACGGGTCGGCGAAGCCGCAGCTGGTCATCCCCTATACGCTCGACGCCAACGACATGCGCTTTGCCACGCCGCAAGGCTTCAACTCGGGCGACCAGTTCTTTGCCTATCTCAGGGATAGTTTCGATACGCTCTATGCCGAGGGCAAGGCAGGACGGCCGCGCATGATGAACATCGGCCTGCACTGCCGCCTCGTCGGCCGGCCGGGCCGGGTCGCGGCACTGAAGCGCTTCATCGACTACGTCAAATCACACGACAAGGTCTGGCTGGCACGGCGCATCGACATCGCAAAACATTGGCAGGAGACGCATCCGTTCCGGTTGCCGGCGCTGCGCCCGTCGAAAATGGAATTCGAGGCCTTCGTCCATACATTTGGCGGCGTGTTCGAGCATTCGCCGTGGATTGCCGAGCGCGCTTATGAGCTGGAGCTCGGCCCGGCGCATGAAAGTGCCGGCGGCCTGCACAATGCGCTCTGCCGCGTCTTTCGCGCGGCAAGCGAGGCCGATCGGCTTTCCGTGCTCAATGCGCATCCCGACCTTGCCGGAAAACTGGCGCAGGCCAAGCGGCTGACGGCGGAATCGTCGAGGGAACAGGCTTCGGCCGGCCTCGACGCGCTGACCGACAAGGAGCGCGAGCTGTTCGCAAAACTCAATGCCGCCTACGTCACCAGTTTCGGTTTCCCCTTCATTATTGCGGTGAAAGACAAGACCAAGGGGGAGATCCTGGCCGAGTTCGAGGCGCGTATTGGCAACAGCCACGATGTCGAATTCGAAACCGCCTGCAGACAGGTCGAGCGCATCGCGCTGCTTCGTCTCAAGGACATGCTTCCGCAATAGGCTTTGGCTGCCGCGATAGGCCTTGGCGTCCGCAACAGGCTTGAATTTATGGATATGATGAAAATGGCCGAGCGAACCTATTATGCGCCGCAGGGCGGACATCCCGGCCAGAGCGAATTGCTGACCGGCCGCGCTGTGTTCACACAGGCCTATGCCGTCATCCCCAAGGGCGTGATGCAGGACATCGTCACCAGCGCCTTGCCGTTCTGGGATGGGACACGCGTCTGGGTGCTGTCGCGGCCGCTGTCGGGTTTTGCCGAGACGTTTTCGCAATATATCGTCGAGCTCGCGCCTGGCGGCGGCAGCGACCACCCTGAGCTTGACGCCGCCGCCGAAGGTGCGCTGTTCGTGGTCGAAGGCGAGCTAAGCGTTTCGCTTGCCGGCAAGAAACATAGCTTAATGCCGGGCGGCTTTGCCTTCCTGCCGCCGGCGAGTGGGTGGACGGTGCACAATGAAAGCGGCGCCGCCGTCCGCTTCCACTGGATCCGCAAGACTTATGATGCAGTCGACGGCATCGAGCCGCCGCAAGCGTTCTTCGTCAACGAACAGGAAATCGCGCCGACGCCGATGCCGGGTACCGAAGGCCGATGGGCGACCACGCGCTTCGTCGATCCGGCCGACATGCGTCACGACATGCATGTCACCATCGTCACGCTCGAGCCGGGCGCGGTCATTCCTTTCGCCGAGACGCATGTCATGGAGCACGGGCTCTATGTGCTGGAGGGCAAGGCGGTCTATCGTCTCAACCAGGATTGGGTCGAGGTCGAGGCTGGCGATTATATGTGGCTGCGCGCCTTCTGCCCGCAGGCTTGTTATGCCGGCGGGCCAGGCAAATTCCGCTATCTCCTCTACAAGGACGTCAACCGCCACGCCAAGCTTGGCAGCGCCGGCGTCGCGAGACCTACACCATGACCCGCATCGTCGCGCGGCCGCTGACCCGCGAGAATTTCGCCGAATTCGGCGACGTCATCGATATGGGCGGCGACAACCACTATCCGATCAATGGCGGCAAGGCCGAGCGCTACCATGACCTCGCCACCGCGGAAGCACGAGGGCCGAATGCGCGCGTGCTGATCTCGATGGTGCGTGGCACGCCCTATGAGCTGCCGTTGAAGCTTACCATGGTGGAGCGCCATCCGTTTGGCAGCCAGGCCTTCATCCCGCTGTCACCACGGCCGTTCCTGGTCGTCGTCTGCCATGACGGCGAGGGGGGCCCGGGCGAGCCGCAGGCCTTCATCACCGCGCCCGGGCAAGGCATCAACTATCCGCGCAATTTGTGGCACGGCGTGCTGACGCCGATCGGCGAGCCGCAGGACTTCCTGGTCGTCGACCGTGGCGGTGACGGCTCCAACCTCGAAGAGTGCCACTTCTCTCACGCCTACGAGATACATCTTCCCGATGGGAGCCGGTGGTGACCGACATTTCGCTGATCGACCGCCTGCTCGATGTCATAGAGCACGACATCGTGCCGAAGACGGCCGAGGGCGTCGCGCATGGCAACAAGTTGTTCGGCGCGGCGATCCTGCGCAAGGACGACCGTTCGCTGGTGCTTGCCGAAACCAACAACGAGACCGAAAACCCGCTCTGGCACGGCGAGGTGCACTGCCTGAAGCGCTTCTACGAAATGCCGAAGGCCGAGCGCGTCGATACCAAGGACGCGATCTTTCTTGCCACGCACGAACCTTGCTCGCTCTGCCTGTCGGCGATCACCTGGACCGGCTTCGACAATTTCTTCTATCTGTTCAGCCACGAGGACTCGCGCGACAGCTTCGACATCCCGCACGATTTGAAGATCCTGAAAGAGGTCTTCACCCTCGATCCCGGCGGCTACAATGCCGAGAATGCCTATTGGAAGAGCTTTTCGATCCGCAAATTGGTGCGCTCGCTGCCGGACCCCGAGCGCGGTCGGCTGGAAGCGCGCATCCACACAATATCAACGCGCTATGACGAATTGTCCGGCGCCTATCAGGCCGGCAAGGACGAAAACGACATTCCGCTGAATTGACGCGGATTGACCAGCCGAATTCGTTGACTGGCCCATGACGCGCTCTCACGGGCTCCATCATCTGGCGCTCCTGGAGTTCGCCCGCATGAAAATCGTCACTGAATTCCCCCGAAAGATCGTCGAATTTCCGGATATGGGGATCATCATGCCGGACGGCTGCCGGCTGTCGGCGCGGGTGTGGATGCCGGCCGATGCTGCCGACGACCCAGTGCCGGCAATCCTCGAACACCTGCCCTATCGCAAGCGCGACGGCACGATCTATCGTGATCAGCTGACGCATCCCTATTTTGCCGGCCACGGCTACGCCTCGATCCGCGTCGACATGCGCGGCAATGGCGATTCCGAAGGGCTGATGGACGACGAATATTCCGAGCAGGAATTGCAGGACGCTTGCGACGTCATCGCCTGGGCGGCGGACCAGCCCTGGTGCAACGGCAATGTCGGCATGATGGGCATTTCGTGGGGCGGCTTCAACTGCCTGCAGGTGGCGTCTAAGCAGCCGCCGGCGCTGAAGGCGGCCATCAGTCTCTGTTCGACGGTCGACCGCTATGCCGACGACATCCACTACAAGGGCGGCTGCCTGCTGATCGAGAATTTCGGCTGGGCCTCGACCATGCTGTCCTATTCGTCAAGGCCGCCGGATCCGTTGCTGGCCGGCGACAACAGATGGCGCGACCTGTGGCTGACCAGGCTGGAGAACCAGCCATTCCTGGCACCGCTGTGGCTGAAGCACCAGCATCGCGATGCCTATTGGAGGCGCGGCTCGATCTGCGAGGACTATTCCGCCATCCATGCCGCGGTGCTGTCGATCGGCGGCTGGCATGATGGCTATCGCAATACGATTTCCCATCTCGCCGTCAATATCGAGGCGCCGGTCAAGGGCATCGTCGGCCCGTGGATCCACAAATACCCGCATTACGCCGCGCCCGAACCGCGCATCGGCTTCCTGCAGGAGGCCTTGCGCTGGTGGGACCGCTGGCTGAAGGACATCGACACCGGCGTCGAGGCCGACCCCGCCTACCGCGCCTATGTCATGGACAGCGTGCGTCCGGCACGCTGGCATCCCGAGCGGCCGGGCCGCTGGGTCGCTGAATCGGAATGGCCGTCACCCAACATCAAGACGCAAGAGGTTGAGCTTATCGCTGAAGGCAACCACGCTATCGTCGCTTCGCCGCAAAGCTGCGGCCTCGCCGGCGGCGAATATTTCCCCTTCACCTTCGGCCCGGAACTGCCGGGTGACCAGCGCCCCGACGATGCGCTGTCGGTGTGCTTCGACCAGCCGGTGCTGACCGAAACGGTCGACATTGTCGGTGCTCCCGAAGTTGTGGTCAGCGTCTCGTCGGACCGGCGCCAGGCGAACATCGCGGTTCGGCTGTGCGACGTCCATCCGGACGGGGCATCGGAGCTGATCTCGTACGGCGTGCTCAACCTGACGCATCGCAACTCGCACGAATTTCCCGAAGCGCTGGTGCCCGGCGAAACCGTCAGCGCCCGGGTGGTGCTCGACCAATGCGCCTATCGCGTGCCGGCCGGCCATCGCTTGCGCGTTGCCGTTTCGAACGCCTACTGGCCGATGATCTGGCCGTCGCCGGAGCCGGTCCGGCTCGAATTGTCGGCCGCGACATTGATGCTGCCGGTACGCCCGCCGGCGACAGGCGACGAGGTCACCTTCCCCGCTCCCGAAGGTGCTGCGCCCTGGGCAACGGAGACGCTTCGGCCCGCCAATTCCGAGCGTCATGTCGATCGCGACGAAAAGACCGGAATGATTACGCTTTCCATCGTCGACGATTTCGGTGAGGTGCGCGACCTGGAGCATGGCCTCGCCAATGGCAGCATCGCCAGAGAGACATGGGCGATCCATCCCGACAATCCGCTGTCAGCCTCGGGCAAGACGCATTGGACCCAGACGCTGTCGCGAAATGGATGGTCGGTGCGCACCGAAACCTTCGCCGAAATGCGGTCCGACGCGCAAAGCTTCGTGGTTAGCGCCAGAATCGAAGCCTACGAAGGCGAAAAACTGGTCTTCGAGCGCAACTTCGAGGAGAAAATCCCGCGCGCACTGCTTTGAGCGCTTATAGCGATTGGTCCAATTGCGACGCACGATTTACGCCACGGCATGTCGCATTCGGTCTTGCTTACCGCTTTCCCTTACGGTCATTATTCTCCCGATAGAAATGAGAAAAACGACCATAAGGTCGGACCAGCAGAGTGAGGAACTCAACATGTCAAACGAACTGGAATATCTGAGCCGGCGCGTTGCGTCCGGCAAGCTGAGCCGTCGCGATTTTCTCGGCCGGGCAGCAGCGCTTGGCGTCACCGCAACCATCGCCAATTCGCTGCTATCCAGCGCTTCCCGCGCGGCGGGTCCGGTCAAGGGCGGCACGCTCAAGGCCGGCCTGGTCGGTGGCGAGTCCACCAACAGCCTCGATCCGGCGCTGTTTATGACGCAGGTGCCGTTCGCCTTCGGCAAGATGTGGGGCGAACTGATCGTCGAACTGTCTCCCGAAGGCAAGCTCGAGAACCGCATCGCCGAGGAGATCGGCTCGTCGGACGACGCCAAGACCTGGACGCTGAAGATCCGCGATGGCGTCGAGTTCCACAACGGCAAGAAGGTGACCGCAGAGGACGTGGCCGCCACCCTCGAACGCCATTCGGACGAGAAGTCAAAGTCCGGTGCGCTCGGTTATATGAAAGGCATCGAGAGCATCAAGGCCAGCGGCAAGGAAGTGGTGCTGACGCTGAAGGAGCCGAATGCCGACCTGCCCTACCTGCTTAGCGACTATCACCTGATCATTCAGCCGAATGGCGGCAAGGACAAGGCCGATGCCGGCATCTCGGCGGGTCCTTACAAGGTCACCACCAACGAGCCCGGCGTGCGCCATGGCGGCGAGCGCTTCGCCAATTATTGGCAGGGCGACAAGATGGGCCATGCCGACCAGATAGAGATCATCGTCATCAACGACGCCACGGCGCGCACGGCCGCCCTGCAGGGCGGCCAGGTCCACATGATCAACCGCGTCGAGCCGAAGATCGTCGATCTGATCAAGCGCGTGCCCGGCGTCACCATCCGCAACCATTCGGGACCCGGCCACTACGTCTTCATCATGCACTGCAACACCGCGCCGTTCGACAACAACGATTTGCGGATGGCGTTGAAGCTGGCGATCGACCGCGAGGAGATGCTGAACAAGGTGCTGCGTGGCTATGGCTCGCTCGGCAACGACTTCCCGATCAATGCATCGTACCCGCTATTCACCGAAATCGAGCAGCGCAAATACGATCCCGACAAGGCCAAGTTCCACTACAAGAAGTCGGGCCATGACGGTGCCGTCCTGCTCCGGACGTCGGACGTCGCCTTCCCCGGTGCCGTCGATGCTGCACAGCTGTTCCAGCAGAGTGCTGCCAAGGCCGGCATCACGCTGGAGATCAAGCGCGAGCCGGGCGACGGCTATTGGTCGGAAGTCTGGAACAAGCAGCCCTTCTGCGCCTCCTACTGGGGCGGCCGGTCGACGCAGGACCAGATGTACTCGACTGCCTATCTGTCGACGGCCGACTGGAACGACACACGGTTCAAGCGTCCGGATTTCGACAAGATGGTGCTGGCGGCTCGCGCCGAGCTCGACGAGGCCAAGCGCAAGGCAATGTACCACGACATGGCTGTGATGGTGCGCGACGAGGGCGGCCTGATCCTGCCGATGTTCAATCAGTTTATCGACGCGACGGGCGCCAAGGTTGCCGGGTGGGTGGATGATCCGCATCAGGAGTTGATGAACGGATATGCTCTGGCGAAGTGCTGGCTCGAAGCCTGAGCCCGGCCTTGCGGATATGTCCTCACCCATCGTGAAACTGGTGGCCCAGCGCATTGCGCTGGGCATTCTGCTGCTGTTGGCCGTTTCGGTCCTGATCTTCGCCGGCACCCAGATCCTGCCCGGCGACGTCGCGCAAGCCATCCTAGGACAGTCGGCGACACCGGAGTCGCTCGCCAATCTGCGCGAGCAGCTCGGCCTCAATGATCCCGCTTACATCCGTTATTTTCGCTGGCTCGGCGGCATTCTGACCGGTGATCTCGGCACGGCGATGTCGAGCGGTCAGGATATCGCAACCTCTATCAAGGGAAGGCTGTGGAACACGCTGTTCCTCGCCTTCTGGGCGGCGGTCGTCGCGGTGCCGCTGGCGATCATCCTCGGGCTGATCGCGGTGCGCTACCGCAATGGCTGGGTCGACAAGCTGATCTCGGGACTGGCGCTGGCCTCGACGTCCTTCCCGGAATTCTTCGTCGGCTATGTGCTCGTCTTTTTCTTCGCGGTGCAACATCAATGGTTTCCCGCCATTTCCACTGTCTATGACGGGATGCCTTTCGGCGAACGCATTCAGGCCATCGCACTGCCGGCGGCGGCGCTGACCCTGGTGGTGCTAGCCCATATGATGCGCATGACGCGCGCCGCGATCCTCAATGTCATGCAGTCGGCCTATGTCGAAACCGCCGAACTCAAGGGGCTTTCGGCCTTCGCGGTCATCCGCAGGCATGCCTTCCCCAATGCCATTGCGCCGATCATCAACGTCGTGATGCTCAATCTCGCTTACCTGATCGTCGGCGTCGTCGTGGTCGAAGTTATCTTTGTCTATCCAGGCATGGGCCAATACCTCGTCGACCACGTCACCAAGCGTGACGTGCCGGTGGTGCAGGCGGTCGGGCTGATCTTCGCCGCCGTCTACATCAGCCTGAACATCATCGCGGACATAGCGGCGATCATCGCCAATCCGCGCCTCAGACATCCGAAATGAGGGGGGCGGGTATGCTCGTCATCAAACGCATCCCCATCCCGGCATTGGTCGGCATCGTGCTGACGGCGCTGTTCGTGCTGGCAGCAATTTTTGCGCCGTGGATCGCGCCGCATGGCAATGCCGAGATCGTCAGCGACGTCCCTTGGGAACCGATGTCGGCGGCGCATTGGCTGGGCACCGACAATCTCGGCCGCGATCTGTTGTCGCGCATGATCTACGGCGCCCGAATCACCCTGTTCATCGCGGTGCTGGCGACCGCGCTGTCGTTCTCGCTCGGTGCCATCCTCGGCTTCTCGGCCGCGGTGTTCGGCGGCTGGTTCGACACGCTTCTGTCGCGTCTCGTCGATCTCCTGATGTCGATCCCGACATTGATCATGGCCCTTGTCGTGCTGTCGGTGCTGCCATCCAATCTGGTGACGCTGATCCTGGTCATGGGCGTTCTGGATTCGACCCGCGTCTACCGCCTGTCGAGGGCGGTCGCCGTCGACATCAACGTCATGGATTATGTCGAGGCGGCCAAATTGCGCGGCGAAGGCAGCGGCTGGATCATCTTCCGCGAGATCCTGCCCAATGCGCTGTCGCCGCTGGTTTCGGAACTCGGCCTGCGCTTCATCTATGCCGTACTGTTCCTGTCGACGCTGTCCTTCCTCGGCCTTGGCGTGCAGCCGCCTAGCGCCGATTGGGGCGGCATGGTCAAGGAAAACAAGGACGGCATCGTCTTCGGCATAGGCGCCGCCCTCATTCCGGCGGCGGCGATCGCAGCGCTGGCGATTTCCGTCAATCTCGTCGCCGACTGGGTGCTCAACCGCACGACAAGCCTGAAGGGAGGACGCGGGTAATGGCTGACAAGCAACCGAAGCCCGGGCAACCGAAGCCCGGGCAACCGAAGTCCGGCGTG
This sequence comes from Mesorhizobium sp. M0500, assembly GCF_040321165.1. NCBI lineage: Bacteria > Pseudomonadati > Pseudomonadota > Alphaproteobacteria > Hyphomicrobiales > Phyllobacteriaceae > Mesorhizobium > Mesorhizobium sp. M0500. The sequence continues at coordinate 177,518 of NZ_JAMYRB010000005.1, forward strand.
CTGCTCGACATTCGCAATCTGCGCATCGAGGCCACGGTATACCCGCCGGGTGAGGCGCCGAAGAACATCGTGCTGGTGCACGATGTCTCGCTGACGCTGGAGAAGGGCAAGGTGCTTGGCCTGATCGGCGAGTCCGGCGCCGGCAAATCGACCATCGGCCTGTCGTCGATGGGCTACGGCCGCGGCGGCGTGCGCATCACCGGCGGCGAGGTCATCCTCAATGGCCGCGACATCCTGAAGGGCGGCAACGAAGGATTTCGCAAATTGCGCGGCCGCGAGGTCTGCTATGTCGCGCAATCGGCGGCAGCCGCCTTCAATCCGGCGCACAGGCTGATGGACCAGGTGGTCGAGGCAGCACTCCTGCACGGCACGGCGACGCGGGCCGAAGCCGAAAAGCGCGCCGTGGCGCTGTTCAAGAAGCTCAGCCTGCCGAACCCCGAAAGCATCGGCGAGCGCTTCCCCCACCAGGTCTCGGGCGGTCAGCTGCAGCGCGTGATGACGGCAATGGCGCTGTGCTCGGAACCCGACCTGATCGTCTTCGACGAGCCGACCACGGCGCTCGACGTGACGACGCAGATCGACGTCTTGGCGGCGATCAAGGATGCCATCCGCGACACGCATGTCGCGGCGCTCTACATCACTCACGACCTTGCCGTCGTCGCCCAGGTCTCGGACGAGATCATGGTGCTGCGCCACGGCCGGCTGGTCGAATGGGGCGGCACCCGCCAGATCATCAAGGAGCCGCGCCAGGAATACACCAACGCGCTGGTTTCGGTGCATGAGATCGAACACCAGGAGCAGAAGCCTGGCACGAGCCCGTTCCTGTCGGTCAAGAACATCACCGCCGCCTATGGCCGCAGTCACATCAAGGTGCTGAAGAACGTCTCGATCGATATTTTCCCCGGCCAGACGCTGGCGGTGGTCGGCGAGTCCGGCTCCGGCAAATCGACACTGGCGCGCGCCATCACCGGCCTCTTGCCGCCCGAACAAGGCACCGTCACCTTCGACGGACGGCCGCTCGCCAACCGGCTTGCCGACCGGCCGAAAGAGGATCTTCGCCAACTGCAGATGATCTACCAGATGGCCGACGTGGCGATGAACCCGCGCCAGACGGTCGGCACCATCATCGGCCGGCCGCTGGAATTCTATTTCGGTCTGCGCGGAAGGCAACGTGACGCCCGTGTCGCGGAACTGCTCGACAAGATCGAAATGGGCAAAGGCTATGTCGACCGCTATCCGGCCGAGCTTTCGGGCGGCCAGAAGCAGCGCGTCTGCATCGCCCGCTCGCTCGCCGCAAAGCCGAAGCTGATCATCTGCGACGAGGTGACCTCGGCGCTCGATCCGCTGGTCGCCCACGGCATACTGGAGCTGCTCCTCGGGCTGCAGAAAGAGGAAAACGTCGCCTATCTGTTCATCACCCACGACCTGGCCACGGTCAAGTCGATCGCCGATTCAATCGCCGTGATGTATCGCGGCGAAGTGGTGCGCTACGGCGCCAAGAGCACCGTGCTGACGCCACCCTTCGATGCCTACACCGATCTTTTGCTATCGTCGGTGCCAGAAATGGAGATCGGCTGGCTAGAGAAAGCGATCAAGGGACGGCGCATGGCCAGCGCGGGGAACTAGCGGGCCGCCCTTTGCGCCCGACGATCCTGTCCGGGCGTGGATTGAACGGCAGGCCCGCCCTGACTTTTCCGATTAAGCCGCATGGAGGCGCCCTTGGCGCTCAACACAAAACTATTGCTCATCATCCTCGACGGCGTGCCTTACCGGAACTGGCGACGGCTGATGGGCAATCTCGAAGGCTGGGTGCAATCAGGCGAAGCCCGCGTGTGGAAGATGCGCTCCGTGCTGCCGTCGACCTCGGCATCCTGCTATGCCTCGATCCACACCGGCGTGCCGCCTCAAGTGCACGGCATCCTGTCGAACGAGAACCGGTTTCGCGTCGAACAGCCGGACATCTTTTCCGAAGTCAGCAGGGCCGGCGGCAAGACCGGTGCGGTCACCCACTCCTACTGGTCCGAATTCTTTCGGGCCTATCCGTTCGACCTGGTCGAGGACATGGAGTTCGACCAGCCGGGCAGGCCGATCAGCCATGGCCGGTTCCACACCATGACCGGCTACAATGCCAGGAACCAGATGACGCCGAGCGACGTCGACCTGTTCGCGACGTTGACCATGCTGACCAGGCGCTACGGCATCGACTACGGCATCCTGCACAGCTGCACGCTGGACTCGATGGGCCACCGCTTCGGCCATGACTGCCACGAGATGGATCATGCCGTCTATGCAATGGACGCCATGCTCGCCGGCTTTCTGCCGCGCTGGCGGGAAGCCGGCTACGAGGTGATCGTCACCGCCGATCATGGCCAGACCGATCGCGGCCATCATGGCGGCCACGACGAGGAGATGCAGGATTTCGCACTTTACTACTTCGGATCCGGCGAGGGTCCGGAAGCCAATACGCTGCTCGATCAGCTGCAGCTCGCGCCGACGGTGCTTGTGCGCCTCGGCGTGCCGGTGCCGGCGACGATGAAGGCCGAGCCATTCCTGAGCTGAGCGCGCGCCCTCTTCTCCCTCTGGCAACGCTCCCGCTCTTCAGTTAGCCTCCGCAAATATACGGGCGGATGCGGTGAACCTTTTTGGGCCGATCAGCGACAGAGCAGGCAGGAGCCAGGCGGCTCGACCGGCGATGACGGCCGCGGAGACCGATCGCGCGCTTGTCGAGCGGGTCGCGAAAGGTGACCGTGCCGCCGTGCGGCTCCTGTTCATGCGCCACCACGCGCGGGTCTACCGCTTCGTGGCACGCCAGACGGGATCGGAACTGATGGCCGACGATATCGCGAACGAGGTGTTCCTCGAACTCTGGCGGCAGGCACCGGCCTTCGAGGGGCGCTCGGAGGTCTCGACATGGCTGCTCGGCATTGCCCGCTTCAAGGCGCTGTCCCTGCTGCGCAAGAAGAAGGAAGACTGGATCGACGACGATGACGCGGCCCGGGTCGCCGACGGCGCCGACACGCCGGAAGTCGTGACGATGAAGGAAGACAAGGCCGCCGCCTTGCGACGCTTTATCGATGCCATGCCGGAAGAGCACCGCACGGTGATCGACCTTGCCTATTATCACGGGCAATCGGTGAGCGAGATCGGCGAGGTACTCGGCATCCCGGTCGCAACGGTCAAGACCAGGATGTTCTACGCCCGCAAGAAACTCGGCGAAGCCCTCAAGGCCGCCGGTTACGACAGGGGGTGGCCATGAGCGCCGCTGAAAAAATGTCACGCCGCGACGAAATGGAAATGCTGCTGCCGTTTTATCTGAACGGCTCGCTGGAGGGCACCGAGCTCGAAGCCATCGAGGAATGGCTGGCGAGCGATCCGGCGGCGATGGCCGCACTAGGCGAGGCCGAGGCCGAATTCTCCGGCACCGCTGCCGCAAACGAGGCAATCCGCCCGCCGGCCGATGCGCTCAGCCGCTTTGCCAAGGCGCTCGACGCCGAGGCCGGCCCGTCCCGCGCGCCTGCGGCATCGTCCTGGCTGGCGCAAGCCTGGAGCCGCTTCATGGCGGTGCCGGTCGGCGTCGCCTGGGCCGCGGCCGCGGTGCTGCTGGCCCTGGTCGTCGCGCAATCCTTTGTGCAGACCGGCAACAGAGGTGGCGATTTCGAGATTGCCGGATCGGAAGACGACCTGGCCAAAATGCCGTTTGCACTTGTGAAGTTCAAACCGGATGCGAAGCTGTCCGACATCATCGCTTTTCTCGACCAGAACCAATTGAAGATCGCCGGCGGGCCGACCGCCGACGGTGTCTTCCGCCTCGGCGTTCCGGCCAAGACCGCCGCCGACTATCAGAAGCTGCTTGGCCTTATTGCCGCCCAGCCTTTCACCGAAGCTGCGCTGGAGGGAAGGAAACCGGCTGATGGCGGCTAAGGCGGTCATTCGATTGACGGCAGCGATGACAATCTTCGCCGCGTCCGCAATGGCGCAGACCAATGACCCGAACCTCACCCAGGCTGAGATCGACTGCCTGAACCGGGGAAATGCTGCCAACGCCGACTGCGCCAAGGATGGCGGCGCCGTGAAGGATGGCGGCAAAGCGCTGGCTCCTGGAATAACGGGCGCGGTGTTTCTTCCGGACTTGATTGTCGACCTGTTCCCCAATCCTGCCGTAGTCACCGAGGCGCCTATACCTCCTGGCAATACTGCAACCCCACCCGCCGTCGCGCCGGCAATACAGGCTGCCGCGCCGGGCGGTCCGGTCGTAGCACCCACCGATCTTGTCGCAACCGAGCCGCCGCGCGCCGTGATCGGCGATTTCGTGCCCGACGAGGTGCTGGTCACGGTCAATGGCGATGCCGGCGCGGTCCAGCAGATCGCGGCCTCGTTCGGCCTCGAGATACGCTCGCAGCGGCAGTCGCGGCTGCTCGGCAACACGCTGGTGCGCTTCGGCATTCCCGATGGCCGCCCGGTCGGCGTCGTGCTGGCGCAACTTGCCGCCGACGGCCGTACTTTGCGGCGTGAGGCCAACCATGTCTACTCGCTGCAGCAGGCGGCCAGCATCGTCAATTATGCGTTCGAGCGCATTGCGCTCGATGCCGACAAAGCCAGCGGCGAGAATGTGCGCGTCGGCGTCATCGACACCGGCATCGATGACGGCAATCCGGCGCTCTCCGGCGTCATCGCCGGGCAGTTCGATGCCATGCCCGACGTGCCGATCAAGGCGCGCGACCACGGCACTTCGGTCGATGGACTGATTGCCGGCACCGGCGCGTTCAAAGGCATGGCGCCGGGTGCCAGGATCTATCACGCCCGCGCCTTCGAGGGCGGCAAGTCGACCATGGACGTCATCCTTTCGGCGCTCGACTGGGCGGCGGAGCAGGATGTCCGCATCATCAATATGAGCTTCGTCGGTCCGAAGAACGACCTGCTCGGCATCGCCTGCCGCAATGCGCGCGCGTTTGGCATCGTGCTGGTTGCGGCCGCCGGCAATAACGGACCGAAGGCGCCCTATGGTTATCCGGCCGCCTTCGACGGCGTGATGGCGGTGACGGCCACCGATGCCAAGGACGGGCTGATGCCGCAGGCCAATCGCGGCGCCTATGTCTTCATCTCCGCTCCCGGCGTCGAGATGGTGGCGCCGAGCGGCGCCGGCTCGGACGTGGTGACCGGGACGTCCTTCGCCGCAGCGATCGTGACCGGCGCCGTCGCCAACCTGTTCCATGCCGCACCCGACCGTTCGGCCGACTGGGTCGAGAAAGCACTTGCCGCCACCGCCAGGGATCTCGGCCCCAAGGGGCGGGACAATGATTTCGGCTTTGGCCTGCTGAATACCAAGGCGGCCGAGGCGGCGAAGGAATAGCCCGCTCAAGTCGCGTTTTGCTGAGGACGTAGCAGAAAATAGAATGCGGCGATGTGCGTTATCATCAGCAGCGGTACGTAGATGATCGGGATCGCGTAGGTGGTGCCCAGTTCGCCTGCGCGTGCAGGAAGGCCGATCTGGACGGCATGGTAATAGTCGACGATGAGGTCGACCGTCCCTGCGACATTGAAGGCGACGACCAACGGCCAGAAGAGCGGGCGTATCCTCACCGTGAGCAGCGCCAGCATGGCCAGCACGCCAGTCGCGAAATCGCCGTAGGCGGCGAATACGGCGAAGTCGGTGGGCAGATTGGGGCTTACGACACCTGGAACCATGAAGACGAGCCCGAAGAAGCGGAAGCTGTGCAGCGTAGCGATGGCGCGTTGCGCCGCGACCCGGTCCATCGACCTGAGCCACGGCAAACCGTACGCGCCGAAGCAAAGCAGCCACGCGACATAGCCGAGAGCAAGATGGGTTTGGAACACCATTTCCGTGGACATTTGGCCTTCTCTCAACAGTTGATTCACGCGGCTTTAAGCCCGCTACCGCAATTCGACTATCCGGTGTAATCACAACAACCTATGAAGCAGAACTACACAGTCCGACATGGTGCGCTGGAGGGCGTCGAGGCGTTCCTGGCCGTCGCCAGGCGCCTCAGTTTCCGCCGTGCCGCCGCCGATCTCGGCGTGACGCCATCCGCCGTGAGCCAGACGGTGCGCGCGCTGGAAGCCCGCCTGGGCACGGCGCTGTTCGTCCGCACGACGCGGAGCGTTGGTTTAACCGAGCCTGGCCAGCGGTTCCTCGACCGTGCCGGCCCGGCGTTCGAAGAGCTTGTCGCGGCCGGCGAGGCCGCCCGCGATATCGGCCAGCGGCCGACCGGTCTGCTGCGCCTGTCTGTGCCCCGCGCTATCGTGCCGCTGATGTTGGAGCCGCTGATCGCGTCGTTCTGCCAAGCCTATCCTGAGATCGAACTGGAGATCGCCGTGAGCGACCAGATGGTCGATCTCGCGACCGGCGGGTTCGATGCCGGCATCCGCCTCGGCCAGCTCATCGCCGCCGACATGGTCGCGGTGCGGCTGACAGCGCCGTTCTCGTTCGTGGTCGTCGGCAGCCCTGACTATTTTGAGCGCCACGGCCGTCCCGAGCGTGTCGACGACTTGCGCCACCACGCCTGCTTACGCTTGCGCCGCTCGAATGGCAGCATCGCGCCCTGGTCGTTCATCGACGGCAACGGCGCGATCGAAGCGGTCGTCTCAGGCCCGCTGATCGCGCACGACTATTCGACGTTGGTCGGGGCTGCGATGCGGGGCGTCGGGCTGGCGCAGACACCGCGACCACTCGCCGAAGGTCTGATAGCCGAAGGAAAACTCCAGTCGGTGCTGGACAGCGTCGCCACGACGACGCCGGGTGTCTTCCTTTATCATCCCGGCAAGCGCCAAGTCCTGCCGAAGCTGCGCGCCTTCATCGATCACCTCAAATCCGCGGCCTGAGACCAGGACGCACCCGCTGGTGCTGGCCAACAGCCGCCAAGAGTCGACCTCGGCCGTTCAGAGTGATTGCCTCTAGGCCGGCGCGCCGGCGACCGATCCCCTGACCACCAGGTCGACCGGCCAGACTTCGCCGCGAGCGCCCTCCTCCAGGCCGGAAATCCGCGCCGCCAGCCGTTCGGCGATGCGCGCGCCGGCGAGGCGGATCGACGAACGCGTCGTCGACAGCGGCACCGAAAAATTTTCCGGCTTCAGCCAGGGAAAGACGTCGTCATGGGCGATCAGCGACAGGTCGCCCGGAATGGTCAGGCCGAGATCGCGCACCGCGCGCACCACGCCGAGCGCCATGATCAGGCTGGAGCAGGCGATCGCCGTCGGCGCGTCACTTTGTTCCAGCAAGCGCCGGGCGGCGCGGTAGCCGTTCTCCTCGGTCATGGTGAGCGAACAGACATGCTGATCACGAAGCACCAGGCCGCTCGCCGCAAGCGCGCGGCGCACGCCGCGCTCGCGATGGATGGCGAAGGTCTCGCGATCGTCGCCGTTGATCAGCGCCAGACGCCTATGACCGAGCTGAACGAGTAGCCGCGCCGCCTCGTGGAAGGCGCCCTCATTGTCGATGTCGGTGAACGGATAGTCGAAATCGAAGCCTTCGCTGCGGCCATGGACGATGAAAGGAATGCCGAGCGTATTGACCAGCGCCACCCGCCGGTCGGCCGGCCTCGGCGACGAGATATAGACCGCGTCGACCTGCCGGTTGGCGACAATGCGGCGGTACGTCGTCTCCTGGTCGTCGGCATCGGCCGGTGACAGCACCAGGTCGAGCTCGTGCGAACGCGCATAGTCGCCGAGGCCGGACAGGAACTCGACGAAATGCGGGTCGATGTCGACGGTCGTCCCCGTCGGCAGAACATAGCCGATCATGCCGGTCTTGCCGGTCGCCAGCCGACGGGCGCTCGGATTGGGGCGATAGCCGTGACGCTTGGCGGCATCGACCACCCGCCGGCGCGTTTCCTCGTTGACTTCGGGGTAGCCGTTCAATGCGCGGCTCACCGTAGTCTGCGAAAGCGCCAGCATGTGGGAGAGCTGCTTGAGGTTCACCGGAGGCCTCCAAACCTCAAAGCGCTTTTAATCTGAATCGAGCTGGCCGCTACGAACCGCGTTGCCGAGCGCACTGACCATACGCACGGTTCGGACCGGTTTGAAGCCGAATTTGCTGCTGCACCGCCAGAAAACTGTGCTGCAGCGCACTTTTGCCGGCACTCGGCCGCAGAAATTAAATCGATTAGTCTGGCTTTCTCTTGACTCCGGATCAATTCAGTGGCGTGATCAAAATCACCAAAGCGCTTTGGAAGACTCTACGAAAGGTTGCAGTTCCTTTCCGACTGAGTCACAGTCCTGCAGCGCCGGCGGACGGAATGGAGGTTTCGTTCGGTGTTTGTCACCACTGGGAGGGAATACCGATGAAGAAAATGCTTCTGCTGGGCGCTGCGTTTGCCACGCTTGCGCTCGCCATGCCGGCGCAAGCCGAATTGAAGTTCAAGCCGGGCGAAGATCCCCGTTTCAACTGGGCGAACTACGAAGAGCTCAAGAAAGTCGACCTCAAGGGCGAGACGCTGACGATCTTCGGACCGTGGCGCGGCGAGGACGAAGGGCTTATCCGCACCGTCCTCGATTACTTCTCCGAAGCCACCGGCGCCGAGATCAAGTACTCCTCGTCGGAGAATTACGAGCAGCAGATCGTCATCGACACGCAGGCCGGCAGCCCGCCCAACATTGCCGTGCTGCCGCAGCCGGGCCTGATCCAGGATCTGGCATCGAAGGGCCTTTTGACGCCGCTCGGCGACGACACGGCCAACTGGGTCAAGGACAATTACGGCGCCGGCCAATCCTGGGTCGACCTCGGCACGTTCAAGGACAAGGACGGCAAGCCCGGCTTCTTCGCCTTTCCGTATAAGGCCGACGTGAAGTCGCTGGTCTGGTACTCGCCGGACAATTTCGAGGAAGCGGGCTACAAGGTGCCGAAGACGCAGGAAGAGCTTGCCGAGCTCGAAAAGAAGATCATCGCCGACGGCGGCACGCCATGGTGCATCGGGCTTGGTTCGGGCGGCGCCACCGGCTGGCCGGCGACCGACTGGGTCGAAGACATCATGCTGCGCACCCAGACGCCCGAGACCTACGACAAATGGGTGAAGAACGAAATTCCGTTCAACGATCCGGCAGTGGTCAACGCCATCGACATTTTCGGCAAGATCGCGACCGACGACAAGATGGTCGAGGGCGGCGCCAAGGCGGTTGCGGCGACCGATTTCCGTGACAGCCCGAAGGGCCTCTTCTCGGTGCCGCCGAAATGCTATCTGCACCACCAGGCATCGTTCATCCCGACCTTCTTCCCGCAAGGCACCAAGATCGGCGAGGATGCCGACTTCTTCTATTACCCGCCCTACGCCTCCAAGCCCGAGCTCGGCACTCCGGTGCTCGGCGCCGGCACGCTGGCCATGATCACTAAAGATAGCAAGAGTGCCCGCGCGTTCATCGAATTCCTGAAGCTGCCGCTCGCTCATGAGATCTGGATGGCACAGGGCGGCTTCGTGACGCCGTTCAAGTCGGTCAACAAGGACGCCTATGCTAGCGACGCGCTGAAGAAGCAGGGCGAGATCCTGGCCAACGCCTCGACCTTCCGCTTCGACGGGTCCGACCTGATGCCGGGCAAGATCGGCGCCGGTGCGTTCTGGACCGGCATGATCGACCTGGTCGGCGGCAAGTCCGCCCAGGACGTCGCCACTGACATCCAGAAAAGCTGGGACGCGATCAAGTAAGCGGCCGGCTTGAGTTCCCAATGTGATGTGGTCCGGGCCTCAAACGGCCCGGACCTTATCCGGTGCTTGGCGTCGCGTCGATTGTCGTGAGTACAACGCATTCCGGCATGACGCGCGCCCAGTGACCTGCTTTCCGGCTGGTCGCGCTCCAGACAACTGAATCGGCGCATGATCCCGTCGCCAAAGCCATTCTCGACTGGCGGATCCGTGCGCAGGGGGAGGGACCCATGGCGGCTCAGATTTTTTCGGCGATATTCGTCATCATCATCGGCGTGGGCGGCTGCGTCGCCTATTTCTGGGGCGCCAACAAGGCACTCGACACGATCTTTCCGGCACGCGGCGTTTCCGGCAAGGCGGCGATTAACAATCTGCGCCGGCAGGGGGTGATCCGACCCTGGCTCTTCGTCGGCCCGGCGATGATCATCCTCACCATCTACCTGATCTACCCGGTGGTGGAGACGCTGAGGCTGTCGTTCCTCGATCGCGGCGGCGCCCATTTCGTCGGCTTGGCCAACTATCAATGGGCGTTCGGCGACCGCGAGTTCCGCAACTCGATCCTCAACAACATCATCTGGCTGGCGGTGGTGCCGGCCGCCTGCACCTTCCTCGGGCTGATCATCGCCGTGCTCACCGACAAGATCTGGTGGGGCACCATCGCCAAGAGCCTGATCTTCCTGCCGCTGGCGATCTCGTTCGTCGGCGCCAGCGTCATCTGGAAATTCATCTACGAATATCGCGGCGACGGGCAGACGCAGATCGGTCTGCTCAACGCCATCATCCAGTATTTCGGCGGCCAGCCGCAGGTCTGGATCTCGCTGCCGTTCTGGAACAACTTCTTCCTGATGGTCATCCTGATCTGGATCCAGACCGGCTTTGCCATGGTCATCCTGTCGTCGGCCTTGCGCGGCATTCCGGAAGAGACGCTGGAAGCCGCCGTCATCGACGGCGCCAACCCTTTCCAGATCTTCTGGAAGATCATGGTGCCGCAGATCTGGGGCACCATCGCCGTGGTCTGGACCACCATCACCATCCTGGTGCTGAAGGTTTTCGACATCGTGCTGACCATGACCAACGGCCAGTGGAACAGCCAGGTGTTGGCCAATCTGATGTTCGACTGGATGTTCCGCGGCGGCGGCGATTTCGGCCGCGGCGCCACCATCGCCATCATCATCATGATCGCGGTCATTCCGATCATGGTCTGGAACATCCGCCAGGCGAACAAAGAGACGGAAGGGCATTGAGATGGCCGCGTCGACCGGAAAGTCCTTTGTCAGCCGTTTCGGCGTCCACATCGCCGTCTTCATCTTCGTTGCGATCTGGACGATCCCGACGCTCGGCATTCTGGTCTCGTCGCTGCGCGACAAGGATCAGATCATCGCTTCGGGCTGGTGGAACTCGTTCACCAGTTCCAGCCAGACGGAAGCCGGCCGGCTGCCGCCAGCCTCGGCGCAGGTCGAGAAGGAGGGCAAGTTCGTCCTGCAAGGCAATATCTTCGGCGACGGCCCGGCCCGCAACATCAGCGCCTTCGGCGTCAAGTCGGCCGCGCCGACGCAATATCCCGCCGGCACGACAGCCGATCTCGGCGACGGCGTCACCCTGCAGCTCAATGCCGACGGCAGTTTCGTCATGACCTCGCCGAAGGCTTTCGAAAGCGAACGCGGCCAGCGCGTCTATTACGCCTCGTCGGCGCCGCCGAAATTCACCACCGACAATTACGACACGGTGCTGTTTTCGGAAGGCATCGGCCGCTCCTTCATGAACTCGCTGACCGTCACCATTCCGGCGACCGTCATCCCGATCCTGATCGCCGCGTTCGCCGCCTACGCGCTGGCCTGGATGCGCTTTCCCGGCCGGGCGCTGCTCATCGCCGTCATCATCGGCCTCCTGGTCGTGCCGCTGCAGATGTCGCTGATCCCGCTGTTGAAGCTCTATAACGGCGTCGGCAGCTTCTTCGGCGTGCCGTCGAAGACCTATCTCGGCATCTGGCTGGCGCATACCGGCTTCGGTCTGCCTTTCGCCATCTATCTGTTGAGGAGCTATATCGCCGGCCTGCCACGCGAGATCATGGAGTCGGCGCGTATCGACGGCGCCAGCGATTTCGAGATCTTCGTCAAGATCGTGCTGCCATTATCGTTCCCGGTGCTGGCCTCGTTCGCCATCTTCCAGTTTCTCTGGGTGTGGAACGATCTGCTGGTGGCGATGGTTTTCCTTGGTACCGAGGGCGACCAGATCGTGCTGACCGCCAAGCTCAATGCGTTGCTCGGCTCGCGCGGCGGCGACTGGGAGATCCTGACGACATCGGCCTTCGTCACCATCATCGTGCCGCTGATCGTGTTCTTCTCGCTGCAGCGCTATTTCGTCCGCGGGCTGCTTGCCGGCTCGGTGAAAGGAGGTTGAGATCATGCAATCCGCTTTGAAGGCCACCCCGAAGCCAGATCTCGCTATAGATCGCGACTGGTGGCGAGGTGCCGTGATCTACCAGATCTACCCGCGCAGCTATCAGGATTCGAACGGCGACGGCATCGGCGACCTCAGGGGCATGATCGGCCGGTTGGCCTACATCGCCTCGCTCGGTGTCGACGCCATCTGGATCTCGCCATTCTTCAAATCGCCGATGAAGGATTTTGGCTACGACGTGTCGGATTATTGCGATGTCGATCCGATGTTCGGCACGCTGGCCGACTTCGACGCGCTGACCGCAGAGGCGCATCGGCTTGGCCTCAAGGTGATGATCGACGAGGTGCTCTCGCACACCGCCGACATCCATCCCTGGTTCAAGGAGAGCCGCTCGAGCCGGAGCAATCCAAAAGCCGACTGGTATGTCTGGGCGGATGCCAAGCCGGACGGCACGCCACCCAATAACTGGCTGTCGATCTTCGGCGGCTCGGCCTGGCAGTGGGACACCAGCCGCCAGCAATATTACCTGCATAATTTCCTGGCCGAGCAGCCCGACCTCAATTTCCACAGCCGCGCGGTCCAGGACGCGCTGCTCGACGTCACCCGCTTCTGGCTGGAGCGCGGCGTCGACGGCTTCCGCCTCGATACCATCAATTTCTATTTCCACAGCCAAGGCCTGGAAGACAATCCGCCGCTGCCACCCGAGCAGCGCAACGACCAGACGGCGCCGGCCGTCAACCCCTACAACTACCAGGACCATCTCTACGACAAGAGCCGGCCTGAAAACCTCGGCTTCCTCGAACGCTTCCGCGCCTTGCTCGACGAATACCCGGCGACGGCCGCGGTTGGCGAGGTCGGCGATTCGCAGCGTGGGCTGGAAGTGGTGGCGGCCTATACGGCCGGCGGCAAGCGCGTGCATATGTGTTACTCCTTCGACTTCCTGGCGCCGGAGAAGATCAGCGCGGCAAAGGTACGCTCGGTGCTGGAAACCTTCGGCAAGGTGGCCAGCGACGGCTGGTCGTGCTGGGCCTTCTCCAACCATGACGTGATGCGTCCCGCCTCTCGCTGGGCAGCCGGCGAGCCCGACCCGACCGCCTACCTCAAGGTCATCTCGGCGCTGCTGATGTCGTTGCGCGGCTCGGTCTGCATCTATCAAGGCGAGGAGCTCGGGCTCAGCGAGGCCGAGCTCAGCTTCGAGGATCTGCAGGACCCATACGGCATCCGCTTCTGGCCTGAATTCAAGGGACGCGACGGCTGCCGTACGCCGATGGTTTGGGACGGCGCCGCCCGCAATGGCGGCTTCTCGACGGCAAAGCCCTGGCTGCCGGTGCCCAGCAAGCACCTTGCGCAAGCCGTCAATGTGCAGCAAGGCGACGACGGCTCGCTGCTCGAGCACTACCGGCGCTTCCTGGCTTTCCGCCGCGCCCATCCGGCACTGGCCAAGGGTGATATCGAGTTCATCGAAAGCGAGGGCGACACCGTCGCCTTCACCCGCCGTGAAAGCAACGAGCAGATCGTCTGCGCCTTCAATCTCGGAGCAAAGCCGGCCGAAGTCGATCTTGGCGGCCGCTCATTGCAGCCCTTGCCGGGACACGGGTTTTCGGGACAGACTGGCGCCGGCACTATCCGCCTCGGCGGCTACGGCGCCTGGTTCGGGCGTATCGACTGAATTCAAGGAAGAACTGGAGGGTACACCATGGCCGATGTCACGCTAAGGCAAGTGAGGAAATCATATGGCAATCTCAACATTCTGCACGGCGTCGACCTCGACATAAAGTCGGGCGAATTCATCGTCTTCGTCGGCCCCTCGGGTTGCGGCAAGTCGACCTTGCTGCGCTGCATCGCCGGGCTGGAGGAGATCACCTCGGGCGAGCTCAAGATCGACGGCGAGATCGTCAACGACGTGCCGCCGTCAAAGCGCGGCATCGCCATGGTGTTCCAGTCCTATGCGCTTTATCCGCACATGACCGTCTACGACAACATGGCCTTCTCGATGAAGATCGGCAAGGAAAGCAAGGCCGAGATCGACAAGCGGGTGCGCCAGGCGGCCGAGATCCTGCAGCTGACCAAATATCTCGACCGTCTGCCCAAGGCGATGTCGGGCGGCCAGCGCCAGCGCGTCGCCATCGGTCGCGCCATCGTGCGCAATCCCAAGGTCTTCCTGTTCGACGAGCCGCTATCCAACCTCGACGCGGCGCTGCGTGTCGCCACCCGCATCGAGATCGCCAAGCTCAAGGAGTCGATGCCGGCCACAACGATGATCTACGTCACCCACGACCAGGTCGAGGCGATGACGCTGGCCGACCGCATCGTAGTGCTGAAGGAAGGCCATATCGAACAGGTCGGCACGCCGATGGAGCTCTACAAGCGGCCCGGCAATCTGTTCGTCGCCCAGTTCATCGGCTCGCCGGCGATGAACATCCTGCCGGCGACGATCGACAAGACCGGCAACCCGACGGTCGTCAGCCATGTCGGCGGCCGCAAGGCAACGGTGCCGATCGCAACGCCTGCGTCGGCGAAAGGTGCTGCGGTGAGCTTCGGGGTGCGGCCGGAGGATCTGATGATTGCCACCGGCGCCGACTATTTGTTCGAAGGGACGGTCGATTACGTCGAGCAGCTCGGCGAGGTCCAGCTCGTCTATGTCGACATCGGCCGCGCCGACCTGCCGCTGGTGACCAAGCTGCCGGGCAATGTCGAGGTCAAGCGCGGAGCGACGCTGCGGGTGACGGCGGACGCCGGCGACCTGCATATTTTCGACGCGGACGGGCGCTCTTTCGCGCTCCATGAAGCAGAAGCAAAGGCGGCTTGAAGCAGGCGTTCTTCCGCCATGCAAAAAACAAGAGCGGCGGGCATGGCCCGCCGCTCTTGTCTGGAATTCCAGTTCGGCCGTTAGAGCGGTTCATCGTTTCACGGAACGCCGAACCGCTCTACCTCTTTGTTTTGACGCAATTCCGGACGGAAAACCGTTTCACACTTTTCCTGGAATTGCTCTAGTTGTTGCCGAAGAGGTTGCGGTCGGCGCCCTGAGGCGCGGACTTGGGCACATCGCCAGACGAATTCAGCAGCTTGTAGACCGGCGAGTTGCTGTCACGCACCGAATACGTCTGCGTCTTGTCGACGTTGACGGTCGACTGCTTGTTGATGTCGGTCCCGCCAACATTGTCGTTGCGGGCATAAGCGCTGCCGGCGGCAATCAAGAGAGCGGCGGCAGTAAGAACAATCTTTTTCATTTGGATACTCCTGGATTTTCGAATCAAACGGCGGGCATGCCGCCGCCTTGATGGTGGGATCGGCTGTTAGTTGTTGCCGAAGAGGTTACGGTCGGCGCCCTGGACAACCGGCTGCTTTTCAGCCTGGTCCGACGTCTTGACGGAAGCCGTGTAGGAGCTGTCGACCGAGACAGCAGGCTGGTTGGCTCCGTTGGAACCAAAGTTGTCGCTGCCCGCGAAGGCGCTGCCGGTGATGGCCAAAACGGCGGCGGCAGCAAGAACGATCTTTTTCATCTTAATACTCCTGAATTTTTCAGATCCCCGGACGGCGGATATGCCCGCCGCCCTGATGCTGGGATCGGCTGTTATTTGTTGCCGAAGAGGTTACGGTCGGCGCCCTGGACAGGCTGCTGGTCAGCATGAGCCGGCTTCTGAATGGAAGCCGTATACGAGCTGTCGACCGAAGCGGCAGGCTGGTTCGCACCCTTGGAACCAAAGTTGTCGCTGCCAGCGAAGGCGCTGCCGGTGATGGCCAAAACGGCGACGGCGGCAAGAGCGATCTTTTTCATTTTAGTACTCCAGTATCTCAGTTTTTCCGTCCGTCCAGCGGCGTGTCTTGGGAGGAATTCGCGTCGTTCGGACAGCCCCGATGTGGGAAAGGCGATGGCCAGTTTCCAATCACGAAGTTGTTTGGTGTGGACCAAGAATCTACACCTTGAAATTGTGCCAGAGATTCCCTCCGCCACAATTTTATTGCTAAATATCACGTAGATAGCCCATAGTATCGGTCTGGCTGCAAGGTGACTTGGGAGGCAGCGTTCACAGCGTCCTGCACGCATTGTCAACAGAAACGAACCGTTCGGTTCGATTTTTTAAACCGATAAAAGTCGCAGCCGAGGTTCTTTGTCGAATCGTTAACCATTTCGGCCAAACGTGGCGTCGCCGTTCTGCCTGTTTTCGGCCTGTTTATGCCGGGCAGCGAAGGCAGCAACCGGGCAAGCAGAACCGGGTCAGACCCCGTAGCGTTCGGTGCGGATGAGTGCCGCAGGCACACCGGCATCGATCAGTGCCTCGGCGGCGGCCGTCACGAATGCGTTCGAGCCGCAGACAAAGGCGAGCTTCGGCGGCGCGGGCAGCCTCGTCATGGCTTGCACCATCATCGCGGCGTCGACCCGCCGCGCATGATCTGCCGGACGGCGGGCCGGCTCGCGCGTCAGCGTCAGCACCAGGTCGAAGCCATCCCGGCGCTCGGCGAGGTCGATCAACTCGTCGCGAAAGATCACCTCGTCCCAGACCCGCGCCGAAAACACCAAGGCGGCGGCGACCAGCGATCCCCGCATCGCCCGGTGACGGACCATCGACATCAGCGGCACCACGCCCGACCCGCCGCCGACGAGCAGGAGCGGTCCGCCATCGCCGTCGGACCAGACGAAATGGCCGCCGAGCGGCCCGCGCAACTCGACCTCGTCGCCCACCGCCGCGATGTCGTGAAAGAATGGCGAGACCTCGCCGTCCTCGAGTTTTTCAATCGCCAGCTCGATGGTCTCGCCGGTCTCCGGCGCCGAGGCGATGGAGTAGGAGCGGCGCGCCTGATAGCCGTCAGGTGCCGTCAGCCTGACGTCGACATGCTGTCCGGCCCGGTAGGCGAAGGGCCGCGAGGGCTGCAGGAAAAAGCTGGTGACGCGCCGCGTGCGCTTTTGGATGCGGGTGATGGTGACCGTCTGCCAGGGCGACTGCGCCGTCGGTGCGTCGCTCATGGATCGTTCGTGTAGCGCTGCTCGCGCCACGGATCGCCATAGATATGATAGCCTCGCAACTCCCAGAAACCCGGCTCGTCACGCTCTGTGAACTGCAGCCCGTTCAGCCATTTGGCCGATTTCCAGAAATAGAGATGCGGAACGAGCAGCCGGGCCGGGCCGCCATGATCGGGGGTGATCGGCTTGCCCTCGTAAAGCAGTGCCACCATCGCCTTGCCGCCGGTGAGATCCTTCGTTGGCACATTGGTGGAATAGCCGTCGAAACCCAGCGCCAGCGTGAAGGCGGTGGGCGGCTCGATGCCGGCGTCGGCAAGGATGTCGTCGACCAGCACGCCCTGCCACGCGGTGTCGAACTTGGTCCATGCGGTGACGCAATGGATGTCGCGCGTCATCTTGGTCAAGGGCAGCGCGTTGAACTCGGCCCAGTTCCACTTCTTGATCGGCCGCGGCCCGTGCTTAAGCGTAAACGACCAATCCTCGGTGCGGACATGCGGCGTCGGGCCGGCCGACAGGACCGGGAAACCTTGCTCGAGATATTGCCCCGGCGGGATACGTGCATCCGTATCCGTCGGCGGCTTTCGTCCGGAAGAGAAGCCTCGGGTAACCATCGAGAATATCCGTTTGCGCAAGGTCCAATCGACCTTTGTCAGTTTTCTCGAAGACGCGTGCGCGGGCAACCGAAATCTTGGCTCCGGCCTGGCGGCAATGCTCTACATCGATCTTGGCAGCGCGGCGCCCGCTTCAGCCACTGGCGAAGGGGACGGCGACGAACATCTGGGCGTCGCCACGCTCGACAAGCAGCAGCACCGATTTCTTGCCAGATTTGGCAGCCTGCACAATCGCCTGGTTAGCCTGCCTGGCGTTCCTCACCGGATGCTGGTCGACGGCGACGATGATGTCGCCGGGCTGGATGCCGGAAGCCGATGCCGCCTTGTTCGGGTCGACGCGCTCGACCAGCGCGCCGTGCTGGTTGCCTGCCAGGTTCATTGCCTGGCGCACATCCGGGGTGACGTCCATCAGGCCGAGACCGAGCGCCGGTGCGCGAAGGCCCTGCTCCGTCGACGGCTGACGCCGATCGCCGGTCACCGATCCCGTTGCCATGTCGTCTTCGTTGCGCCCGACCTCGACGGAGATCTGCAGGCTTTGCCCCTGGCGCCAGACATTGAGGGTTTCCCTCGTGCCGGGCGCAACGTCGGCGACGGTGCGCGACAGATCCCTTGGATCCTTTATGTCGCGGCCGGCGAAACTGGTAATGACGTCGCCGGTCTCGATGCCGGCTTTGGCGGCCGGCGATCCGTCGCTGACCTGCGCGACCAGCACGCCGGCTGCGTGATCGAGGCCGATGGCGCTCGCCATGTCAGGCGTCACCGGCTGGATCTGGACGCCGAGATAACCGTACTGGATGGAGCCGCCCTTCATCAGCTTGGCGACGACCTTTTGCGCCTGGTCCGAGGGGATGGCGAAGCCGACGCCGACGCTGCCGCCATTCGGCGAAAAGATCGCCGTGTTGATGCCGACGACATTGCCGTTCACATCCGTTAGCGGGCCGCCGGAATTGCCCCGGTTGATCGGTGCGTCGATCTGGATGAAGTCGTCAAACGGCCCGCTATGCAGGTCGCGGCCGCGCGCCGAGACGATGCCGGCCGTGACCGTAGTGCCAAGGCCGAAAGGATTGCCGAACGCGAGCACCTGGTCGCCCGGCATGAGCTTGTCGGAATCGCCCCATTTGATGATCGGCAAGGGCTTGCCGGCTTTGACCATGAGCACGGCAAGATCGTTCTTGGCGTCATGACCGATCAATTTGGCGGGAAGCTCGGTGCCGTCGTCGAGCGTCACCTTGATCGACTGGGCGCCGTCGACGACGTGATTGTTGGTGACGATGGTGCCGTCGGCGCCGACGATGAAGCCTGAGCCGAGGGCCTCGGTGCGCGGCGCCTGTTCCGGCGGTGTCTTGGGGGCGGGCTGTCCCTGGTCATCGAAGAAATGGCGGAAATAGTCGTCGAAAGGCGAGGTTCCGCCAAAGGGAGAGGCGTCGCTCATGGTGTCCGGCTGTTGTACTTTCATGACCGTCGCGATGGTCACCACTGCCGGTTTGTCGGCCGCCACGACCGGAGCGAACGAACCGCTGGGCGCCGTCATTCCGGTGACAGGTGGGGTCACTGTTGCCGCCAGGACATCATTCAGCCTGGGAGCGAGGGGCAGGGCGAAGGGGCTGACGATCAGCGCGGCGCCCAGCAGAGCGGCGACGCGATGTCTGCGAAGGGTCTGGATTGGTGACATGGCCGTTGTCCGGGCGAGAGATTGATCGGGCGCCGCAGCGTTCCGTCACCGGAATGCTCTATCGGCGTGTCGGCCTTGCCTGTCTCGCCTGGCACGGCGGCCGACCGGATCGACAGCCCCGCATCTAGGGCGCCGATCGTGGTTTCCAGATAATATTACGAAGATTTAATTTCCGGCTGGCAGCCGCCTTGCCGGGCTGGCGCCGAAACCCGAAAACAAAAACCCGCCTTGCTGCGGGTCGTTGGGGCGAATCAGCACCATACCCAGATTACTAGCATAGCTGCCGGCACAAAGCAAGAACAAAATAGCTGCGCAAGACAAATCGCTTCAGATTTGCGCCGCCTCAGCCGAGGCCTCCTATTCGCCTTTCCGGTCGGTCCGGCTGAGATAGGTGGTGGCGATCTCGCGCATCCGCCTGCCGTCGAAGCTCGGTCCATGGCCGCCATGGCCGATCCGGATCGGCAGCTCGAGCAGGCGCTGCATCGTGCGGCGATAGGCGGCACGATCCGAATCCGGCAGGTCGTCGATCAGCATGGCGTCGTAGATGGCGTCGCCGGCGAAGAACAGGCCGTCAGCCTCGTCGAACAGCGCGATCGAATCCGGAGAGTGGCCGGGCAGATGCAGGACGCGGAATTGGCGGTCGCCGAGGTCGATCCTATCGCCCTCGTCCAGGGTCCGGGCCAGAGGCGCCGGCTGAATCCTGTAATCGGCCGCCTTCCAGCCCTTTGCCGGCAGCCTGGAGACGGCGCCTTCCAGATCATGGAACATGTAGGCGTAGGTCACCGCTTCATCCATGCTGTCGAACTGTGCGGCGCTGTGGCGCGGCCCTGCCCGCAACGGAAACTCGTGCAGCGAGCCGACATGATCGAGATGGATATGCGTGGCGACGACGAGCAGCGGCTTGCCGGACGGCGTGTCGATCTGCGGCGCCAGCGGGCAGATCCCCATGCCGGTGTCGACCAGCAGGTCGACATCGCGGCCGCGCAGATGCCAGATGTTGGCGCGCACGAATTCGTGCACGAAGGGCTCGGTCAGCATCGTCGTCTTGGCGTCGACGATGGTTTTGCTGAACCAGCTGTCCATCAGATCAAGGCCGGCATCAGACGAACGGCTTGCCGACCTTGTACTTTTGCGGGACCAGCCGCTTCAGATAGGCCATCCCCGCATCGGACAGCCGGTTGACATCCGGCAGCATGAAATCATCCGGCATATGGCGCGTCTTGCCGGCGACGTTCTTCAGCGGCACCTTCTTCAGCACGGTTTTCTTGCCGTCATATTGCAGCGCCACCGAACCGCCCCCCTCGTCGGCCACCGTGACCGCGAAGGCACCGGCATCGAAGGCCTCCTGCGCGTCCACCGCGCTGATGGCGCCGACATAGCCGCGCGGCATATAGCCGAGCGCATCGACGCGCGCCCGCTTGCCCGGCAATCCTTCGGCGAGCGCGCGCTCCAAGGCTGCCGGCAGGTCGCTGCCCGACAGCTTGACGTTGCCGTGCTGGTCGCGCTCCAGCCTTTCCGGCGGCACCAGGCTTTCGACCAGCGCTTTGCCGTCGGCGGTGCTGACGCCTTCGGAGACGGCAACGATGCAGCGCTTGTGGCGGTCGAGCGTTGCACGAACGTCGTCGATGAAGCCCGCCGCGGAGAACGGCCGCTCCGGCACGTAGACGAGATGCGGGCCGCTGTCCTGATCGAGCTGCCAGGCCGCGGACGCGGCCGTCAGGAAACCGGCATGCCGCCCCATGACGATGCCGACATAGATGCCCGGCAGAGCGCGGAAATCGAGATCGACCGAAAGGAATGCTCCAGCGACGAACTCGGCCGCCGACATGAAGCCGGGCGTGTGATCGTTCTCCTCGAGATCGTTGTCGATGGTTTTCGGCGCGTGGACGAAGGCGATCTTGCCGCCGGCGGCGTCGGTGAGGATCTGCTGCGTGCCCGAGGTGTCGTTGCCGCCGATATAGATGAAGGCATCGGCGCCGGCGTTCTTCAAGCCGTTGAGGATGAGGTCGCAATAGGCGGCATCCGGCTTGTCGCGCGTCGAACCAAGCGCGGCGCTCGGTGTCGCCGCGATCAGCCGCAGGCGGTCCTCGGGGATGGCGGAAAGATCGACGTAATTGCCGTCACGAATTCCGCGCACGCCGTGGATGGAACCAAGCACCTTGGCGCCGGGATGCCGCTTGCGGATTTCGAGCGTGGCGCCCACCACGGTCTGGTTGATGACGGCGGTCGGGCCGCCGCCTTGCGCGATGACAAAAGTTCCGGCCATTGTTCACGTCTCCCGGGCGGTGAAAATCGCAGGCACATTCGCCTGTCTTGCGGCATCGCGCAACGGCAGAGGCAGTGGGTCAGTTTGAAATCGGGCCACTCTTCGCCTGCAGCGCGATAGGATCCGTTTCGATGAGCCGAAGTGACCTGACCATACTCGCCGTCTGCGCCTTGTATTTGAGAAAGTGCGACGTGGTCAGGTGGGCCTCATAGGCCGCCTGATCGGCGTAGCATTCGATCACGCGCACCTTTTCAGGCGTGCCTTTTACTGCCACCGCATGAAGGAAAAGCACGCCCGGCTCGACGCGTACAGAAGCCTCAATCTCTTCGGCAAGCAGGGCCCTGTAGCTGCCGATCTGCTTAGGATCGATTTCCAGTTCGGCTATCCTGACAATCGGCATCAATTGCTTTCTTGCTTCTTGCAGGGACCACGCATGGTCGGCTTCTCCGCTTCGCTCGCCTCGATCAGTGCAACGATGTCGCGATCTCCCAAAACTTGTCAGTCACACGAGTGGACATGGCTGGGCAAGGCGAAGCGTCGCATGAATTCGCACAAAATGTAGTACATGGGTGTGCAGCGCTAGCCGGCAGAGTAATCGCTCGAGCCTTGGCCGCCGGTCAGACGACGACGACCGGATTCTTCTTGGAGACGCGGCTGTAGAGGTCGATGATGTCCTGGTTGATCAGGCGCACGCAGCCCGACGACATCGCCTGGCCGATGCTCCACCATTCGGGCGAGCCGTGGATGCGATAGCCGGTGTCGCTGCCGTTCTGATAGATGTAGAGGGCACGCGCGCCGAGCGGATTGTCGAGGCCGCCCGGCTGTCCGCTTTGCCATTTCACCAGTTCCGGCCTGCGGGCGATCATCTCGGGCGGCGGGGTCCAGACCGGCCATTCCTTGCCGTACTGGATGTTGGCGCGGCCGGACCAGCGGAACCCGTCCTTGCCGATGCCGACGCCGTAACGGATCGCATCGCCGCCGGGCTGCACCAGATAGAGCAGCCGTTCCTGCGAGTGAACGACGATGGTGCCGGGTTGCTCGCCGGTCGGATCGACGACGATCTGGCGGCGGAACTCCGGCTTGACCTTGAGATAGGGCACTTCCGGCACATTGAAGCCACCGTCGGTGAGCGAAGCGTACATCACGTCGGGGCTGGTGATGTTCTTGTCGACGCTGATACTCGGACGGATGGGCCGGATCGAGCCGGTGGTGACGTCGTCGAGCTGGAGCGACGGCAGATCCAGCGTCTGGCTGCAGCCGGCGATGCCGAGCAGCGCCAGCGCACCGGCGCCGGACAGCACCGTGCGACGGGAAAGCTGTATTTCGGTTTCGATTGCGTCGCCATTGTGCGGCAGCGACAGACCGTGCGGCAACTCACGCATTTACCCAAACCCTACGCTATCGGCGGGAAACACGGTCCGGCCGGATAGCAGGCATTTTCACCAATCATGGTTGAAAAAGCGTGAAGGCCGGCCGCCTGGCATTAACGAGAGGCTTTTTCGATTTTGCCTCTTTACATCTTCGCGAGGCCAAGGATTTATCCTCTTCTTTGAGCTCAAGGAGAAGAAAATGTCCTTCGAAAACTGGGCCGCTTTTGCCGCCGCCTCGGCAGTCCTTCTGGTCATTCCAGGTCCGACCATCCTGCTGGTGGTGTCCTATGCGCTCGGCCAGGGCTGGCGCATCGCGCTGCCGATGGCAGTCGGCGTGGCGCTCGGCGACTTCACCGCGATGACATTGTCGATGCTGGGCATCGGCGCGCTGCTGGCGGCGTCGGCCACCGTGTTTACCGTGCTGAAGGTGATCGGCGCCGGCTATCTGATCTATCTCGGCATCAAGCTGTTTCGCGCCGGCGGCGCGCTCCGGGCCGAACCGCGCACCGATGCGGTGTCATCGGCGAAAATGACGGCGCACGCCTGGCTGGTTACCGCGCTCAATCCGAAAAGCATCACCTTTTTCGTCGCCTTCCTGCCGCAGTTCCTCGACCGGCATGCGGATTTCTGGACACAGATGCTGATCTTCGAGACGACCTTCCTGGCGCTCGCCTTCGCCAATGCCTTCGGTTATGCGCTGATCGCGGCAAGGGCGCGCAACGTGGTGCGCAATCCAAAGGCGATCCGCATCTTCAACCGCACCGGCGGCACGCTGCTGGTCAGCGCCGGGATCGCGACAGTGGCGATGCGCTCGGGCAACTGAGGACAGACCATGGCGGTGAGCGATGCATTCGGCCTGACACTGTCTGGCGCGACGGAGGCCGGGCTCTCGTCCTACAGCCGGGCTGTTCGCGAATTGCAGTGCTTCATCGGCGATCCGGTCGGTTCCATTGACCGGGCAATCGCCGAAGATCCCGGCTTCGTCATGGCGCATGTGTTCAAGGGTTATCTCTTTGGCCTTGCCACAGAGCGCGAAGCGACGGCGGTGGCCAAGGCATGTCACGAGGCGGCGTTGCCGCTTGCCGCGACGACACGCGAGCAGGCGCATGTCGCCGCCCTTGGCCACCTTGCGGAGGGACGCTGGCACGAGGCCGCCCGCGTGCTGGAGGATATCGCCATCGAGTTTCCGCTCGATGCGCTGGCGCTGCAGACCGGCCACCAGATCGACTTCTTCACCGGCAATGCGCGCATGCTGCGCGACCGCATCGGTCGCGCGCTGCCGTCCTGGCACAGCGACATGCCGGGCTATCACGCCATACTCGGCATGCAGGCCTTTGGCCTGGAGGAAATGGGCGATTACGCGCGCGCCGAAAAACTTGGCCGCACGGCGGTCGATATCGAGCCGCGCGACGGCTGGGCCCAGCATGCGGTGGCCCATGTCATGGAGATGCAGAGCCGGCAGAAGGACGGCATTCTGTGGATGCGCGCCAATCCCGAAGCGTGGACGCGGGAAAGCTTCCTGCAGGTGCATAATTGGTGGCATCTGGCGCTGTTCCATTATGATCTCGGCGAGACCGACGAGGTGCTGGCGCTCTACGACGGGCCGATCTATGGCGAGCGCTCGACGCTGGCGCTCAACATGGTCGATGCCTCGGCGATCCTGTGGCGGCTGCATCTCGGCGGCGTCGATGTCGGCGAGCGCTGGACGGCACTCGCCGCCAACTCGTTGCCCAAGGCGAGCGCCGGCCATTATGCCTTCAATGACGCCCACGCGATGATGGCGTTTGTCGGCGCCGGCCTCGAAGCGCCGGCCCGCGGCTTGCTCGAGGCGCAGCGCGAGGCGATGCGCGGCAAGGACGACAACGCTGCTTTCACCAGGGATGTCGGCCATCCCCTGACGCTCGCCATCAAGGCGTTCGGCGAGGGCAATTATGCCGGGACGATCCGCTTGATCCGGCCGATCCGGGCAATCGCCCATCGCTTCGGCGGCAGCCACGCCCAACGCGACGTCATCGACCTGACGCTGATCGAAGCGGCATTGCGTTCCGGTGATGGCGCGCTGGCGAGGGCGCTTGCGGCGGAACGCGCGCTGGCACGGCCGGACAGCCCGTTGTCGGCACTGTTTTCACGGCGTGCAACCGCTCTCGCGGCGAATTGACCAAGGCCACATCTTGCCTTAAAAACTGCCCCGGCCAGATTTTTTCGAGCGTCGAAAAAATCTTCGCGTGTTGACCGGGGTGCGTTTCCGGCGGCACGATTGCCGGGATATCTTCGCCGCCCGTGTCACAGGACTGGGCAGGGAAGCAAGAAAGACCGTCGCCGCCAGGCATGACGGACATGGGAGGAAACATGTATCTCGGCCTCGATCTCGGCACGTCGGGCGTCAAGGCGCTGCTGATCGATGCAAGGCAGAGCATCGTCGGTTCCGGCCATGCACCGCTCGACGTGTCGCGCCCGCATCCCGGCTGGTCCGAGCAGAACCCGGCCGACTGGATCCGCGCCTGCGAAGCGGCGGTCGGCGAGCTGCGGTCAATGCATGCGAAGGAACTCGCGGCGGTCAAAGGCATCGGCCTTTCCGGCCATATGCATGGCGCCACTCTGCTCGATGCCGCCGATCAGGTGCTGCGCCCCTGCATCCTATGGAACGATACACGCAGCCACGCCGAGGCGGCCGCGCTCGACGCCGACCCGCGCTTTCGCAAGCTAACCGGCAACATCGTCTTTCCCGGTTTCACCGCGCCAAAGCTGGCCTGGGTCAAGAACAACGAACCGGCTGTTTTCGCCAAGGTGGCAAAGGTCCTGCTGCCGAAGGACTTTTTGCGGCTCTGGCTCGCCGGCGAGCATATTTCGGAAATGTCGGATTCGGCTGGCACGTCGTGGCTCGATGTCGGCAAACGAGCCTGGTCCGCCGAACTGCTCGCCGCCACATCGCTCGACGAAAGCCAGATGCCGTCGCTGGTCGAAGGCACGGCCAAGGCCGGTGCCTTGCGCGCCGAACTGGCCGCGAAATGGGGCATGCAGGCGGGCATCCCGATCGCCGGCGGTGCCGGCGACAATGCGGCTTCGGCCTGCGGCATGGGCACGGTCGGCGCCGGGCAGGCGTTCGTCTCGCTCGGCACGTCCGGCGTGCTTTTCGCCGCCAACGCGTCGTATCTGCCCAACCCGGAAAGCGCCGTGCACACATTCTGCCACGCACTGCCCGGCACCTGGCACCAGATGGGCGTCATCCTGTCGGCAACCGATTCGCTCAACTGGCTGTCGGGGATCGCTGGAAAAAGCGCCGGCGAGTTGACCGCCGAACTCGGCGATGCGCTGCAGGCGCCGGCCGGTGTCTCCTTCCTGCCGTACCTGTCAGGCGAGCGGACGCCTCACAATGATTCCGTCATTCGGGGCGCGTTTACCGGGCTTGCCCACGAATCCGGCCGCGCGGCGCTGACCCAGGCCGTGCTCGAAGGCGTCGCTTTCGCTTTCCGCGACAGCCTCGAAGCTCTGGCCAAAGCCGGCACGACGCTGACCCGGGTGACGGCGATCGGCGGCGGCTCGCGCTCGCGCTATTGGCTGAAGGCCATCGCCACAGCGCTTGGCCTGCCAGTCGATATTCCAGCCGACGGCGATTTCGGCGCTGCCTTTGGCGCGGCCCGACTTGGCCTGATCGCGGCGACCGGTGCCGATCCGCGCGCCGTCTGCGCGGCGCCGGCGACCGACGCCACGGTGGAACCGGTCGCCGCACTAAGCGATGTCTATGCGGATGCCTATCAGCGCTACCGGGCGCTTTATCCGGCGATCAGGGCTGTAACCGCGTGAGCCGGCGCTTACCCCCGTCTGGCCTGCCCTCTTTGCCACCACTTGGCATCTCTCCCTCAAGGGTGGAGATCAGCAGCATCGACGGCTATGCCAGTCTTGCAAGATCGGTGATTGGCGAAGGCGGAAAGGCCAGCCAATCTCCCCCCTTGAGGGGGAGATGCCCGGCAGGGCAGAGGGGGGTGCTTGGCCCCCGCTTTGCCGAGATTTCCTCACTGTGCCGGCACCTTGTCGAGAAAGCCGGTGACGCTTTTCAGCCGGCCATTTTCGATGACGCCGATATCGGTGCCTTCGATGACGGATTCGGTGCCGTCCGGCCCGAGGTTCCAGGAGAAACGGATGGTATCGGCGAAGCCGTCCGGCTTGCCTTTCAGCGAGAACCTGAAGCCGGCAAAGCGCTGCTGCACGCCGTCGATCAGCGCCGCGATGCCGTCATGGCCGTCGCCCCGCATGATCGGATCGCGATAGCCGACGTCCTCGGTGAAGGTCGCCTCGAGCAAGGCTTTTCTGCGCGCGGCGTCGCTCTCGTTCCAGGCGGCGATGTAGTTTTCGGCAATGGTGTTGAGATCGGTCATGGTCTGTCTCCTTCGTTGGGTGGCTTTGACATGAGCCTTTTCGACCAGCGTCAGCGCGAAACCAATTACGCCTGAGGTAATCAGGCCGAACCATGCGAGAGGAAAAGAACATGAGCAGCGGTTTTTTCGGCGACATCCAACAGATCAAATACGAGGGACCGGATTCGACCAATCCGCTGGCCTACCGGTTCTACAATCCCGACGAGATCGTCGCCGGCAAGCGGCTGGAAGACCATCTGCGCTTTGCCGTCGCTTATTGGCATTCCTTTGCCTGGCCGGGCGGCGATCCGTTCGGCGGTCAGACGTTCGACCGGCCATGGTTCCCCAAGGCCGGCGGTACCGACACCATGGAGCTGGCCAAACTCAAGGCCGACGTCGCCTTCGAGATGTTTTCGCTGCTGGGTGCGCCTTATTTCTGCTTCCACGATGCTGACGTGCGGCCGGAGGGCCGGGACTTTTCCGAAAGTGCGGCGCGGCTCGACGAGATCGCCGATTACTTCTCGGGAAAGATGAAGCAGACCGGCGTCAAGCTGCTGTGGGGCACGGCCAACCTGTTCTCCAACCGCCGCTTCATGTCGGGCGCCGCCACCAATCCCGATCCGGACGTCTTTGCCTATTCGGCGGCGACGGTGAAACACTGCATCGACGTCACCAAGCGTCTGAACGGCGAGAACTACGTGCTGTGGGGCGGCCGCGAGGGCTATGAGACGCTGCTCAACACCGACCTTGCCCGCGAGCAGGAACAGGCCGGCCGTTTCCTCAATCTGGTCGTCGATTACAAGCACAGGATCGGCTTCGAAGGCACCATCCTGATCGAGCCGAAGCCGCAGGAGCCAACCAAGCACCAGTATGATTACGACGTCGCCACCGTCTATGGCTTCCTCAAGCGTTTCGGACTGGAGAACGAGGTCAAGCTCAACATCGAGCAGGGCCACGCCATCCTGGCCGGCCATTCGTTCGAGCATGAACTGGCGCTGGCCAACGCGCTCGGCATTTTCGGTTCGATCGACATGAACCGCAACGACTACCAGTCGGGCTGGGACACCGACCAGTTCCCCAATAATGTGCCGGAGATGGCTCTGGCCTACTACCAGGTGCTGCAGGCCGGCGGCTTTAAGACCGGCGGCACCAATTTCGACGCCAAGCTCAGGCGCCAGTCGCTCGATCCGCAGGATCTGCTGATCGGCCATATCGGGGGCATGGATTGTTGCGCCCGCGGCCTCAAGGCAGCGGCACGCATGGTCGAGGACAAGGCGCTGTCCGCCCCGCTCGCCGAGCGCTATGCCGGCTGGGATTCGACCGAGGCCAAGGCGATGCTTGCCGGCAAGCGTACGCTCGAGGAGGTCGCTGAGCGCGTCGTCAAGGAGAAGATCGAGCCGCAGCCCAGATCCGGCCGCCAAGAGCTACTCGAGAACATCGTCAACCGGTACGTCTGAGGCGTACCCGGTTCGCGGCCGCATTGTTCGAACGGCCGCGGATAAAGGCGGCTTTCCGCGGGGCTGAAACCAACAAGGTTTGCCCCGTGCGAAACTTCGCCCTGCTTGCTGACCGGGCCTGGCATTTGCCTTAGCCGTGATCGAAGCCTCTCAGGTAGGCGCAGAACATGTCGGCCATGGCGTCGGCGTAGGCTTCAATCTCCGCGGGGGTTCGGGGCAACTCCGAGAACTGCTTCCCCACCGTGCTGAGCGTCGTCATGACCAGATCGCCGGCCAATTCGCGAGTCGCTTGCGCGGCGTTGGGCAACGCTTCCTGCATGAAGAGCTGGATGGTGCGGTCTCCGGACGCCCTTGCCGTCTGCGCCTCGGGCGCGTCGCGGTAAAGCGGTGCGGCGTCGTCGAGCGCCACACGCACAGCAGCCTCGTCACACTCCGAGCGGAGGAAGGCGTGGACCAGGTCGCGCAGCCGGTCAAGCGGCGGTTTCCTGATATCCTCGAGGATATCGCGCAGCAAACTGGTCGTCTGCCGCCATTCGTCGCTCTGGAGCCGGAACAGGATCGCCGCCTTGTTCGGAAAATACTGATACAGCGATCCGACACTGACGCCGGCCTTCTCGGCCACCCGCGCCGTGGTGAAGCGCTGCGCGCCTTCTTTCGCCAAAACCTGAACAGCAGCCTGCAAAATCGCAGCGACGAGCTCCGTCGAGCGGGCCTGCCTCGGCTGTTTTCGCGAGGAAATCCGCGGACTTCGGTGATCGCTCATTGAGAGCCGCGCCAATGCGATTAGTGAATGCGAATGATTAGTCGTATTTTGAGTGCCGCACAAGAACGCATTCAATTCCGACTGGAGACCGATATGACCACACTGACGACAACGCCGCTCGCGCCCCTGCTGGACCGCCTGTTCGAGGAAGCCGCTGCCGCAACGAGCCCCGCGGTGGCGGAACTCTCCGCCGAGGAGCGGAGCCGCCTCATTCGAAGCAAGACCGAATACCTCGATTTCTATGGGCGGCTAAAGGACCTCTGGCTTCCCGTCTCGCGAGAGACCGGCATGCTGCTCTACATGCTGGCACGAGGCAGCGGCGCAAGGACGATCGTTGAATTTGGAACCTCGTTCGGCATCTCGACCCTGCACCTTGCCGCAGCCTTGCGGGACAATGGCGGCGGCCGCCTGATCACCAGCGAGTTCGAGCCATCCAAGGTCGCGCGCGC
The DNA here is from genome assembly GCF_040321165.1 of Mesorhizobium sp. M0500. Lineage (NCBI taxonomy): Bacteria > Pseudomonadati > Pseudomonadota > Alphaproteobacteria > Hyphomicrobiales > Phyllobacteriaceae > Mesorhizobium > Mesorhizobium sp. M0500. The sequence goes on from NZ_JAMYRB010000005.1 coordinate 207,474, forward strand.
GAGGAGTAACCTGACAGCAGGCGGTCTCATTGACATGGTGGAAATCCGCGAAGGAGACGCGCTGCAAACATTAAGCGTCGATCTTCCCGAAAGCGTCGACCTGCTTCTGCTCGACGGCGCCAAAGCGCTCTATCCCGAGATCTTGAGTCTGGTTGAAAGCCGCCTCAGGCCGGGCGCCTTCGTCGTTGCCGACAACGCAGATCTTTGCCCCGAATACCTCGAGCGGGTGCGCTCGACCGGGAGTGGCTACATGTCCACGCCGTTCGGCGAGGATGTTGAACTGTCGATGCGGCTTGGCTGAAGCACTGCCTGACCTGCCGGAACGATCGTGCCCAAGATGGGCGGCGGCGGACAAAACTTTGCCCGGCATCGCCCATCAATCGCCTCGCTCTTGCCTTCAAACAGCCGTCACGAACCTCCTATAGTGTGGTTCGTGGCGGGATTCAGAAAGAAGGAGGCGAAACGATATGCAGCACGAACGCGAAATCGACGCCCTGCTCTCATCTGGCGAGGCTGGATCGATCATCGACCGGCTGATGGCGCTGCCGCACCCGAAACAAGGTGCGCTGAGTGCAAACGAATGGGATCGCGCGGTCGCCAGCCGCTTCGAGACCCATCTTGCGAGACAGATGCGCTCGCAGATCGACGGCAGCAGCGACCGCCAGGACGCTGCCTGATCTACCTTTGTCTATGCATGTCGTTATCCCAAAACCGCTCCGCACCCTCGGGTCAAGCCCGTGGCCAAGCTTTTGGGCGACATGCATTATCCCCGACGCAGCCTGACCGGCGCTTCGCCGAACGCTCTTGAAAACGCTCTGGAAAATGCCGCGGCGGACGAAAACCCCGTTCGCCCGGCAATGTCCGCCATGGCGATGCGCGTGTCGACCACCAGCCGGCGCGCGGCGCCGAGGCGCAGCCTGAGGTAATAAGCGCCGGGCGTTTCGCCGATCGACTTGCGAAAGATGCTTTCCAGCGTCCGTGCCGTCACCCCGGCGCGCTTTGCCACGGCGGCGATAGTCAGCGGCTGGTCGACATGCGCTTCCATCAGCCGAATGGCTTGCGCCAGCCTGGGATCGTAGCCGTCGAGACGGCCGAGCGAGACCAGCGGTTGCGCGTCCGTCGCGGCGCGCGCCTGGTCGTAGATGAAGACGCTCGCGACATCTAGCGCCACGGCCATGCCGAGCCGCGTGCGGATCAGATGCAGCATCAGGTCGAAGGTCGGCGAGGCGCCGCCGGTGGTGAACACCGGGCCATCGATGACGTAGCGGTCGGGGCGCACGTCGACGCCGGGAAAGGCCGACGAGAAATCCTCCATGTCCTCCCAGTGGGTGGTGGCGCTGCGCCCCTCCAGCAGACCCGCGCGGGCAACCAGCCAGGTGCCGGCCTCGACGCCGCCGCAGGCGCGTGCCGCGCGCGCCGCCCGGCGCAGTCCGGACAGCAGGGCCGATGTGGCGTAGTTCTGCGTGCCGAAGCCGGCGACGACGACCAGCATATCGGTTGTGTCAGCCGCATCGAAGCGGCCGCTGACCACCACCGGCAGGCCGCATGTGGTGACCGGCGCCTCGCCTGTCACCGAGACCAGCCTGAAATCGAACAGCGTCTCACCGGCAATGCGGTTGGCGGCGCGCAACGGATCGACGGCCGACGCGACGCACATGATCGACGAGCCGGAGAATACCAGCAGCGTTACCTTGAGCGGCAAACGCTCGGCCCGAAAGATCGTCGGTTTTTCGTTTTTGGTCACACGATCTTCGTAAAACGCAAAACAGTTTCCGGCAAGTCAGGCATTCTTGCCCTACGTTCTATTGGGAGAGAGTCCGATGCCGTTAGCGATGAACCGTGAGGTTTTCATTACCTGTGCCGTGACCGGGTCCGGCGGTTCGCAGGACCGCAGCCCGCATGTGCCGCGCTCGCCCAGAGAGATCGCCGATTCGGCCATCGAGGCGGCAAAGGCAGGTGCTGCAATCGTGCACTGCCATGTGCGCGATCCCGAGACCGGCAAGCCTAGGCGCGACGTGCATCTCTATCGCGAAGTAACCGAGCGCATCCGCGCGGCAGACGTCGACGTGGTGCTGAACCTGACCGCCGGCATGGGGGGTGACATGGTATTCGGCCCGCCGGAGAAGCCGCTGCCGCTGAACGAAAAAGGCACGGACATGGGCGGCGCGAGCAACCGCATGGAACATGTGCGCCAGTGCCTGCCGGAAATCTGCACGCTCGATTGCGGCACGATGAATTTCGCCGAGGCCGATTATGTCATGACCAATACGCCCGGCATGCTGCGTGCCATGGGCGGCATGATGACGGCGCTCGGCGTCAAGCCGGAGATCGAGGCCTTCGACACCGGGCATCTGTGGTTCGCCAAGCAATTGGTCGAGGAAGAAGTGCTGAAGCCGGACGCGCTGGTGCAATTGTGCATGGGCGTGCCGTGGGGCGCGCCGGACGACCTCAACACCTTCATGGCCATGGTCAACAATGTACCGTCGACCTGGAACTGGTCGGCCTTTGCCATTGGCCGCAACCAGATGGCCTATGTCGCGGCCGCGGTGCTGGCCGGCGGCAATGTCCGCGTCGGACTGGAGGATAATCTCTGGCTCGACAAGGGCGTGCTGGCGACCAATGCGCAGCTGGTCGAGCGGGCGGTCAGCATCGTGTCGAATATGGGCGCCAGGGTCATCGGCCCGGACGAAGTCCGCAAGAAGCTGAACCTGACGAAGCGCGCACCGCTTTGAAAAGCCGGTAGCCGGTTGGGAGGAGCCGCCGATGAAGACCGTGAAATTCACCGCCATGAAGGACGGCGACCGCGAGGACTATGCGTTCCTCACCGAGCACGAGATCGACTATGCGGTAAAGACCGGCGAGCGGCTGCTCGACGCGCTCGTCCAGCTTGATGCGGGCCTCTCGGGCTACAAGATCACCCGGCTCGGCCATTCACTGCAAGCGGCAACACGGGCCTGGCGCGACGGCGCCGACACCGACTGGATTGCCTGCGCCTTGCTGCACGATATCGGCGACATCTACGCGCCCTATAACCACGACGAGTATGCGGCGTCGATCCTGAAGCCTTTTGTGCGCGAGCAATGCACCTGGGTGGTGGAGAAGCACGGCGATTTCCAGCGCCTCTATTACGCCCACCACCTCGGCGGTAATCCACACGCCCGCGACCGTTTCGCCGGGCACATCTACTTCGACGATTGCGATGAGTTTTGCGAACGCTGGGATCAGTCGAGCTTCGATCCCGACTACGAGACATTGCCGATCGATTTCTTCCGGCCCTTCGTGCTCGAAGTGTTCGCGCGCAAGGCCTATGACGCATCCGTGATCCGTGCCGGCGAGCGTGTCGCCCTCACCGACCCCGCAACAGCCCGCACAAGAACCGGAGCTTCCGCATGAGCATCATCAACAAGGCGGCCGCCATCGGCGGCGGCGTCATTGGCGCCGGCTGGGTGGCGCGGCTGCTGCTCAACGGCATCGACGTGTCGATCTTCGATCCCGACCCCGAGGCGTCACGCAAGGTCGGCGAGGTGATGAAGGGAGCGCGACGCGCCTACAAGCAGATGCTGCCCGGCGGCCTGCCGAAGGAGGGCAAGCTTACCTTCGCCAAGACGATCGCCGAGGCGGTGGCCGACGCCGACTTCATCCAGGAAAGCGTGCCGGAGCGGCTCGACCTGAAGCACCGCGTGCTGGCCGAGATCGACCTTTATGCGCCGGCCAACGCCATTGTCGGATCCTCCACCTCCGGCATCAAACCGACCGACATGCAGGTGGCGATGAAGAAGCACCCGGAGCGGCTGGTCGTCGGCCATCCGTTCAACCCCGTCTATCTGCTGCCGCTGGTCGAAATCGTCGGCGGCGAACAGACCTTTCCCGAGGCGATCGAAGTCGCCAAGGAGATGTATGCCTCGATCGGCATGAAGCCGGTGGTGATCCGCAAGGAGATCGAAGCGTTCGTCGGCGACCGGCTGCTCGAAGCGGCCTGGCGCGAGGCGCTGTGGCTGGTCAAGGACGGCATCTGCACGGTCGAGGAGCTCGACGACATCATGCGCTACGGCTTCGGCCTGCGCTGGGCGCAGATGGGCATGTTCCAGGTCTATCGCGTCGCCGGCGGCGAGGCCGGCATGCGCCACTTCATGGCGCAGTTCGGCCCGTGCCTGAAATGGCCGTGGACCAAGCTGATGGACGTGCCGGAGTTCAACGATGAGCTGGTCGAGCTGATCGCCACGCAGTCGGACGACCAGGCGCACGGTCTGTCGATCCGCGAGCTCGAAAAGATCCGCGACGACAATCTGGTCGCCATCATGGAGGCACTGTCGAAGCAGAACAAAGGCAAAGGCTGGGGTGCCGGCGCCCTGCATAAGGACTACACCAGGCAGCTGGCCAAGCTCGCGGCCAAGAAGCCCACCGCCTCCAAGGCGGCCGAAAAGGCAAAGGCTGAAAAGCCGAAGAAAAGGAAGAAAGGCTGAGACCATGGATTTTGGTCTTTCGGAGGAGCAGAAGCTCATCGTCGAGACGACGCGGGCCTTCGTCGAGAACGAGCTTTACCCACATGAGCGCGAAGTGGAGCGTACCGGCGTGCTGCGCCGCGACCTGATCGAGGAGATCAAGGCCAAGGCGATCGAAGCCGGCCTCTATGCCGCCAACATGCCGGCCGATGTCGGCGGCGCCGGGCTCGATACGGTGACCTGGCTGCTCTATGAAAAGGAACTCGGCCGCGCCAATTACGCGCTGCATTGGACCTGCGTGGCGCGGCCTTCGAACATCCTTCTCGCCGGCACGCCGGAGCAGCGCGAAAAATATCTGTTTCCCTGCATTCGCGGCGAGAAATGGGATTGCCTGGCAATGACCGAGCCGGGCGCCGGCTCCGATCTGCGCGGCATGAAGGCAACCGCCGTGCAAGACGGCGACGACTGGGTGCTGAACGGCACCAAGCATTTCATCAGCCATGCGGACCTCGCCGATTTCGCCATCGTCTTCATGGCCTCGGGTGAGGAAGGGTCTTCGCGTGGAAAACGCAAGAAGATCACCGCCTTCTTTGTCGATAAGGGCACCAAGGGTTTTACGGTGCGCGACGGCTACCGCAACGTCTCGCATCGCGGCTACACCAATGCCATCCTCGAATTCGACGATTGCCGGTTGCCGGCGAGTCAGGTTCTGGGCGAGGTCCACAAAGGCTTCGACGTCGCCAATTCGTGGCTTGGCGCAACGCGCCTGCAGGTCGGCGCCACCTGCCTCGGCCGCGCCGAGCGGGCGCTTGGCCACGCCGTCGAATACGCCGCGCAGCGCCAGCAGTTCGGCCAGCCGATCGGCAAGTTCCAGGGCGTGTCGTTCAAGCTCGCCGACATGGCGACCGAGCTGAAGGCCGCCGACCTGATGGTGTTCGAAGCCGGCTGGAAGTACGATCAGGGTACCGTCACCGACCAGGACATGGCCATGGCCAAACTGAAGGCCACCGAGATGCTCGCCTTTGTCGCCGACGAGGCGATCCAGATCCATGGCGGCATGGGGCTGATGGACGATTTGCCGCTCGAGCGCATCTGGCGCGACGCCCGCGTCGAGCGCATCTGGGAAGGCACCTCGGAAATCCAGCGCCACATCATCTCGCGGGCGCTGCTGCGCCCGTTCGGGGGCTAGAGCATGATCCCAAAAAGTGGAAACCGGTTTTTGGAAAAGATCATGCTCCAACGAAAAGATGACGATGCACAAACTTGAACGTCTTTTGCGCCCACGAACGATCGCGGTCTTCGGTGGCGCGCAGGCTGCCGCCGTCGTCGCGCAATCGATCAAGATGGGCTTTGCCGGCGAGATCTGGCCGGTGCATCCGAGCAAGGCCGAGGTCGCCGGCCGCAAGGCCTATCGCTCGGTGGCCGAATTGCCCGGTGCGCCGGATGCCGCTTTCGTCGGCGTCAACCGGCACTTGACCATCGAAGTGGTCAAGGCACTGGCCGAGCGCGGCGCCGGCGGTGCGGTCTGCTTCGCCGCCGGCTTCCTCGAAACCGAGGCCTATGACGAGGACGGCGAGCGGCTGCAGGCCGAGCTGGTCGCGGCGGCGGGCCAAATGCCAATCATCGGGCCGAACTGCTACGGGCTCATCAACTATGCCGACGGCGCGCTTTTGTGGCCCGACCAGCATGGCGGCATCAGGCTGCCAGAAGACGGTCGCGGCGTTGCCATCATCACCCAGTCGTCGAACATCGCCATCAATATGACGATGCAGAAGCGCGGCCTGCCGATCGCCTTTCTGATGACCGCCGGCAACCAGGCGCAGACCGGGCTTTCCGAAATGGCGCTCGGCCTGATCGAGGACGACCGTGTCACCGCGCTCGGCTTGCATATCGAGGCTTTCGATTCGGTAGCCGGCTTCGAAAGGCTGGCGGCACGGGCGCGCGAGCTGAAAAAGCCTGTCATCGCCATGAAGGTCGGCCGCTCCGAGCAGGCGCGGCAGGCGACCGTTTCCCATACCGCGTCGCTGGCCGGCTCGGACGCAGCGTCCGGCGCCTTCCTGAAGCGGCTCGGCATCGCTCGCATCGATTCGATCCCGGCCTTCATCGAGGCGCTCAAGCTGCTGCACGTCACCGGCCCCCTGCCCGGCTACCGGCTGTCGTCGATGAGCTGTTCGGGCGGCGAGGCGTCGGTGATGGCCGACAGCGCCGAAGGCCGCTGGGTGACGTTTCCGCCACTCACCCCCGAGCACCGCGCGCATGTCAAATCGACGCTCGGGCCGCTGGTCGCGGTGGCCAACCCGCTCGACTACCACACCTTCATCTGGAACAACGAGCCGGCGATGACCGCCACCTTCACCGCGATGGTGTCGGGCGGCTTCGACCTCAACATGCTGGTGCTCGATTTCCCGCGCCCCGACCGCTGCTCGGACACCGACTGGTGGGCGACGCTGCGCGCCTTCGAAGTGGCGCTGAAGACCAACAGCGCGCAAGGCGCGATCGTCTCCTCGCTGCCGGAGAACCTGCCCGAGGAATACACTGCCGGCCTGATGGCGCGGGGCATGGTGCCGCTGTTCGGCATCTCCGAAGCCATGGACGCCGCCCAGGCGGCGGCCTTCATCGGCTGGGCCTGGCGCGAGCCGCAGGCGCAGCCGATCGACACTTCGGCGTCCGGCGCGCCGGTCGGCGACCATGTCACGCCGGACGAGGCCGAGGCGAAGGCGCGGCTCATCGAGGCCGGGCTCCCCGTGCCGAAGGGCGAGCGCGCCGGCAACGCGGTCGAAGCTGTCATCTCCTCGATGGCGCTCGGCTTCCCGGTGGCGCTGAAGGCCCTTGGTGTCATCCACAAGTCCGAGCTCGACGCGGTCCGGCTCAATTTGAGGGATGCCGAATCCGTCAGCACCGCCGCCCACGATCTCGGCCCGCTCGGCACGGGCCTTTATGTCGAGCGCATGGTGCGCGACGGCGTCGCCGAGCTGCTCGTCGGCTTCACCCGCGACCCGATGTTCGGCGCCGTGATGACGCTCGGCACCGGCGGCGTGCTGGTCGAGCTGTTGCGCGACAGCGTCACGCTGATGCTGCCGGCGACCCGCGACGATATCGAGGCCGCTTTGCGCGGGCTGAAACTGTTCCCGCTGCTCGACGGCTATCGCGGTCGGCCGAAGGCCGATGTCGCAGCGGCAATCGATGCGATATCGGGCATTGCCGCTTTCGTGCAGCAAAACGCCGGCGAGATCGAGGAACTCGACATCAATCCGCTGATCGTCTGCACCGAAGGCAAGGGCGCCTGGATCGCCGATGCGCTGCTGGTGCTTGGAGACAAGAAGAATGTCTGAAATCATTTCGACCCGCCGCGAAGGCGCTGTCCTCGAAGTCACGCTCGACCGGCCCAAGGCCAATGCCATCGACCTGAAGACGTCGCGGCTGATGGGCGAGATTTTCAAGGCGTTTCGCGACGATCCCGACTTGCGCGTCGCCATCGTCAAGACCGCCGGTGACAAGTTCTTCTGCGCCGGCTGGGACCTGAAGGCCGCAGCCAGCGGCGACGCGGTCGACGGCGACTATGGCGTCGGCGGCTTCGGCGGGCTGCAGGAACTGCGCGACCTCAACAAGCCGGTGATCGCCTGCGTCAATGGCATGGCGGTCGGCGGCGGCTTCGAACTGGCGCTATCCTGCGACCTCATCTATGCATCGGATCACTCCTCCTTCGCCCTGCCCGAAATCCGTGCCGGCACGCTGGCCGATGCGGCGACGATCAAGCTGCCTAAGCGCATCCCCTACCATGTCGCCATGGACCTTCTGCTCACCGGCCGCTGGATGGATGTCGCCGAGGCGCATCGATGGGGCCTGGTCAACGAGGTGCTGCCCAAGGAAAGACTGGAGGACCGCGTCTGGGAAATCGCACGGCTGCTTGCCAGCGGCCCGCCGCTGGTCTTCGCCGCGATCAAGGAAACGGCCAGGGTCGCAGAATCGCTGACGTTCCAGGACGCCATGAACCGGGTGACGCGCCGGCAACTGTCGACGGTTGACGCACTCTACGGCTCGGAGGACAATCTCGAGGGCTTTCGCGCCTTTGCCGAAAAGCGCGATCCGGTGTGGAAGGGGAAGTAGTGGTATTGCAGGAATGATGGCGCTCACCCCCCTCTGTCCTGCCGGACATCTCCCCCTCAAGGGGGGAGATTGGATGTCATCATCGCTTTCGCCAATTGTCGACGCCGGAGAAAAGGCGGTTTCGCCGAAGCTGCCGATCTCCCCACTTGAGGGGGAGATGGCCGGCAGGCCAGAGGGGGGTGTTCACGCGGATTCATTGCGATCCATTCAGCGCCCATGACCGACTACAAAACCCTCATCGACGCCGAGACCTGGGCCTTCATCGAGCGGACTAACTCCTATTATCCGCCCGATACGATCGACTACACCGTCGCCGAGCAGCGCCAGATCTATAACCGGATGTGCCGCGAGTTCTTTGCCGGCTATCCCCAAGGCGTCACGGCGGAAACCACCGCCATTGCCACACCTTGGCACATTCCGATCCGCGTCTACCGCGCCCCGGCGCCGGAAGCGGCGGCGATGGTGCTTTATTTCCATGGCGGCGGTTTTATCCTCGGCGGGCTCGACAGCCATGACGACCTCTGCGCCGAGCTTTGCAGCCGCACTGGCTACGAAGTGGTTTCGGTCGACTACCGGCTGGCACCTGAACACCTTCATCCGGCCGCCTTCGACGATGCCATCAGCGCCTTCGAATGGGCGGCGGCGACTTACGAGCGTCCTGTCCTGCTCTGCGGCGACAGTGCCGGCGGCAATCTCGCCGCCGCTGTCAGTCACGCAACGCGCGGCCATGCGCGCAAGCCGATCGGCCAGATTCTGGTCTATCCCGGCCTTGGCGGCGACAGCTCCGCCGGTTCCTACGTCACCCACGCGGAAGCGCCGATGCTTACCGCGCGCGACCTCGTTTTCTACAGGGACATCAGGACCGGTGGCGAGGATCGCACCGGCGATCTCACTCTGTGGCCGCTCGCCGACGCCGAGTTCGCCAATCTGCCGCCCACCGTCGTGATCACCGCCGAATGCGACCCGCTGTCGTCGGACGGCGAAGCCTATCGCGACCGCATCGTTGCCGCGGGCGGGCGCGCCTGGTGGCTCGAGGAGCCGGGGTTGGTGCATGGCTATTTGCGCGCCAGGCACACGGCCGGCCGCGCCCGCTCGAGCTTTACCCGGATTGTCGATGCGGTAGCGGTTTTGGGAAGGGGCGAGTGGATATGGTGAGGGATGTCTTCCCGACCAGAACGGGCCTTTGTCGGCCGGTACAGCTCTATTTGCGGCGGCGTCGCCGGCCGGAAACCTGCTTCAGCCAAGGTCCTAAATGAAAGCCGCTCATCAGCAGGTACATCGGGACCATGCCGCCCAGCGGTGACGCCTCTTGCCCGGTCGAGCACATCATGTCCGGCGCGCCGCCGAGAAGCGTCAGCAGCGCCATGGTTGCGAAGGTCGGCGCGGCCGCAAAGGACAGCCAATCGGCTGCACTATGGCCGGCCGGGGTCGCATCGCCGGTGGATCCGCCTGCATGAATCTCGCTCATGTCCGTAGTCCTACATAGCGAGCGGGATGCGGTCGAACCGTGCATCCCGCTCCATCCATTTGCCCTAGCCGCATTTCCGCGACGCCAAAGACGTTCTATTCGGTGCGGTTCCGGAACGCGGCCTCTCCGGCGTCCGACACCTCGACCCACTTTTTGTCGGGAACGGCTTCGGCGCCGTAATTGTCGTGCCAGTTCCACCACTTGTACGTCGGCGTCTGCGGATAGCCCTCGGGCGAATCCTCCCAAACCTCCTGGCGGCCGAGCGGCGACAGGTCGAGATAGCTCCATACGGTCCCCATCGCCTCGTCGCCGCGGTTGTTGATGAAGTAGGTACGGAACACGCGATCGCCATCGCGGATGAACACGTTATGGCCGTGCCATTCGTCAACGCCGAAGTCGGCATCGAAGCTGTCGGTGATGGTGTACCAGGGCATCTTCCAGTCCATCCGCGCCTTCAGCCGCGCAATGTCGGCCTGCGGTGCGCGCGAGGCGTAGGCAAGCGTGGTGTCGCGGGCGTTCAGATGGGCAAGATTGCCGACCTGGTCCGCCCCCAGCGAGCAGCCGCGGCAAGCGTGGTCGGGCCAGCCGAATACGCCGGGCTCGAAGAAAGCGCGGTAGACGATCAGTTGACGGCGGCCCTCGAACAGGTCGAGCAGGCTCACCTTTCCGTCAGGCCCTTCGAACGTATAGGTCTTCTCCACCGCCATCCACGGCATCCGCCGGCGCTCGGCGGCCAGTGCGTCGCGAGCCCGGGTCACGGTCTTCTCCTTCACGAGCAACTGCTGGCGCGCGGCCTCCCACGCGTCAGGCGAAACGACCGGTGGTGTCTTCATCGCGAGCCGCGTCGTCTGCTCGCCTGTGCCATTCTGATGTGCCGTCATTGTGCATCTCCCTTGCTGGTTTGTCGCCGCAGGCGCGACGGGTTGGGTCGTGAGCCAGGATAGGGGCGATAGCGGATTGGCGAGAGTGACAAGTGTGACGCGATTCCGACGGGTCCGCTGATCACGGCCAATTTCGCCGCCGGCGACGCCCCTGCGCTCATTCGTGCCCGGACTGCTGAATGGGCCGAGCGCCGGCCAGATAGCGGTCATTGTCAAACGGCTCGGCCTGGTTGCTATCCGGACTCCACAGCTGCCGGTGGGTTCGGGTAAGATCGCCGAGGTAGACATGCAGCGCACCCGATCGCGCACCGCTCGTATTCGCAACCGCATGAACGGTATTTGACGCCATGTGCACCACGGCAGGCGCTGCGATGTCCTGCCTTTCGGGAACATCGAGTTCGCTGCCGGCAACGGGATAGATGAAGTTCGTCTCGCTGCCCTTGTAGATGCCGATCAAGGCATCCATCAGGTGGTTGTGAGGCGGGTACTGCAGGCCGGGCGACAGAGTGATGTGATAGATCGTCAGGTTCGGACTCGCATGCAGAAGCACCTCGTCGTCGTCTTCTTCGTGAGCGAGTGTTCCCGATGCGTGAAAGCGGTTGGTGTAGTCGCCCAGGACCGTCCTTACCGCTTCGAGGGGATCTGGCCCTTTCGCTGCATTGACGATATCATCGGCAACGGCGTAGAGGGGCGAGTTGGCGGGTAAAGGCATATCAGTTATCCTCCCTGAGATGCTCAGATTATCAATCTGAGATGCTCACGCTAGCGAATGCTGATGCCAGCGTCAACGGGACAGCCAGACGGACAGAATATGAAAACGACGAAGTTGACCGCCGAACCGGCGAGGCCGGCCACGGTCGAGGCGACAGCACTGTCAGCCGCCGACGTCCTTCGCAGGGAACAGGCATATGAGCAGCTGAGGAACGACATCATTGCCTGCGTGTTGCGCCCCGGCGAAGCGCTGACGGAGAAACAGATCGGTGATCGATACCAGATCAAAAAGGCGACCATCCGCGCGGCCTTGGCCCGCCTGATGCAGGAAGGACTGGTCAGGAGCGAGCCGCGCCGCGGCTACGTCGTTGCAACGCTCAGCCTGCGGGATGTCAACGAGATCTTCGATGTCCGCAGCTTGATCGAGCCGGAAGTGTTCAGGGTGGCGGCATCGAACATGACCGAGCGCGGGCTCGAGGATGTCAGGCTGGCAGCGCAAAAAGTGCTGAAGCCGGAGACGTTGCGCAGTCACGTCGCATTCCTTGCGGCCGACCGTGCCTTTCGTCTGGCCCTTGCGGAGCTCTCGGGAAATTTACGACTGGCGCATCTCCTGGACCAGATACTCGACCAGTCGGCGCGGGTTCTCCACCTCGGCTTCAAGTCCCGCGACTTCACCCAGTTGATCATCGGCCAGCAAAAGGAGCTGGTCCTTGCCTGCGAGGCAGGCGAGGTTTCCGCCATCGTCAAACTTGCCCGTTCGCAGTGCCTGTCTCTCAAGAAGCAGGTGCTCGAGGCTTTGCTTGCCGGTTCCAAGCTTCAAGACGTCAATTTGCAGCCCTTCGCCTAGAGCGGTTCCGGTTCTCCTGGAACCGGCAACCCGCTCTAACCATCTGTCTTGCCGCATTTATGCGGACGCCAAATGATTCCATTTGGCTGCAAAATGCTCTAAGGGAAGTTGGCCATTCGGTGCAATCGCCACCTTGGCGCAACGGCTGTCCCCGGCCTTGTTTTATGCCACAATCCGCGCGGCCGCCCGTCCGGCACTGCGGCCGGAAAAGATGCAGCCGCCAAGAAACGTGCCTTCGAGCGCTGCATAGCCGTGCATGCCGCCGCCGCCGAAACCGGCGGCCTCGCCCGCTGCGTACAGCCCCTCGACTGGTTGGCCGCCGGCGCCCAGCACGCGGCTGTCGAGGTCAGTCTCCAGCCCACCGAGCGTCTTGCGGGTCAGGATGCTGAGCCTGACGGCAATCAGCGGGCCATTGGCGGGATCGAGCAGCTTGTGCGGTCTTGCGGTGCGGATCAGCCGGTCGCCGAGATAGGCTCGCGCGCCGCGCAACGCAGTAATCTGCATGTCCTTGGAGAACGGATTGTCGAGCTGCCGGTCGCGGGCGCGGATTTCGCGCTCAACCTGCGCCAGTTCGAGCAGCGGCTCGCCGCCGGCCACTGCGTTCATGCGGGCGACCAGCGCCGGCAAATCAGGCTCGACGATGAAATCCTCGCCCTTCTCCATGAACGCCTTGACCGGCGCGGGCACGCCGCTGGTGGCGCGGCCGAGCACCTGGCGCCAGCTCTTCCCCGTCAGATCGGGGTTCTGCTCGGAGCCCGACAGCGCGAACTCCTTCTGGATGATCTTTTTGGTCAGGATGAACCAGGAATGATCGAAGCCGGTGCTCATGATGTGGCTGAGCGTGGCCAACGTGTCGAAGCCGGGATAGAGCGGGACCGGCAGGCGCTTGCCGCGCGCATCGAGCCACAGCGATGACGGGCCGGGCAGGATGCGGATCGCATGATCGGTCCAGATCGGTGCCCAGTTCCTGACGCCCTCGACATAGTGCCACATGCGGTCGCGGTTGATCAGCCGGCCGCCGGCGGCTTCGGCGATCGCCAGCATGCGGCCGTCGACATGATCGGGAACGCCAGTGATCATGCGTTTCGGCGGCGCGCCCATCCGCTTCGGCCAATTCTCCCGGACCAGCTGGTGATTGGCACCGATGCCGCCGGAGGCGACGATGACGGCCTGCGCCTTCAGCTCGAAATCGCCGGTGATCTCGCGCGAGCTCTTGCGGCCGCGCTCGGCATCGCTCGCCGCCAATAGGTCGCCGCGCACGCCGTCGACGACGCCGCCCGTCCGCGTCAATTCGTTGACCCGGTGACGGAATTTGAAGCGGATCAGCCCGCGTTTCTCGGCCTCGCGCACGCGCTGCACGAACGGCTCGAGCACGCCAGGGCCGGTGCCCCAGGTGATGTGGAAGCGCGGCACCGAATTGCCGTGGCCGACGGCATTGCCGCCGCCGCGCTCGGCCCAGCCGACCACCGGAAAGAATTTCAAGCCGCGCTGCATGAGCCAGGAGCGCTTCTCGCCGGCGGCGAAGCCGAGATAGGCCTCGGCCCAGCGGCGCGGCCAGAGATCTTCCGTGCGGTCGAAGGCTGCGGTGCCCAGCCAGTCCTCGAGCGCCAGCTCATACGAATCGCGGATGCGCATGCGCCGTTGTTCGGGCGAATCGACGAGGAAGATGCCGCCGAGCGACCAGAATGCCTGGCCGCCAAGCGACTGCTCCGGCTCCTGCTCGACAATGATGGCCTTCTTGCCGGCCGCAGACAGTTCGGCCGCCGCGACAAGGCCGGCAAGGCCGGCGCCGACAATGATCACATCCGCATCGTCGGACATCTATTTGGCCATGATCTCGTCCAAAAACCGGTCCCGTTGTGGGATCATGGCCGGCCTAGACTGTTTCCCAGCCTTCCTTCTCGCCGGCGCGGAAGATGGCATCGATGACCTTCTGGTTGAGCACCGATTCTTCCAGAGTGAAGACGCGGTCCTTGCCGCCCTGCGCAGCCCGCGCGAAGGCCTCGACTTCCAGCCGGTATTGCTGCGTGCCGGGAAAGCGGAACACCTGCGCCTCGCTGTGGTTCTGGTTGTGCAGCTCGACGCGGTGATGGTCGTAGAGCCCGGCGTTGAACGGTGAGAACACCTCGATGAAGCCCTTCTCGCCGTGGAAGACCATCACCTGGCGTGCCGCCATCTGCGTCGACAGGTAAAACGACAGCTCGAAGTCGCCGAAATCGGCGCGGATCGAGGAATAGATGTCGGTGCCGAACGTCTTGTCGCGCTCGATCGTCGCCTGGACGCGCAGCGGCTCCTTGCCGGTCGAAAAGCGTGTCGACACTGTCGGGTAGACACCGATGTCGGGCAGCGCGCCGCCGCCGAGATCGAGCTTGTTGCGCATGTTGTTGGGGTCGACATTGTAATAGGAGAACGCGCCCTGGACATGGCGCAGCCGGCCGATGGCGCCGTTGGCGATCAGCTCGCGCACCTTGATCCATTGCGGATGGTAGACGACCATGAAGGCTTCGCAGACCAGCACCTTCCTGGCATCGCGCAGCTTGATCAGCGGCGGAATGTCCTTGGCATCGAGCGCCAGCGGTTTTTCGACCAGAACATGCTTGCCGGCCTCGATCGCCTTGGCCGTCCATTCGACATGCTGCGAGGTCGGCAGCGGAATGTAGACGCCGTCGATGTCGCTGGAGGCGAGCAGCTCCTCATAGGAGCCGAACGCGTGGCGCGCACCGAAGCGTTCGCCCAGCGCCCGCGCTTTCGACAGATCGCGGCTGGCAATCGCGGACAGCACGCCGTTCTCCGCCTCGACGATTGCCGGCAAAAGCTGCTCGCGGCCGATCTTGGCCGTCGACAAAACACCCCATCGGAACATCAGATTTCTCCTCTCGATTGCAGGCCTGGAGGTTTGCCTGAAATCGGCGGAAAAGCCAATGCGGGAGCATGGCGGCGAACAGGGCGATCATCTGCGGCTTGTCCGGATGCCGGCGCTGCCCTTGCGGAACCCCGGTCCTGCAAAGACTATCCCCGCTTGCCGGTCAGCGTCATGTCGAAGTCGACGACGTTGGAATAAATCGGCGTGCCGACATCCATGCCGTAGCGCGACCGCAGCACCTTGCCGGTGACGTGGAATTTTATCGTGCCCGCCTTGAGGCCGCCGAGATCGGCGGTGAATTTTTCCTGAAAGGTCTTGCCGCGCGCCGTCAGCCTGCCGGTAACCAGGGCTGACGTGTCGCCGGTCCGTTTGACGCTGGTCGAACGGAACTGGATCTCCGGATTGTCGGCCGCGTCGAACACCGCGTCCGAGCGAAGAAAGGCATCGATGCGGCTTTGGCCGGTACCGACGCTTTCGGGGAAGATGGTGAAATTGACCTGGGACCGGCCGACATCGCTGTTGTCGATCAGGATACTGCCCTTGAAGCGGGCGAAGGCGCCGTCGAGCCCGCCGCCGCCGAGCTTGCCGATGGAGAAGTGGATGCTGGAACTCCCCGGGCGGATGATGTAGCTGCCGGCCGCGTCGCCGAGGGCAACGGCGGCGAAAACAGGCATGGCAAAACAAGCGGCGGCGGCCGCAAATCCGAAGATGCGCGCGTACATGGAAATGGTCCTCTTGGCAGGCAACGCTTTCTTGCGTCCTCGCCCCATCAACGAATGAGCCGTCCGCTCTATTCCCTGTCGTGATGTGACGAAGCCGTGATCATGCGCGTCAGCACGGTATCCCTCAGCCAGAAATGATGGCGCAGCGCTGCGGCGAGATGCAAAGCGACAAGTCCGATGCCGGCATAGGCGAGATACCAGTGCGTCGCTGCCCAGAAGCTTTCTGCCGTGTCCGATTCACCGAGCGGCAGATTGGGCATGACGAACAGATTGAACGGCACGCTCGGGATCTCCAGCACCGAGACCGAGACCAGCGCCCAGCCGGACAACGGCAGAGCGAGCTGAAACGCATAAAGCGCGAGATGGACCAGCGGCGCCGCACGGCGCTCGAAAGGCCCGACCGAGCGCGGCAGCGGCGGGGCCGGTCTGCCTAGGCGCCAGGCGATGCGCAGGATGACCAGTCCAAGCAGCAGGAAGCCGAAGGATTTATGCAGCTGGATCAGCTCGAAGGCGGTGCGCTGGCTGGACAGCCGCACCATGACGAAGCCGAGCACGAACTGGCCGATAAAGAGCGCCGCGATCAGCCAGTGAAGGATGATCGCCGTCCAGCCGTAGCCGGCCGTCTGGTTTTTGGGCAGTGCTGACATGGTCGGTGAACGAATGCCAGGTCGGCTTTCTTCCACCTCTCCCTTGTGGGGAGGGTTGGCTTACTCGCCGACCTTGAAAAAATCGACAAAGGCCCTGAGCGCCGGCCGCATCTGGCGGCGGCTGGGGTAATAGACGAAGAAGCCGTCGAAGCGCGGGCACCAGTCCTCCAGCACGCGAACGAGCTTGCCGGCGGCGAGCGCGTCGCGGACATAGTCCTCGAACACGAAGGCGAGCCCGGCGCCGTCGACTGCGGCGTTGGCAATCAGATGGTCCTCGTCGAGGATCAGCGGCCCTTGCACCGGTATCTCGATCTCCTCGCCGTTTTGCTCGAATTCCCAGCGGTAGAGAATGCCGCTGGAGAAGCGGAAGCGGATGCAGCGGTGAGCGGCGAGATCGCGCGGATGCTGCGGCTTGGGCATGGTCTCGAAGTAGGCTGGCGCGCCGACCACCGCGCCGCGAAGGTCTGGTCCGATACGCACCGCGATCATGTCGCGCTGCAGGCTCTCGCCCAGTCGCACACCGGCATCGAAGCCGCCCTCGACCACATCGGTGAAGCGGTCCTCGATGACGATCTCCAGCACGATGTCGGGATAGGCAGCAGCAAAGGCGCTGAGCCTTGGCGTCAGCGCCAGATGGGCGGCGGTTCGCGGCACCGTCAGCCTGAGATTGCCCGCCGGCCGGTCGCGCGCCTCAATCGCCGATTCCAGCGCCAGGTCGATTTCCGACAGCGCCGGCCTGAGGCGCTCGAGCAGTTGCGCGCCCTCCTCGGTCGGAGCGACGCTGCGCGTGCTGCGCGCCAGAAGGCGCACGCCGAGGCGCGCTTCGAGGCTGGACACCGCGTGGCTGACCGCCGATGGCGCGATTGCCAGTTCCTTGGCGGCGCCGCGAAAACTGCCGCATTGGGCGACCATTGCCAGTACCGCGAGCTGTGAAAGATGGGTTCGCTTCATTGATCTATTTCTTGGAACAGCCCGTGCAAATGAGAGCCGATTATCGAACTCGGCGCAAGACGCTATCTCTGCGGCATCACAACCATCACAACAAGGAGAC
The DNA here is from genome assembly GCF_040321165.1 of Mesorhizobium sp. M0500. NCBI lineage: Bacteria > Pseudomonadati > Pseudomonadota > Alphaproteobacteria > Hyphomicrobiales > Phyllobacteriaceae > Mesorhizobium > Mesorhizobium sp. M0500. The sequence goes on from NZ_JAMYRB010000005.1 coordinate 225,213, forward strand.
ACGTGATGCAAACCCGCAAGCTTGGCAATAAACTTGACGTCTACCCGGTCGGCCTCGGCTGCATGGGGATGAGCTTTGCCTATGGTGGCCAGCCGGAGGCGGAGGCGATTGCCACGCTGCGCCATGCCGTCGAGATCGGGGTCAATTTCTTCGACACGGCCGAGGTCTATGGCCCTTACGAGAACGAAATCCTGGTCGGCAAGGCGCTGAAGCCGGTGCGTGACAAGGTGACGATCGCAACCAAATTCGGCTTCAAGATCCTCGAAGAAGGCAGCGGCATGGAGCGCATGGCCGGTGTCGATAGCCGCCCGGAGCATGTCAAGGCGGTGGCCGAAGCGTCATTGAAGCGGTTGGATACGGAGGTGATCGATCTCTATTACCAGCACCGCGTCGACCCCAACGTGCCGATCGAGGATACGGTCGGCGCCATGGCCGAGCTGGTGCGCGAGGGCAAGGTGCGGGCGCTCGGCCTGTCGGAGGCGAGTGCGGCGACCATCCGCCGGGCGCATGCCGTGCACCCGATCGCCGCCGTGCAGAGCGAGTATTCACTGTGGAGCCGCGATCCGGAGGGGGAAGTGTTTGCCGTCTGCCGCGAGCTCGGCATCGGCTTTGTCCCGTATAGCCCGCTCGGCCGCGGCCTGCTCACCGGCACGATCGCCAAGCCCGATGTTCTCGGCGCCGACGACTGGCGCCGCGGGTTGCCGCGCTTCCAGGCCGACGCCATGGCGGCCAATGCGGCGGTCGTCGCCGTGCTGGAAAAGATGGCCGCCGGGAAGGGCGTGACGCCGGCGCAGCTGGCGCTCGCCTGGGTGCTGCATCAGGGCGACTTCATTGTCCCGATCCCTGGTGCCCGCAAGATCCGACATCTCGAACAGAATACGGCGGCAGCCGATATCGTACTGAGCCAGGCCGAGGTGGCATCCATCGGCGACGCCCTGTCGCCGGAAAAGGTGGTCGGCAAGCGCTATACCGAGGAGCTGCTGGCGCTGGTCAACGGGTGAACGGCAATCGACGGCGCAATCGAAACGGGGCGTTTCGGCACCCCTTTTTGACTAATACGGTGCGATGCAAAGCGTTGTGAGACCTCGGCGCGAGGCACCCCCTCTGTCCTGCCGGACATCTCCCCCTCAAGGGGGGAGATTGGCAGTTCCCGCGCCCTCCCCGCCCTTCCGGCGCCGGTGATTGGCGAAAGCCGAGGCGACATCCGATCTCCCCCCTTGAGGGGGAGATGCCCGGCAGGGCAGAGGGGGGGTGCCTCGCGCCGACATTTCCTACCAAGGCACGACACTGATCTCCGGCCAGTTCTCCCTGGCACGCGCGCCCTTCATCTCGTGCGTCTGCCGATTATCCAGTGCACGGTTCGGGGTAACGCGAAACGAGAAGATGTCGTCGAGCCCGAACGGCGCCACGAGCGCGAGTTGCCCATCGATGCCGAATCTAACGCCGACCGCATGGGTTTTCGAAGCGAAATAGGACAGCGCCTCGGCGGACGACGACAGTCTGGGATAGGAACCGCCAAAGCGCGCCTCAAACCACAGATGCACCCGCGCCTGGTTGCGCACTTCGACCGGCAGCGTCAGTCCTTCGAACTGCTTCGCCGCCCGGCGGATGACCGTGTCCTCGGCTTCATAGGACAGATCGCTCTCATCGAAATAGAACAGGTCGACATCCCGGATGCCGTACCCCGAGGGCTTTCCGGTCAGGTGATTCCAGACGCTGTTGTAAAGCGCGCCGGACACGACCAGCCAGTCCCGCAGGTCAAGCGCCCGCACTCGCGACAGCGTCTCGCCAATCAGCGGATCGGCCGAGACGATATCGAGAAAGGCTGCACGCTGTTCCTCAAAGGGCAGCCCTGAATAGCGCAAATGGTCCATCGCCCTTTGGACGGCGATTCGTCACCTGCCGGCAACCCCTCTAGGTCCTCAGCGCGCCATGCGTTGTGCAATTATCGGAAAGGGCGTCGTGACGCCCATTTCTGCAGGCTAGTTTCCCTCCCGCCCAAGGCTCATTGTTCGGTCGGTCTCGGACCAGAAGACTGGCTCCTCGATTGACGGCCATTCTTCGCCATACACAAAGCCTTCGATCGCATCTAGCTTTCCTTCAATCTCATCGAAGAACAGCACCATGCCGCAAAGAAGCTGGTCAGGTCCAACGCACGCTACCCGAAGCGAACTGAACACTCGACTCTCAAAGCGCAATTCCGGGGGAACCGATGAGGGAGTGACTCTGGTCATGAATCCTACAGGATCGCGGCTGCGTACTTTGACTTTCAGCGCACGCATCATGTCAGGAGAAACGCCGGCGGAACGGCAGAACTCCTTGACGAAAAACACTTCCAGCGGGGTCAGGTGCATTTAGCTCAGCGGCAGAACGGACAGCGTTTCATTGGCGCTTGTACATCACGTCCGTCCGGATGACGTACTTGCGCCCCGACAGCACCTCGTCGCCGCGATGCTCGATCGGATGGTAGAACGCCAGTGCCATTCCTTTCTTCGGCTTCACCAGAAGACTGCTACCGGCATAGCCCGGCATCTCGCCGCGAAACGAGGTTCCTCCCCCTTCAAATCCATCTGATAGATAAATCATGAACGTGAACTGACTGCGCTCCAAGGCGTGGCGCTCGAAATAGCCGTCATGGTGCCAATCGAACTTCTGGCCCGGCCCATAGCGATAGAAACGGAAACGCTCATTCAGCCCGGTCAAGCGCCAGTCGCCGAGACCACGATAGAGCAGAGGCCGCGCCCGTGCGAAGAGCAAATCCGCAAGGTCCTCGTCATCGAAGACAACCCGGTCGTTATTGCGAAGCTCCTTCAGGACGGTGGCGCCGCCGGAGCTGTTCACCTTGGCCGCCTCGAAACCGCGCCGTTCACTGTCAGCGATCAGATCGGCGCATTCCTGGTCATCCAAGAAGCCGTCGATCGTCCCGATGTGAGTTGCCAGCCAGGTGATGGAGAGTTTGCTGGTGTGAACCATCATCGCATCCGTTCTAGGTTCTGAGCACGCCGCCGGTCTGCTTGCCGACATTCTCGACGATGCGCTTGGCCAGCGCCTCGAAATCGTCGTCGGTCAGCGTCTTTTCGACCGGCTGGATCGACACTTCAATGGCGATCGATTTTTTCGCCGCGCCGAGCGCTGCACCCTCGAAAACATCGAACACCGAGACGCCGGAAATCAGCTTTCGGTCGGCGGCAAGGGCGGCGCGAACGAGTGTGCCGGCTTCGACCGCCTTGTCGACAACGAAGGCGAAATCGCGCTTGACCGCCTGGAAGGCGGACAGATCAAGCCTCGGCTTCGTCCGCGTCGGCTTGGCCTTCGGCTCGGGCACCGCATCGATGAACACTTCGAAGCCGCAGAGCGGGCCGGAGACGTCCAGCCCCTCCAGTGTCTTCGGGTGGAACTCGCCAAACGTGCCAAGGATTACCTTCGGCCCAAGCTTGATCGTGCCGGAGCGGCCGGGATGATACCAGGCCGGGCCGCCAGCCTCGATCTGCAGCCGCTCGACCGGCGCGCCGCAGGCTTCGAGTGCTGCGATCGCATCGGCCTTGGCATCGAAGACGCCGACGGCGCCGGCGTTGCCGGCCCAATGGCGGCCGGAGCCCTCGAGCTTGGCGGTGCCGCGCCGCACGCCGGCGGCAACGCGCCGCTGCTGGTCGGCGCCGTCGCCCTCGTAAGTGCCCGACACTTCGAAAAGCGCGATATCGCCGATGCCCCTGTCGGCATTGCGCTGTGCTGCCGCAATCAGCCCCGGCAGCAGCGACGGCCGCATGTCCGACATATCGGCGGCGATCGGGTTGGCAAGCTTCAGCGCCTGCTGGCCGCCGCCGAACAATTCGGCGTGTTTTGCCGGAATGAACGACCAGGTGACGGCCTCCATCATGCCGCGCACGGCAAGTGCCCGCTTGGCGGCGCGGGTGCGGATCTGCAGCACAGTCAGGATCCTGGCGTTGACCGCATCGTGCGAACCGAGCGGCTGCGGCGCGATGTTGTCGACGCCGTGGATGCGCATGACCTCCTCGACCAGGTCGGCCTTGCCGTCGACATCCGGCCGCCAGGACGGGACCGCCACATTGACGACATCGCCCGTGCCCTCCGGCCTGAAGCCGAGGCGGGCAAGAATGTCGAGGCTTGTCGAGCGCGGCACTTCGATGCCGGTCAGCCGCTTCACTTCCGACAATGGGAACGAGACGATCTTCGGCTGATGGCCGGCATAGCCGACGACTCGGGTTTGGGCCGGCGTACCACCGCAGAAATCGAGCACCAGCTTCGTTGCCAGCTCCAAGCCGGGAACCATCATTTCCGGGTCGACGCCACGCTCAAACCGATAGCGCGCGTCGGTGATGATGCCGAGTGTGCGGCCGGTGCGGGCGGTGGTGATCGGGTCCCAAAGCGCCGACTCGATCAGCACGTCTGACGTGTTCTCGTCGCAGCCGGAATGCTCGCCGCCCATGATGCCGGCAATCGATTCGATGCCGTCCTGGTCGGCGATGACGCACATCTCCGGCGTCAGCGTGTATTCGCGGCCGTCGAGCGCCAGCACCTTTTCGCCGTCATGCGCCCGGCGCACGGTGAGATTGCCGGTGACCTTCGCAGCGTCAAAAACATGCAGCGGCCGACCGCGGTCGAAGGTGACGTAATTGGTGATATCGACGAGCGCGCTGATCGGCCTCAAGCCGATGGCGAGAAGCCTTTGCTGCAGCCATTTCGGCGACGGTCCGTTCTTGACGCCGCGTACCAGGCGCAGCGCAAAGCCGGGACAGAGCTCCGGCGCTTCGATCGTCACCTTGACCGGCGTCTCGCCCTTGCCGGGGATCGGCTCTATCGGCGCGATCTTCAGCGTGCCGAGCCCGCTCGCCGCCAGATCGCGGGCGATGCCATGGACACTGGTCGCATCCGGCCGGTTCGGCGTCAGATTGATCTCGATCAGCGGGTCGTCGAGATGGGCATAGGCGGCGAAGCTGGTACCGACCGGCGCATCGGCCGGAAGGTCGATGATGCCGTCATGCTCCTCGGACAATTCGAGCTCGCGCTCGGAGCACATCATGCCGTGGCTTTCAACGCCGCGGATCTTGCCGACGGTCAGCGTCACGTCGATGCCGGGAATATAGGTGCCCGGTGCTGCAAAGGCGCCGATCAGGCCCGCGCGGGCGTTCGGCGCTCCACACACGACCTGCACCGGCGGCTTGCCGTCGCCGGTGTCGACGGTCAGCACGCGAAGCCGGTCGGCGTCGGGATGCTGGACCGCCGTCAGCACCTTGGCGATGACGAAGGGGGCCAGGCTCGCCCGGTCGTCGACATGCTCGACCTCGAGGCCGATCGAGGTGAGACGCTCGACGATTTCCGCCAGCGAGGCGTCGGTGTCGAGATGATCCTTGAGCCAGGAGAGGGTGAGTTTCATGACTGTGTTCCGTCTGGTCTGGGCACGCTGCACTTGAAGCTATGCGTCCGCGCGTCGCACATGTGCAGGAAGGCGAGCTGCCCGCGGATTTGCTGCGGCCCGGTCGTCACGCGCTCAAGCCCCCGAACAGCGTCGGCATGTCAAGCGGCCTAAAACCGTAATGCGACAGCCAGCGCACATCGGCGTCGAAGAAGGCGCGCAGATCCGGCATGCCGTATTTCAGCATGGCGATGCGGTCGATGCCCATGCCCCAGGCGAAGCCCTGGTATTCGTCGGGATCGAGCCCGCCGTAACGGAGCACATTGGGGTGGACCATGCCGCAGCCGAGGATCTCCATCCAGTCCGAGCCCTCGCCGAAGCGCACCTCGCCGGGCCGCGAACGGTCGCACTGGATGTCGACCTCGAGGCTGGGCTCGGTGAACGGGAAGAAGGACGGCCGGAAGCGCATCTTGACGCTCGGCACTTCGAAGAAGGCCTTGCAGAACTCCTCCAGCACCCATTTCATGTTGGCGACGTTGGCCGATTTGTCGATCACCAGCCCCTCGACCTGATGGAACATCGGCGAGTGGGTGGCATCGGAATCCTGCCGGTAGGTCTTGCCGGGAATGACGATGCGGATCGGCGGCTTCTGCATCTCCATGGTGCGGATCTGCACCGGCGAGGTGTGGGTGCGCAAAAGCTTGCGCTCCCCCTGCTCGTCCGGCTGGAAGAAGAACGTGTCGTGCATCTCGCGCGCCGGGTGGCCTTCCGGGAAGTTCAGCGAGGTGAAATTGTAATAGTCGGTCTCGATGTCCGGACCTTCGGCGATGGCAAAGCCGAGATCGCCGAAAATCGCCGCGATCTCGTCGATAACCTGGCTGATCGGATGGATGCGGCCGCGCTCGGCCGGCGATTGCCTGACCGGCAAGCTGACGTCGACCTTCTCGGCGGCAAGCCGTGCCGTGATCGCCACATCTTTCAGCTCGGCGCGGCGCGCCGAAAGTGCCTCGGTGACGCGGTTCTTGAGGCCGTTGATTGCCGGGCCTTTGACCTGTCGCTCCTCGGCGCTCATCGAGCCGAGCGTCTTCAGCATCTCGGAAACCGAGCCCTTCTTGCCAAGGGCAGAGACACGCACCGCCTCGATCGCCTGCTCGTCGGCGGCCGAGGCGATCTCGGCCATCAGGGAATTTTCGAGAGTTTCCATGTCACTCATGTTCCAGATCCGATTGGAAGCAAAGAAAAACCCGCGCCAGCCCTGCCAGCGCGGGTTTCCCAAATCAAGTGTCGAATAGCTTGGGAAGCGCTGGTCTTAAGCGACAGCGCTTTCAAAAGCATTCGGCGTGGTGTTCTTCAGGTATTCGAGCGCGACCTTGGCCTTGGCCACGAGTGCGGCGAAGGCCTGCGGCTCGTGGATGGCCATGTCCGACAGGATCTTGCGATCGATCTCGATCCCGGCCTTGTTGAGACCGTCGATGAAACGGCCATAGGTCAGGCCATGCTCATGCGTCGCCGCATTGATGCGCTGGATCCACAGCGCGCGGAACGAGCGCTTGCGGTTCTTGCGGTCGCGATAGGCGTACTGCAGCGACTTTTCCACCGCCTGCTTGGCGATGCGGATGGTGTTCTTGCGACGGCCGTAAAAACCCTTGGCGGCTTTCAGGACCTTCTTGTGCTTGGCGTGCGAGGTGACGCCTCTCTTTACGCGTGCCATGTCATGATCTCCTTAAAAGCAATTCCAGGAAAGTGCCTGGCGGTTTTCCGTTCGGAATTGCGTAAAAACAAATGCGTGCCCAGACCGAATGCTCTTATTTTGGCGCATGATGTTTCCAAAAAGTCTGCAACTTTTTGGCATCATGCCCTAGAGGCCGTTCGGCAGAAAATTCTTGATGACCTTCTTGCCATCCGGTTCAGCCAGAACCATCGTGCCGCGGGCATTTCGAATGAACTTGTTGGAACGCTTGATCATGCCGTGACGCTTGCCGGCCGCAGCCGACAGAACTTTACCCGTACCTGTGATCTTGAACCGCTTCTTGGCGGCCGATTTGGTCTTCATCTTGGGCATTTTGCTACTCCGTTTATATGCGCACCAATGCGCTTTTTGTTCGCTTCAGGCCGACCAAAGCCCGAAAAGCAAATGAAACCGCCACGGCATGCCCTGCCGGGCGGTTTTTTGGGAACGGCGGTCCTATACGTCAAAGCGGGCTGGCGCGCAACACCCCGTGCTCAGCAACACTGTATTCAGCAACACTGTACTCAGGGGAAACGGAACAGCACCGGCAATATGCCGGACTGCTGGGCGCCGTCGATCAGTTCGAAAGCCGGCAAGGCAACGAGGAAGACCAGCCCGTCCAGCAGCGTGGTTCGCAGCAGGCGCGGCTTGAAGCTGCCGGTGTCGCCTTCCTGATACAGCGATAGTTTCGGGAAGAAGCGCGGCACTTTCGCCAGGTAGGCCTGGTATGGCGCGCCGAGAACCTGCTTGAGGAATTTCTCCTCGCGCAGGATAACGATGTAAAAGGCACCCGCGCAGAGCGCTCCAAAGCCGATCGTGGCGGAGATGGAGCCGATCTGTGCGCCGACACCGGCGGCAGCTAAAGTGGAGAAAAGGTAGAGTGGGTTGCGCGTAATCGAATACGGTCCGCCGGTCACCACTTCTGAGGATTTGCGTCCACCGATGTAGAGCGTCGACCACAAGCGTCCGACGACGCCGAGAAAGATCAGCACGACGCCGACCATTTCGATCGTTTCATGCACTGGCGTATCGGGCGGGAAAACCGACTGGCCGAACAGCAGCGCCGCAAACATCACCACGATCAGAACGGCAAGTACCATCCTGCGCGTGTGCTGATAGCTGCCCAGTCCATATCTGGCTTCCGAATGCTTGACTTCATTGACCATGTCGGGAATCCGATCGTCGAGGGAACCAGAGCGTCTTTGCTCTCGCCGGCGATCGCAGCGTCTGGCCAAGAAAACAGGCGCCCCGCCGATCGCCGGGACGCCTTGCAACATGATTCAGGCGGATTTTATGCACGTCGCCCAAAAGTGCGCAGCGGTTTTGCGACAACGACATGCACAAAACAGAACTAAAGCGCAACGCGCTTTAGCGGGGCGCCAGCACCATCATCATCTGGCGGCCTTCGAGCTTCGGTTCGGCTTCGACCTTGGCGATGGGCGCCACTTCCTCGCGAACCTTGTTCAGAAGCTGCATGCCGAGTTCCATATGCGCCATCTCGCGACCGCGGAAGCGCAATGTCAGCTTGACCTTGTCGCCTTCCTCGAAAAAGCGCCGGACGGCCTTCATCTTGGTCTCATAGTCGTGGCTGTCGATGTTCGGGCGCATCTTGATCTCCTTGATCTCGATGACCTTCTGGTTCTTGCGCGCCTCGGCCGCCTTCTTCTGGTTGGCGTATTTCAGCTTGCCGAGATCGAGGATCTTTACGACGGGCGGCACTGCATTGGGCGATATCTCGACCAGATCGAGCCCCGCCTCTTCGGCGAGCAGCAATGCATCGTTGATGGAGACATCGCCGCGGTTCTGGCCTTCGGCGTCGATTAGCTGGACCCGGGGAACCCGGATGTCACGGTTGGAGCGCGGGCCTTCCTTGGTGGGCGCCGCTGCTTTGAAAGGTCTGCGAATGGTCGTGGTCTCCTTGAGCCGTTTCGTTAAGGGGTTCTTCAGTTCAGAATTGCGAACGCGCAATGTGGTGAGCGCGCGGTCGGAGTCAATAGCACAGCATTCTCAGGAAATCACCTGCTCGATGGAATGCTCCTCTGCACCAAGCGAAGAAAGTGGCGGAGCACTTTTCGTTGAACCCCCGCTTGTGCCAAAAGACCGGCGTGAGGGAATACACCATGACCACCACCCCGATCTTCCTGGACGTCGACGGGACGAGCATCGCCGTCAGGCATGCGGCAGGTGCCGAGCCCGGCATCGTCTGGCTCGGCGGCTACAAATCCGACATGCTGGGCACCAAGGCCGAAACGCTGTCGGAATGGGCGCGCAAAGAAGGTCGCGCCTTTCTGCGCCACGATTATTCCGGCCACGGCGAATCGGGTGGCGCCTTTGCCGACGGCACCATCTCGAAATGGCTGGGCGAGAGCCTGGCGGTTTTCCGCCGCTTCACCCAGGGCAGGCAGATCCTGGTCGGCTCCTCGATGGGCGCCTGGATCGCGCTGCGCATGGTGCAGGAATTGCGCAAGGCGGGCGAAAACAGCATCGCAGGTCTTGTGCTGCTGGCCCCGGCGCCCGATTTCACCGCTGAACTGATCGAGCCGGTGCTGACCGGAGCGCAAAAGCGCGACCTCAGGAAAAAGGGCTTTTTCGAGGAGCCGTCGGACTATTCAGCCGAGCCTTACATCTACACGCGCGCGCTGATCGAGGACGGCCGCAACAACCGGGTGATGACCGGGCCGATCGACACGCACTGTCCGGTCCACATCCTGCAAGGCCTTGCCGATCCCGACGTGCCGTCGAGCCATGCGTTGAAGCTGGTCAGCCTGCTGCCGGCCGACGACGTCACGCTGTCGCTCATTCCCGACGGCGACCACCGCCTGTCGCGGCCGCAGGATCTCGACATGCTGGTGCGGGCGGTGGACGCCATGGTGCGGCAGGCGGGATAGATTCAGCCGTTGCGGAACGCATAAGCATATCCGTTGATGGCCGGAGCGCCGCCAAGGTGGGCGTAGAGCACTTTCGATCCCTTGGGAAAATAACCCTTGCTCACGAGATCGATCATGCCCTGCATGGATTTTCCCTCATAGACCGGATCCGTGATCATGCCTTCAAGACGCGCGCAGAGACGGATTGCTTCCTTCGTCTCCTGCGAGGGGACGCCGTAGACCGGATAGGCATAATCTTCGATCAGGACGACATCGTTCTCATCGAGCTCCTTGCCGAGTTCGACCAGCGTCGCGGTGCTCTGCGCGATCTTGAGCACTTGCGCCTTGGTCTGCGCCGGGGTGCAGGATGCGTCGATGCCGATCACCTTGCGCTCGCGGCCGTCCTTGGCGAAGCCGACCAGCATGCCGGCGTGAGTCGAACCGGTGACGGTACAAACGACGATGTAGTCGAAGGCAAAGCCGAGCTCCTTCTCCTGCGCGCGGACCTCCTCGGCAAAGCCGACATAGCCCAGGCCGCCATATTTGTGTACCGAAGCCCCGGCCGGAATTGGATAGGGTTTGCCACCCTTGGCCTTCACATCCGCGATTGCCTGTTCCCAGCTTTCCCTAATCCCGATGTCGAAACCCTCATCGACCATCTGGACATCAGCGCCCATGATCCGGCTCAAAAGGATATTGCCGACGCGATCGTAGACGGCGTCCTCGTGGGGCACCCAGCTTTCCTGCACGAGGCGGCACTTCATGCCGATCTTCGCCGCGACGGCCGCCACCATGCGCGTATGGTTGGATTGGACGCCGCCGATCGACACCAGTGTGTCGGCGTTTGAGGCGATCGCGTCCGGGACGATATATTCGAGCTTGCGCAGTTTATTGCCACCGAAGGCAAGGCCGGAATTGCAATCCTCCCGCTTGGCATAGAGATCGACCTTCCCGCCGAGATGACCACCAAGCCGCTCCAGTTTCTCGATATGGGTCGGCCCGAATGTGAGCGGATAACGTTCGAATTTCTCGAGCATGAGAGTGCCCTCGCTTGTTCCATTCATTGCGGTGTGGTGCGATGAACACTATCAGCTCTGCCTTGAAATGTGCTCTCAAAGATCGAGCCCAGAATATCCAAAATATCGCTTCATGGCATTGAAATGTCATATATATTCGATTCTTAATCCGAATAACGGAAGAATCTTTCATGCGCGCAGCGCTCGACCGGATCGACCTGAAAATGTTGCGCCTGCTCCAGGGCAATGGGCGACTGACCAATGCGGAGCTGGCGCAGTCGGTCGCTGTTAGCCCGGCGACGTGCCACCGCCGGACGCAACGCCTGTTCGATGAAGGCTACATCAGCCATGTCAGGTCGATGGTGACCCCGCAGAAGGTCGACAGAGGCGCGTTGGTGATGGTTGGCGTCGTACTCGACCGTTCGACCCCGGAGAGTTTCGCGGAATTCGAAAAGGCCGTCGCCAAGCTGAAATTCATCCTCGACTGCCATCTGGTGGCAGGCGACTTCGATTATTTTCTGAAGATCAGGGTTGGTGACATGGCGGATTTCAACCGAATCCACGGGGACCAATTGATCGCACTGCCTGGCGTTCGCCAGACCAGAACCTTCTTCGTGATGAAAGAGGTCGTCGACAATGCGCCTCTGGATTTTTGAACGGACGGCTTCGAAGCGTCAAACCATTGCACTCAGCCAGCAGACGCGATCGGCGCTGGATTTTCACTACAGAACCGTCGGCGGCATTGCCCCCTTACGGGGCCTGACTGCTCTTTTCCTCGAAATGCTCAAAAAGCGATAATCATTTCAGCCGCTTGTCCGGTTTTGACGGTCGCTGTCTTGAATCGCCGTTTTCTCCATCCCATTTCGATTTCACGCAGCCGGATTTGGCTGTCTCCAACTGAAGGATTGGGAGAAATGAACACATCTGCATTGATCCGTCCGGCCTGGACGCCGGCGACCATCGCGTTGATGGTGATCGGGTTCATGGTGTTCTGGCCGCTCGGCTTCGCCATGCTCGCCTACATCATCTGGGGCGACCGGCTCGAGGGCTTCAAGCGTGACGTCAATCGCGCCACAGACGGCATCTTCGCCGGCTGCCGCCGCGGGTCCGACAAGGCCGCGCGCTGGGGCCATGGCTCCGCCCGCACCGGCAACGTCGCTTTCGACGACTGGCGCGAAAAGGAACTCGAGCGGCTTGCCGAGGAACGCCGCAAGCTCGACGAGATGCTGAGCGAGTTCGACGAATATGCCCGCGAATTGCGCCGCGCCAAGGACCAGGAAGAGTTCGACCGCTTCATGGCCAACCGCAACAAGTCGACGTCGCCCACGACCGGTGGGTCAACCGGCTCGACGACGAACAACAAACGCGGCGGTAATTCCACGCCAGGCCTGCTCGACGAGTAAAGGTCCTTGCCCCGATAAATAATTCAAAAACGGCGTCGCGTCAGCGGCGCCGTTTCTTTTTTGTTCTATTCGTTTCCCTCGAATCGCGTATCGTCCCGGCATGTCATTCGGCTTCTTCCGCACCCCGGCGAAACCCAAGCCCACGCCCGTCGTGGAGCGCGAGCATTGCGTTGCCGGCCGCACGCTGCCGCTCAAGATCGTCGAGAACGACCGCGCCCGCCGCCTGACGCTGCGCATCGACTCCGGCGGCCGCGGCCTGCGCATCACCGTGCCGCCGGGGCTGCGCCGCGGCGAGGTGGAAAAATTCCTCGACCGCCATCAGGACTGGCTGGAGCAAAGGCTGGCCAAGGTACCCAACCGGCCACAGGTGCGGCCCGGCATCAAGGTACCGGTGCGCGGTGTGCCGCATCGCATCGTCCATGAACCGTCGAAACGCGGAACCGTCACGCTGTCGCGCGACGAGCGCGGACCGCTGATGATCGTGCATGGCGAACGCGTGCATCTGCCGCGCCGCATCGCCGATTTCCTGAAGCGCGAAGCCAAGCGCGAGATCGAGGCGCTGGTGACGAAGCACAGCGCGGCGATTGGCAAGCGGGCCAAGGCGATCCGCTTCAAGGATACGTCGAGCCGCTGGGGGTCCTGCACGTCGGACGGCAATCTGTCGTTTTCCTGGCGCATCATGATGGCGCCGCGGCCGGTGATAAACTACCTCGTCGCGCATGAGGTGGCGCACCTCAAGGAGATGAACCACGGCCCGAAATTCTGGAAATTATGCGAGCAGCTTTGCCCGGACACCGAGCGCTGCAAGGACTGGCTCAAGCGCAATGGCGGCGCGCTGCAGGCGATCGCGTTCGAGTGATTGATGCCTGCGCGGATGGAATACCGGCTGATTGGAGCGGGCTGGGCGATGTGCGATGTCACGGTTGGGGACCTTCAGGCGACCGTGGCGGCGTCTTATCTGGGCGATGCCCTCAACGAGTTGCTTGGCGCCACGCTGAACGCGCTGAAAGGCACCAGGTATTCGGTCGCACGCTTCTGTGATGAGCCCGGTGAGTATCGCTTCGTCCTGGTGCCAGAAGGCGCTTTTGTCAGAGTGCAGATGTGATGAGCCCGGTGAGTATCGCTTCGTCCTGGTGCCAGAAGGCGCTTTTGTCAGAGTGCAGATACTGGAATTTTCAGAAATCTGGTCTGACGAGCCAGACGACTTCGGCGAGGTGAAACTTGAAGCCACATGCGGGTTGCGAGAGTTCGCAGAAGCAGTTCTCAGTGCCGCGCGTGAGGTTTTGAACACACATGGCCTCAAAGGTTACAAGGAAAACTGGCGCAAACATGACTTTCCGTTGGAGGCCATGAACAACCTAAGTTGCGCGTTGAGAGGAGGAACACTCCATTGACAGAGTGCGCTTTTGATCAGGGCTTAATTGCTCAATCGTCATTGGCCGCGTTCAACTCCTCCGGCCGCAGCCCCTCGTCGGCGTGGCGCGGCCAGGGCAGGAAATCCTTCTCGAAGCCATCGTTGCTGAAATAAGCCAGCGCCCGGTGCGCCTCGGCGCCGTTGAAGGCGGCCTTGTCCATCAAATGAGCGATGACCTCATGGGCCTGCGCCAGCTTTTGCCTGAGTTCCGCGACGGTCTTTTCCGGCATGATCTTTGTTCTCCCGCCTTTGTGCCTGAGCAAGGCAGCGCGTTGCGTTCTTAGATTAGCAAGGTAGCGCGTTGCGCTCTTACATTAGCAAGGTAGCGCGTTCCGCGCTGGCGGCAAACAGGATGCTTTTTCTCGACTCTTTGGCCGTTTCGTGCCAATCCCGCGCCATGGCGCTCGACATCAAGATATGCGGGTTGAAGACCGACAAGGCACTGGCCGCGGCATTGGCCGGCGGCGCCAGCCATGTCGGCTTCATTTTCTTTGCCAAAAGCCCGCGCTATGTCGAGCCGGCGGAAGCTGGCCGCCTGCGCGAAGCGGCGCGCGGCAGGGCCAAGGCGGTTGCGGTGACGGTCGACGCCGGCGACGCGTTTCTGGATGAGATCGTCGAAAAAATGCAGCCCGACATGCTGCAGCTTCACGGCGCCGAAACCCCTGAGCGGGTGGCCGAGGTGAAGGCGCGCTACGGCTTGCCGGTGATGAAGGCGCTGCCGGTCAGCGAGGCTGCCGATCTCGAGCAGGTAAAACCCTTCGTCGGCATTGCCGACCGCTTTCTGTTCGATGCCAAGCCGCCTAGGAATTCGGAATTGCCGGGCGGCAACGGTCTTGCCTTCGACTGGCGCATTCTTGCCGGCCTTGACGCCGGCGTCGATTACATGCTTTCCGGTGGGCTCAATGCTGGAAATATCGGCGACGCCGTTCGGCTCGTGAACCCGCCCGGAATAGATATTTCTTCGGGCGTGGAAAGCGCGCCGGGCGTCAAGGAACCGGCGCTGATCGAACAATTTTTCCGGGCCGTCGGGGCAGCACGCGACAACCGCGCCGCCTGACCACGCTTCAAACCGCAGACCAGGAGATCGGCGATGGATAAGCCGGCGATACCGAATTCCTTCCGCACCGGCCCCGACGAGCAGGGCATGTTCGGCATTTTTGGCGGTCGTTTCGTTGCCGAAACGCTGATGCCGCTGATCCTCGAGCTGGAGCGGCACTGGAACGAGGTCAAGAACGACCCGGATTTCAAGGCCGAGCTGACCGATCTCTCGACGCATTACGCCGGGCGGCCTTCGAAGCTCTATTTCGCCGAAGGCCTTACCCGGCATCTTCGCGGGGTTTCCGCGGCTAAGGGCCTCGGGGGCGGCGCAAAAGTCTATTTCAAGCGCGAGGACCTGAACCACACTGGCTCGCACAAGATCAACAACTGCCTCGGCCAGATCCTGCTCGCCAAGCGCATGGGCAAGACGCGGATCATCGCCGAGACCGGCGCCGGCCAGCATGGCGTCGCGTCCGCTACAGTGGCGGCGCGCTTCGGGCTTCCTTGTATCGTCTATATGGGTGCAACCGATGTCGCCCGGCAAAGCCCCAACGTCTTTCGCATGAAGCTTCTGGGCGCCGAGGTGCGGCCGGTGACCGCCGGCCACGGCACGCTGAAGGACGCCATGAACGAGGCGCTGCGCGATTGGGTGACCAATGTCGAGGATACCTATTACCTGATCGGCACCGCCGCCGGCCCGCACCCCTATCCGGAGCTGGTGCGCGACTTCCAGTCGGTGATCGGCACCGAGGCGCGTGCCCAGATCCTCGAGCAGGAAGGCCGGCTGCCGGACACCATCATCGCTTGTGTCGGCGGCGGCTCGAACGCCATCGGCCTGTTCCATCCCTTCCTGGATGACAGGCAGGTGCGCATCATCGGCGTCGAAGCCGGCGGCCGCGGGCTCGACGGCATCGAGCATTGCGCCTCGATGAGTGCCGGCGCGCCCGGCGTGCTGCATGGCAACCGCACCTACCTCCTGCAGAACGCCGACGGCCAGATCATGGACGGCCACTCGATCTCGGCCGGCCTCGACTATCCCGGCGTCGGGCCGGAGCACTCATGGCTGCGCGATTCCGGCCGCGTCGACTATGTGCCGATCCTCGACGACGAGGCGCTGGAGGCGTTCCAGCTGACGACACGCGTCGAGGGCATCATTCCGGCGCTGGAATCGGCCCATGCCATCGCGCAGGCGGTGAAGATCGTGCCTGATATGGACAAGGACCAGATCGTCATCGTCAACCTGTCCGGCCGTGGCGACAAGGACGTGCACACAGTGGCCAATATGCTGGGCATGGAGATCTGATCATGGCCACTCGCATCGACCGCCGCATGGCAAAGCTGAAGGCCGAAGGTCGACCGGCACTCGTCACCTATTTCATGGGCGGCGACCCGGACTACGACACCTCCCTGTCGATCATGAAGGCGCTGCCCGGCGCCGGCAGCGACATCATCGAGCTCGGCATGCCGTTTTCCGATCCAATGGCCGACGGCCCGGCGATCCAGGCGGCCGGCCTGCGGGCGCTGAAGGGCGGCCAGACACTGGTCAAAACGCTGAAGATGGCCTCGGAATTCCGCGCCGGCGACAGTGAAACCCCGATCGTCTTGATGGGCTATTACAATCCGATCTACATCTACGGCGTCGAGCGCTTCCTGAGCGATGCGCTGGCCAGCGGTATAGACGGGCTGATCGTCGTCGACCTGCCGCCTGAGATGGACGAGGAGCTTTGCATCCCGGCACTCAAGGCCGGCATCAATTTCATCCGGCTGGCGACGCCGACCACCGACGACAAGCGCCTGCCCAAGGTGCTGCAGAACACGTCGGGTTTCGTCTACTACGTCTCGATGACCGGCATTACCGGTTCGGCGCTGGCCGACACCGGCAAGGTGGCGGCAGCGGTCAAGCGCATCAAGAGCCATACCGACCTGCCGGTCTGCGTCGGCTTCGGCGTCAAGACCGCCGAGCAGGCGCGCACCATCGGCGCGTCGGCCGACGGCGTCGTTGTCGGCACCGCGATTGTCAATGCCGTCGCCAACGTGCTCGGGCCGAAGGGCGAAAAGACCGCCGATCCGGCCGAGGCCGTCGCCACGCTGGTCAGCGGGCTTTCGCAAGGGGTTCGCGCGGCTCGCCTTGCTGCCGCCGAATAATCTTCCTACGTCTTCTTAAGGGACAGGAGCCGAAGCGATGAACTGGATCACCAATTACGTCCGTCCGAAGATCAATTCGATGCTCGGCCGCCGCACCGACATGCCGGAAAACCTGTGGATCAAGGATCCCGAGACCGGTGAAATGGTGTTCCATAAGGATCTGGAGCAGAACCAGTTCGTCATTCCGTCCTCCGGCCATCATATGAAGATATCGGCAAAGGAACGGCTGAAATTCTTCCTCGACGACGGCAAATACGAGACGCTGGAAAACCCCAAGGTCGTTCAGGATCCACTCAAGTTCCGCGACGAAAAGCGCTACATTGACCGGCTGAAGGATGCCAAGGCCAAGACCGGCATGGAAGATGCCATCATCAATGCGCTGGGCACGGTCGAGGGCCTGCCGGTGGTGGTGACGGTGCAGGATTTTGCCTTCATGGGCGGCTCGCTCGGCATGGCGGCCGGCGACGCCATCGTGCATGGTTTCGAGGTCGCCTTGCAGCGCAAGCGGCCGCTGATCCTGTTTGCGGCCTCCGGCGGCGCCCGCATGCAGGAAGGCATCCTGTCGCTCATGCAGCTGCCGCGGACCACGATTGGCGTCGACAGGCTGAAGGAGGCTGGCCTTCCCTATATCGTCGTCCTGACCAACCCGACGACCGGCGGCGTCACCGCCTCCTATGCCATGCTGGGCGACGTGCATATTGCCGAGCCCGGCGCCCTGATCGGCTTTGCCGGCCCGCGCGTCATCGAGCAGACCATCCGGGAAAAGCTGCCCGACGGCTTCCAGCGCGCCGAATATCTGATGGAACACGGCATGGTCGACATGGTGGTGTCGCGGCTGGAGATGCGCCAGACGGTTGCGCGGCTGCTGAGAATGCTGCTCAAGCTGCCGGAAGAGCAAAAACCGCAGGAGCCGGAAATCCTGCCGCCGTCGGTGATCCCGGTCGAAGCCCGGCCGCACGCCTGACGCATTCGCCACGAACCGCGATTGCGCGCCGTCCGTGGCGCGCCTAGGATTCGCCATGACCACGCTTGCCGCCGACCGCGAAATCGAAAGCCTGATGGCGCTTCATCCGAAGGGCTTCGACCTTTCGCTCGACCGCATTTCGCGGCTGCTCGAGCGGCTCGGCAATCCGCAGGACCAGCTGCCGCCGGTCATCCACATCGCCGGCACCAACGGCAAGGGCTCCTGCGCTGCTTTTTCACGGGCGCTGCTCGAAGCCGCCGGCTACCGCGTCCACGTCCACACCTCGCCACATCTGGTGAACTGGCACGAGCGCTACCGGCTGGCCGCGGATGGCGGCGGCAGGCTGGTGGACGACAAGGTCTTCGCCGAAGCCATCGCCCGCGTCGCCAAAGCCAATCAAGGCCAGAAGATCACCGTCTTCGAAATCCTCACCGCCGTCACCTTCCTGCTGTTTTCCGAACATCCGGCCGATGCCGTCATCCTCGAGGTTGGCCTTGGCGGCCGCTTCGACGCCACCAATGTCATCGCCGAGCCGGCCGTGTCGGTGATCATGCCGGTGTCGCTCGACCATGAAGCCTATCTCGGCGACCGCGTCGAGCTGATCGCCGCCGAAAAGGCCGGCATCATCAAGCGCGGATGCCCGGTCGTCATCGGCGCGCAGGAAAGCGAGACGGCCCAGCAGGTGCTCATCGAAACCGCCGAGCGGCTCGACTGCCCCGCCTTCGTCTATGGCCAGGATTTCCTTGCCTATGAGGAAAACGGCCGCATGGTCTATCAGGACGAAGACGGATTGATGGACCTGCCGCCGCCGCGCCTGCCGGGGCGCCATCAATTCGCCAATGCGGCGGCGGCGATCGCGGCGGTCAAGGCAGCGGGCTTCGAGATCAGCCACCGCGCTGCCGAGAAGGCGATGGCGAATGTCGCCTGGCCGGGCCGCATGCAAAAGCTGCCACAAGGCCGGCTGAGTGAACTGGCGCCGAAGGGCGCCGACATCTGGCTCGACGGCGGCCACAATCCCGGCGCTGGCGTGGTCGTCGCCGAGGCGCTGGCCGAGCAGGAGGAAAAGAACCCGCGTCCGCTGTTCCTGATCTCGGGCATGATCAACACCAAGGACCAGAGCGGCTATTTCCGCGCCTTCAAAGGGCTGGTCCGGCATGTCTACACCGTGCCGGTGAGCCTGAGCGACGCGGGCGTGCCGAACGACGAGCTGGCGACCCGCGCCATCGAGGCCGGCCTGTCGGCCGAACCGGTCAGTTCCGTCGCCAATGCGCTGATGCTGCTGCGCGACACATGGGACGGACCGCCGCCGCGCATCCTGATTGGCGGGTCACTTTACCTGGCCGGCGCGGTGTTGGCCGAAAATGGTACGCCGCCGGTTTGAGGCGTGCTTCAGCCGGGCCACGGTGACGCCACACTTGTCAGACCACCGCGAGGAGCCAATCATGATCAAGGTAAAGCAGCTCGCACACGTTTGCATTTTCGCGAATGACCTGGAGATGACGCGAAGCTTCTATCGGGACGTCCTCGGCATGGACACCCAGTTCAATTTCCTGCGCGACGGGAAGATTTTCGGCTTCTACCTCAATTGCGGCAGCCGTAGCCATGTCGAGGTGTTCCAGAAAGACGGCGCCAGCTATGGCGACTTGAACCAGATCAACCACTTCTGCCTCGAAGTGGAAAACATCGACGCCGCGATCATCCATCTGAGGTCAAAGGGCGTTGATGTCACTTCCAAGAAACGCGCGTGCGATGACACCTACCAGGCTTGGATCCGCGACCCCAACGGCGTGAAGATAGAACTGTTCGAATATACTGAGAAAAGCGCACAATTCGTCGGCGGCGATCGTATCGCGGATTGGTGATCGCGCCTCGCCGGACAATTGTAGCGGCGCAGCCGATGGTTGGTGGACTACTTCAGCTCGACCTCGATGAAGGCGAATTCGCCATCGTTTGCGCTGATGACGTCATGTTCGACGCCCTCGTTGCGGAAATACGGCGAGCCCTTCTTCATCTCGGCAAAGGATTCGCCATCCTTGGTCAGGAGCTTCACCTTGCCGTCGGTCAACGGCACGATCACATAGTCGTGGCCATGGCGATGCCAGCCGGTGTTGTCTCCCGGGGCGAAGCGGTATTCGGTGACGATGACGCGCTCATTGTCGATGAAGACGGTGGCCTTGGCGGATCCGGTCATATCGCTTCTCCTTTGAATTCAGAAGAGAAGAATACCGGGCGGCAAGCCGCGAGTGCCAGAGCGGCCCACCAATGACGCCAGCAAAAGAAGGCCCGGCGCGAGGCCGGGCTTTTCTGCAAAATTTTGATCGGATCAGGCGAGGCTGCCGTTGATCCAGTGCGACAATGCCGTTTTCGGCGCAGCACCGACCTTCATGTCGGCGACTTCACCGCCCTTGAAAATCATCAGCGTCGGGATCGAGCGTACGCCGAACTGCGCGGCCAGCTCAGGATTCTCGTCGATGTTGAGCTTGGCGATCTTTATCTTACTGCCGAGTTCGATGGCGATGTCCTCGAGCGCCGGGGCGATCATCTTGCACGGGCCGCACCATTCCGCCCAGAAATCGACCACGACCGGCTCCTTGGCGTTGAGCACGTCGGCCTGGAAATTGCTCTTGTCGACCTTGACGGTGGCCATGCTGAGATCCTTTCGATTTGTTCGTCGCACCAAATGTGGTGGTGATCGCGTCCGTCTTCAAGCAAGTGTTGTGTCACGCTCCCGTGAGTCTAGCAAGCGCATCGTCCAAGGCCGCCGCCGGCAGCTCGATCAGCCGCGGCGCCTCGGTGAACAGCAGCGCCGCCGAGACCTCGCGTCCCGGATAGAGCGGCTGAAGCAGCGCGCGATAAAGTGCTAGCTGCAGAACATAGGCTTGCGGCACTTCGGCGAGCGTAGCTGGCGCTGGCCGATTGGTCTTGTAGTCGACGATCGAAACCTTGTCCGGCGTTACTGCCAGCCGGTCGATCTTGCCGGAAATCGAGCGCAGTTTGCCCCTTACCTCCAGGCTGCCCATGATGGCGACTTCGGCGCGCGAGTTTGGCGCAAACAGCGGCGCGAAGCGGCTGTCGGCAAGAATTCTGAAAACGCCAGCCAAGGCCTTGTCGTGCTCGTCGTCGAGCCATTCCGCGCCGGCTCTTGCCAGATAGCGTTCGGCGGCATCCCGGCGTTTTCCCTCGGCGATGCCGGGCAGCATCTGCAGCAATTTGTGCAGCGCCAGCCCGCGCATGACGGCAAAGCCGGGCTCGGCGTCGGCATCCAGTACCGGCGAACGCGTGTCGGCCACCGCTTGCCGCGCCTCCTCGATCAGCACCGAGGCGCCGGACGGCGAGAGCGGCCGCGGCAATTCCTCGAAGGGCGGCAGAGGCCGGAACAGGGTTTCAAGCAGTGGTGCAAAGCGTTCCGCCTGTCGTGCCTCATTCACTGCCGCCAGTGGCATGGGCGGCAGTTTCGTCACCTGGAAACGATGCACGGTCTCGCCAGTGGCGGGATGCCGGCGTTCTTTGCTCTCCGCGGCACCGACCAGTGCGCGGCTGACGATCGAATGCCAGGTGCCGGTATTCGGCGCCCGCTTGCCATGGTAGCCGCAGACGATCAGCCGATCCTCGGCGCGGGTCATGCCGACATAGAGCAGCCGGCGGTATTCGTCGTCGGCGAGCTCGCGGGCGCGGGCCGATGCGGCGCGTGAAAACCCATTGGCGACATCGCTGGCCGAACGCCAGAGATAGCCCTTGCCCTCCCAGCAGTCGCCCGAGCCTTCGAACGGCATCAATCTCGGCAGATGCTGGTCGCTGAACGGCGCGGAGCCGCCATCGACAAGGAATACCACCGGCGCTTCCAGGCCTTTGGCGGCATGCACGGTCATGACGCGAACCTCGTCGCGGGTCTGGTCCATTTCGCGCTTGATCTCGGGGCCGGCGTTTTCCAGCGTCGACAGGAAGGATTCCAGCCCTGGCAGGCCGGTTCGCTCCTCGGCCAGGCAGAAATTCAGGAATTCGTCGAGGATATCGCCGGCCTCCGGACCGAGCCGCGCGATCATCTTCTTGCGCAGGCCGTCGCGGGCGAGAGCTGCGGCATAGAATTCGAACACCGGCTTGAATGCGGCCTCGTTCGACCATGTGTCGAGCCGGCTGACGACGGCGGCCAACGCCTCGCTTTCGCCGACATGCCGGCGCAGCGAGGCGATCAGCGAGACGCCCGACGGCCTCTGGGCAGCAAGCGCGAAAAGCTGCTCTTCCGAAACATCGAAGATCGGGCTGCGCAGCACGGCGGCCAGCGACAGATCGTCCTCGGGCTGGATGAGAAAATGGCCAAGTGCGATCAGGTCTTTCACCGCGACGTGGCCGGGCAGGCTGAGCCGGTCGGCGCCGGCCACCGGAATGTCGCGGCGCTTCAGCGCCCGCGTCAGCGCATGGACGAAGCGATCGCGCTTGCGCACCAGCACCAGCACGTCGCCGGGGCGGAGTTTCTTGCCGCGGCCTTCGATGACCTCACCGTTGCCGATCCAGCCGGCAATCGTTGCGGCGACGTTTTCAGCGACGCGGACTGCCGGCGCGTGGGCATGGTCGACCGCTTGCGTCCAATCGTCTGGTTCCTCGACGACGTTGGCGCCGATCGACGGCCAGACCTCGACATGACCCGGCGCATCGGTGCGGATCGCCTTGTGGTCGAGCGGATCAGGATCGTGGCTGATGCCGCGCCGCACGTTCGGGTCGGCAAAGACCCGGTCGACGGCGGCAAGAACATCTTCGGTCGAGCGGAACGACCAGGTCAGCTTGAGATCGGCGAAGGCGGCGGCGGCGGATCTAACTTTGCCGGCAAACAAAAGCCGGCTGTCGGCAAAGGAATCCGGGGCGGCTCCCTGGAAGGAATAGATCGACTGCTTTTCGTCGCCGACAGCAAAGATGGTGCGGT
This sequence comes from Mesorhizobium sp. M0500, assembly GCF_040321165.1. Classification (NCBI taxonomy): domain Bacteria; kingdom Pseudomonadati; phylum Pseudomonadota; class Alphaproteobacteria; order Hyphomicrobiales; family Phyllobacteriaceae; genus Mesorhizobium; species Mesorhizobium sp. M0500. Next base: position 248,081 of record NZ_JAMYRB010000005.1, read on the forward strand.
GGACCGCGTCGCGTGCGCCGAGCCCGGCAAAGAACTCCTCTGCCAGCCGCTTGACCACCTCCCACTGGTCGGGACTGGTGTCCTGCGCCTCATCGAGCAGGATGTGGTCGATGCCCTGGTCGAGCTTGTACTGCACCCAAGGGCCGGCATCGGGCCGTGCCAAAAGGTTGACCGTACGGGTGATCAGGTCGTTAAAGTCGAGGAAGCCGCGGGCGCGCTTCAATTGCTCGTAACGGGCGATCAGCCAGTCGGCGATGGTCAGCGCCGCACGCGTGCCTTCCAGCATCCTGAACAAGGCCAGCCGGTCGGAGATTTCGAGAATGGCGTCGACCGCCGCCAGATAACGTTCGGCAAGATCGGGTAGCCGGTCAAGCAATGCCCTTTTAAATGTCTTTGCCGGATCGTAAGGCTCGCCGTCGGCCCTCAGGAAAGCCTTGGAGAGCAAATTCAGGCGACGTACCGGATCCTCCTCGGCAAAGGCAAGGCGGGCGTATGGCAGCAGATTGTTCAGCACGATGCGCGCATCGGCGGCCTCGGCCGCCCGTGAAAAGATGACGAGATAATCCGGCAGGAAGCCGGGCAGCGGCCAGACCGAGGCGGCTATACCTTCGGCCGTCTGGCCGGCGCGGAAATGGAACTCGTCGAACAGCGCCTGAAAACCATCGCCGCCGGCCGCGGTGATGAACGCACGCAAACCATCGCGCTTGCGCACGATCTCGGCCAGCAATGCGTCGAGCCCATGCTCGCCGCCGCGCTCCAGCACGGTGGCGAAGGCGTCGGACAATGCCGCATCGCCTGCAACGCCGCCCGAAATCATGTCGCGGCGGGCGGCGGCAAACAGCGATGCCTCCATTTGCGGATCGAGCATTTCGAAATGCGCAGGGATATTGGCTTCCAGCGGGAACTGATGCAGCACCGATTCGCAGAAGGCGTGGATGGTCTGGATCTTCAGCCCGCCCGGTGTTTCCAGAGCCTCGGCAAACAACCGCCGCGCCCGGCGCATGGTTTCGCGGTCGGGCTGGCGGCCGTCCAGCGCCTCTATCCGTGTCGAGAGCTCGGCATCGCCCAGGGCCGTCCATTGCGACAGGGTCGAAAACACCCGGTTCGACATGTTGGCGGCGGCGGCACGCGTATAGGTCAGGCACAGGATCTTGGACGGATCGGTGCCGCGCAGCAACAGCCGGATAACGCGCTGGGCGAGTACATGGGTCTTGCCGGATCCGGCATTGGCCGACACCCATGCGGAATTGCGCGGATCGGAGGCGCTTGCCTGACTGGCGACAGTGTCGCTTGGAATGGGATAGGCCTTTTTCATGCCTCCCCTCCCTCGTCGTCGGCATCGCCGCCGGCCGACCATTCGAGCACGCGGGCGAGATGGTCGTAATCGCCGTCGGTCTCACCCTCGCGGAACGGCAACGCCCGCGACAAATACCCGGTCGTCGGGTCGGCATAGTGGATCAGCAGCTTTTCCAACCTCGCCCAGGCCTCTTCGGCGAGATCGGCGGCGGTTCGCGGCTTGCGGTTGTATTCGAGGATCGATTCTTCGAACACCTCGCCATTCGGCCTCAGCCGCACGAAAGCCAGTTGCGACGGCTCACAGGCGCCAAGCTCCTTGAAGGCGCCGCGACGCAGCAGCGCGCCCTCCAGCGCCAGTTGCGGCGCGAGCAGCGTGTGCGCCTGCGCTTTGGATGGCGAGGAGCCGGTCTTGTAGTCGAGGATGTCGGCCATGCCGCCAGCCAGCAGATCGATTCGATCAGCGTAGCCGGACAGGGTCACGCCGGATCGGCCGACACCGGTCTTTTCGGCGCGTTCCTCGGCGTGCCGCCGTGCCACGGCGGCGGCCCGGCCGCGCTCCCATTCGATGATGCCGGCGGCAAGCTTTTCAAAACGCGGCCACCACACCGCCTCGACATCGGCCGGCAGGGCCGCCTCGGCAAAGCAGGAGCGGCCTGCGGCGATGAGCCCGTCCAGCGCCTCCGGCGCGCGCGGGTCGGCCACCCTCGCCGAGAAGAGGTGCAGAATGGCGTGAAACAGCGTGCCACGCTCGGCGGCGCCCGGATCGCGAATGACCGGATCGAGCGGCATCAGGCCGAGTATCCTTCTGGCATAGACCGCATAGGGATCGCGGCGTAGCGTTTCGATCTCGGTGACCGAGAAGTGGTGCGGCCGCGCGGCGAGCGGCGGTTTCGGCTGCGGCCTCGGCGCAAAGTCCTGCTTTTCGCCGGCATCGAGCGCACGCGCCCAGGCAAGCAGTTCGTCGCCGCGCCGGCGAAGTGCAGCAGCGTGGTCCTCGCCGACGAATGTAAGGATGCGCTGCAGCCAGCGCGAAGGTACCGACGGTCCGTCGCCGGAGCGGCCGGAGCGAGCCAGCACCACTTTTTTGGCGCCCATGGCCATCTGGAAATCATGGGCGGCAAGGCCGATGCGCCGCTCGGGCGGTTCAAGATCGATGCCGGTCTTCATCAGCCGCGACATGAAGCGGTCGCTCTCCGGCTTGCGCGGCCACACGCCTTCGTTGAGCCCGCCGACGACCAGCGTGTCGACATCCTGAAGCCGCGCTTCCAGCACACCCCAGATGGCGATGTTCCTGTCGGTGCCCTGCGCCGGCTTGACCGTCTCGGGCGCGATCAGCGCCTCCATGACGTCAGGCCATTCGTCAGCGGCGAAGGAGAACGACACCGAGGCCGCGACCAGCCCGCGCAAGAGCTCGGCGAGCTTTTCGCCGGCATCGCCCGCATAGAGTTCGCTCAGGCTGCCGTCAGCGGCGCGGCCGAGACTTTCGAGCGCAACGACGCTGGCGCGCACAAGGGTGGCAAGATCGGCATTCTCGTCGCCGCGAAAAGCAACCAGCGGCGCCAGCGCGGCCGTTAGCCGGATCAGCAGGTCGCGCGCCTGTTCGATGCGCCTGACCGAAAGCCGCGGCCACCAGAAGGGTGGGCGGCGATTGCCGCCGCCGTCGAATTCGAGGAGCCGGGTGTCGAAGAGCTGCGGCAGCGACGCCACGTCCGGACGCCCTGTGCCGCCGCGCAGCCCCACGAGTTCGACGATTTCGGCCGCATAGCGCACGCTTGCCCGCTCCAGGCCGAGGCCAAGCAGGGGATGCTTGAGCAGCGACAGCAGGGCGACGGGGTCGCCCGGGCGGAAGGCTGCCTGAAGCGCCAGCCTGAGCAGGCTGGCGGCTGGTGTGTTGATCAGCGGCGTGCCGCCGGAATCGTCGGCGGCAACGCCGAAGCGCAGCAGCTCGACTGAGACGCGCCGCGCCAGAGCGCGGTCGCCGGTGACGAGTGCGGCGCGCTGGCCGGGCCATTCGACGGCCTGTTTGAGCGCGACGGCGATCGCCACGGCTTCGTCGCGTTCGCTGGCGGCTTCGAGAAGCGTCACATCGGCGAAGGCCTCGGCAATATCGCCGGCCCTAAAGCGAGCGCGCGTCTCGGCCCAGAGCTCGGTGGTCTCCGCCGGGCGCAGCGCTTCGCCGACAAGTGCGGCGCGCAGCGCAAGCGGTCGCGGCGCAACAGCAATCTCCTCGACATCGGCGCGCGGCACGCCGATCTTGCCGATCAACTTTGCCAGGCCGTATTGCGGGTGGCCAAGCACGGCTGGGCGCGCGCCCGGTGTGGTGATCGCGACAAAGGACGGCTCGTCCAACGCCCGGTCGAGCCCGGGCAGCACGACGGCGCCATTGGGCAGACCGGCGATCACGGCAAGCAGCTCGGCCGTGGCGGGAATGGAGCCGGTGGAACCGGCGGCGATCACCGGTCCGGCTGGCGGATTACGCTTCAGCCGCGCCGCCTCCAGCCTTATCAGGGCATTACGATGCGCGGCCGGATTGGAACGATGGCGTTCCTCGAGCAGGTTCGGCCAGTTCTCCGTCACGATGGTCAGGAAGTCGAGTGTCACCTGCCACCAGCCTGCAAGATTGCCGGTTACAAGGTCGGCGAGCCTTGCCCAATCCGTGCCTTCGGTGTCGATCTCATCCATCAGGCGTGCAAGGTCGCGCGCCAGCCAGATGGCGTCGGCGGCGGAGGCCGGTATGACAATCTCCTCGTCGAACAATGCCGCGACATGTGCCGGCAGGCGGCGTTTCCACGCCCGCACCAGCGGCGCAAGCAGCAGAAGACGCTCGACCGCGGCGATCGGCGGCGCAAGGTCGATGGCGACCGAAGCTCCTGCCTCGAAGGCGGCTTCATCTTCATCGAACTCACCAAGCGGGCGGATGACCGGCAGGATCGCCGAGCGGCTTCCCGAGCGCGAGAGAGCATCGACGAAGACGCCGCGAAGCGCCCGCGCCGCACGGCGCGTCGGCACATAGATGGTGAGATCGGCCAGCGCCAGCGGATCGCCGTCATAGGCGAAGCCGGGAACCAAGCGCCCCGCAAGCAGCGCCTCGGCCAGCGTCGGCAGGAACGGCGCTCCGGGCGGGATCGAGAAAACGCGGCGGGAGCCGCTCATTTCGACTCGGTAAGAGCGCCGGGTGCCTCAGCAACAGCATTGGGCGTGCCGGCAAGCGCGGCGGCGACCGCTGCTTCCGCCCGCGAGATCGCGTCAGGTGTGCCGACAGTAATCCAGTGGCCCTGCATTTTCATGCCGAACAGGCGGCCGGCGGCGATTGCCGCATCGAAATAGGCGTTGAGAGAGTGTGGACCGGCCGGCGCATCCTTGAAGATGCGCGGATGGACGATTGCGGCGCCGGCATAGATCAGGCCGGCGGGATCGTTGTTCGCACGCCGCAAGGCGCCGTCCGGCGCCACCAGGAAATCGGTGCCGCCGCTATGTCCGGTTGCCGACTGGAGATCCGCAAGCATCAGCAGAATGTCCATTGTCGCGCCCTCCCATGCAAGCGCAAGACGCCTGAGATTGGAGACGCCGCTGTCGATCCAGAAGGTGTCGGCGTTGAGTACGTAGAAGGGCACCCCTAAACTGGGCAATGCCTTGACGATACCACCGGCGGAGTCAAGCAAGCCCCTACTCTCATCCGAGATGACGATTCTCGGCGCACTGCGGCGGGCTACATGGTCCACGATCTGTTGCGGGAGGTAATGGACGTTGACGACGGCCTTGGCGACGCCGGCTTCGGCTAGGCAGTCCAGCCCCCAGTCGAGCAATGTCTTGCCGGCGACCTTGACCAGCGGCTTCGGCATGGTGTCGGTGATCGGCCGCATGCGCTTGCCGAGCCCGGCGGCGAGCACCATGGCGGTCGTCGGCATCGGCTGCTCATCCGACGCCTTCGGGCCCAAATCCTTAGCCGTCAAATCGAGCGTTCCTCCAGCAAGCCGTGGGCGATGTAGAAATCCTGCAGCCCGGCCAGCGCCGGATGCGCCAGTGCCCGGCGAAGATAGTCGCGGATGCGCGGCAGATGCTTCAGATAATAAGGCTTGCCGTCGCGTTTTTCGAGCCGCACGAAGATGCCGAGGATCTTGGAATTGCGCTGTGCGGCCATGATTGCATAGGTTTCGCGGAATTCGTTCTCATCGAAGGCACCGGCAGCGCGTCGCGCGGCGATGTAGGCGGCGAGCGTGTGCTTTTCGATTTCGGGTGAGATAGTGACGCGCGCGTCCATGGCGAGCGAGGCGACGTCGTAGGCGGACGGCCCGATCAGCGCGTCCTGGACATCGACGACGCCGAGGCGATCGTGACCGGAACGGTCAGCGCGCCAGATCAGGTTGGGTGAATGGAAATCGCGCAGCATCAGCGTGTATTCGCGCCCCTCCAGCCGATCGAGCACCGCACTCCATTCGCTGCGGTAACCGGCGCGCAGCGCCTCTCTAGGCGGAGCGCCTGATATCGCCGGGACATACCAGTCGACCAACAATTCGGCCTCGATCATCATGGCGTCGCGGTCGAAAGGCGGCACCTCATGGAAGACGCCGGGGCCGGCCTGCATGCGGGCCGGCCATGTTTTGCCGTGCATCATGGCAAGCAGTTCGGCCGCCGCAGCGTAGCGCTCGGCCACCGGCTGGCCGCGCTTGTCGAGAAACCCTTGGGAACCGAGATGCTCCAGCAGGAGAAAACCCTGGTCGAGATCCTGGGCATAGATTTCCGGGACGCTGACGCCGCCGGCCCGCAAGGCCCGGTCGATGGCGACGAACGCCGAAACGGATTGCGCGGTGTGAGCGATCTCGGCATAGGGTTTGCCGTCGCGGACTGGCGGTCCGAGCACCAGCCTTGGCGAGTTCATCAGCACCCGCGGCGGAAATCTGGCGAGCGTGACGATCTCGTAGGAGCGAGCCGAGGCATCACCGATGAAATGTCGTCGCTGCGCTTCGCCCCAACCGGCCTGCCCGAGAAAATCGCGCATTGCCAGCGATCGCGCCGCGCGCTCGAAGGCGGCGCCCTCTCCCGATAGTCTCGCCAGTCGGCCGTCGCCCTGCTGGAGAAGTTCGACCAGCACCGAGGTTTTCGGCAGATATGCCTCTGCCCGCTCCGGCCATTCGACCAGCGCGGCGCCTTGCGTCAGCGCCTCGTCGAAGCCCAGCTCGTCCAGCTCGGATGCCGTGCCCAAGCGGTAGAGATCGAAATGATGAACCGGCACACGCGTGTCGTAGCTCTGGACCAGCGTGAAGGTCGGGCTCGGCACGTCGAGTCCGGCATCGTCGGCCAGTGCCTTGATCAGCGCCCGTGCCAAGGTCGATTTGCCGGCGCCGAGATCGCCCTTGAGGGCGAGCACGTCGCCAATGCGCAGCGACATGGCGAGATCCTCGCCGAACCTTGCCGTCGCAGCCTCGTCGGCGAGAAAACGCTCCAGCACCAATACCGCCATCGAACGCGCTACTCGGCCGCCGCGCGGATGCCGGACGGCGTGTCGGGAAAGGCGCAAACAACCGTGGTGCCCTTATCCCTGCCGGTCTCGATGCGGACGCTGCCGCCATGCAGTTCGACAAAGCTCTTGACGATCGACAGGCCGAGCCCGGCGCCACGGCGGCGGCCGCCATTGGTGCGCGGCTCGAAGCGCCGGAACACTGAGTCAAGCAGGTCCGGCGGCATGCCGGGGCCGTCATCGTGAACGGAAAATTCCACGCCGTCGGCAAGTTGGCGGCAGGCGAGCGTTATGGTGCTCGCCTCCGGCGCGTAATTGGCGGCATTGCTGAGCAGATTGTAGAGGATCTGGCGGACGCGGATCTCGTCGCCGTGGAAGGTTTTCGGCGCGGCCGCCGCGTCGATCCTAAGCTTGATCGCATGTTCCTCCAGCCGGTCGGCGACCAGTTCGGCGGCAGCCGTAATGGTTCGATCGATGTGAACTTCGGAAATGTCGAGTTCCATGATGCCGGCATCCACCGTCGCCAGGTCGAGGATGTCGTTGACGATGGTGAGCAGGACCGAGGAAGACGAGCCGACATGCCCGATATATTCGCGTTGCTTCTGGTTCAGCGGACCAGTCGACGGCAGTGAAAGAAGCTCGGTAAAGCCGATGATGTTGGTGAGTGGCGAGCGCAGCTCATAGGAGACGTGCTGCACGAATTCGTTCTTGATCTGGTCGGACTTTTGCAGCGCCTCATTCTTGTCCTTCAGCGCCCGCTCGACATTGACGCTGTCGGTAACGTCGACGAAGGTCATCATCACCTGGCCGTTGGGCAAAGGGATGACGGCGTAGCGCAAAACGGTGCCGTTGTTCAATTCGGTTTGGCCGTGGCGGTCGCGGCGCTCGTCGTCGAAGCCGGTGATGGCGGCAACGAACCCGCCCCACGGACTGTCGACGGCACGGCGGTCGCAAAGGTTGCGGATCGTCGAGACATGGACGTTGGGTTTTGAGGCATCGGCATCCAGCCCCCACAATGCCGCGAACGCCGGGTTCGACAATCTCAGCTTGCCGTCGGGGCCGAACACAGCGACGCCTTCGGCGAGGTTGTCGAGCGTCTCGCCCTGGACCCGGACGGCGGTCTGGTAGCGGCTTTCAAGGTCCATCTTCTCGGTCAGGTTCTCGAACACCCAGGTGACGCCGCCCTTGGGCTGCGGATTGGCGACGACGCGAATGGTCTTGCCGTCCGGCAGATGCCACCAATGCTCCTGCGATTCAACCGCGCGGTAAGCGCCGAGCAGGCTCTCTTTCCAGCGCCGCCATTCGGGCTGCTCGGCGATCCTGCCTTCGCTGCGCAGGCGGTCAAGCAGCAAGGCGTTGTCCGGCGCGCTGTGCAGGAAGCCGCTGTCGAGGCCCCATAGCTTCTGGAACGCCTGATTGAAAAACCGCAATTTCTCGTCGGTGTCGAAAATCGCCACGGCGGTGTTGAGCTGATCGAGCGTGTCGGCGTGGCTCTGCATGGTCCGCTCATATTCGGCGCGAATGGCCTCGATAGCGCTGATGTCGCAGGCAAGACCAGCCGAACCATCCGCCCCGGCAAAATCGGTCACGGCAAACATACGGCGGTCGCCTTCGATGACCGTGGAGAGCGTCTGTTCAAAGACCGCGCGCGACTTGTGCTGCGCAGCGATCGTGTCGCGCGCCTGGCCGCCGAGGAATTCCTTGCCATCGCGGACCGCCGCTTCGGCATTCTCGGCCTCGACCGCTTCGGCATAGGCGCGGTTGACCCATTTCAGCCGCCCGTCGACAGTACGCAGCCATGACGGCATCTTGAGCGCATCCAGAAGACCGATCAGCGTCTCATGGTCGGCGGCTAAGCGTTGGTTCTCGATCTTCAGCCTGGCCTGGCTTCGCTGTGTCTCCGAAAGCGAGACGAAGCGAACCAGCACATGCGCCGCACTCTTGCGGCCGTGAACCTCGAGCGGCTGGCCGGCCTGCGATTCGATGACCAGATCGAACGGCTTTGCCTTGTCCCGCAGTGCCGCTACGGCATGTTCGAGTGCGGCCGCCGAACGCGGCATCAGCCAGCGGCCGAAAGCCAGGAAGGCCGCCCGGTCCTCCGGCGCGCCGCTCTCGATCGGCAATGTCCCGACAAGTTCGGGCTTCTTGTTCTCGGCCGCCCATACCACCACGCGCTGATCGCGAGAATGGAGCAGCGCCTCCGAGCGCTGCAGCGCGGCATTGACGTCGGCGATGCGGGTCCTGAGCTCGGCATTTTCCGCCGCGGTGCGCGCCCGTTCGCGGATCAGAAAGATGGCCGACAGCAATGCCGCCCCCATGACGCCGACGAACATGGCGAGTTGCATGACCTCGACCGTGCTGACCGACAGCCCGGCCTTTTGCGCCACGCGGGTTTGGGCATGTGCAGTAAAGCCAAGCAGCGGACCAACCAGCGCGGAAGAAGCAAGCAGCACACCGACACGGCTGCCGGCGCGCCATAGAAGGCTGCCGCCTCTGGCAGCGGAGCCCGTGATCGAATCGTTATGGCCGCCGGAAACGGCCTGTCCCGCGCAAGGCGGGTTATCCCCCGGCATGTCTTGGTCCTCTTCGCCGCCTGAATGCAAGACCGCCCTGATGCGTGCGCCCGGGCCTCGTCCCCGGACCGCGAATCAGCACCATAGCGCTTGCGCGAATCGGCGTGAAGAATCAATCAGCGCAAAAATAAAGCCGGGCGAAAAGTCAATTGCCCGGCTTCAATATCTAGTGGCAAGTTTCGCCGTGGTTAATAGCGGTAGTGTTCCGGCTTGAACGGTCCCTGCGGAGTGACGCCGATATAGGCGGCCTGTTCGCCGGACAGTTCGGTCAGGCGGGCACCGAGCTTGTCGAGATGCAGGCGCGCGACCTTTTCGTCGAGATGCTTCGGCAGGACATAGACCTGGTTCTCGTACTGACCGGGCTTGGTGTACAACTCGATCTGGGCCAACACCTGGTTGGTGAAGGACGCCGACATGACGAAGCTCGGATGGCCGGTGGCGTTGCCGAGGTTGAGCAGACGGCCCTCCGACAAAAGGATCATCCGCTTGCCGTCCGGGAAGGTGATCATGTCCACCTGAGGCTTGATGTTGGTCCACTTCAGATTGCGCAGCGAGGCCACCTGGATCTCGTTGTCGAAGTGACCGATGTTGCCGACGATCACCATGTCCTTCATCAGGCGCATGTGGTCGAGGGTAACGACGTCCTTGTTGCCGGTGGTGGTGATGACGATGTCGGCCGTCGGCGCCGCGTCCTCGAGCGTGACCACCTCGAAACCGTCCATCGCCGCCTGCAGCGCGCAGATCGGATCGACCTCGGTGACCTTGACGCGGGCGCCGGCGCCCTTGAGCGAAGCCGACGAGCCTTTGCCGACGTCGCCATAGCCGCAGACAACCGCGACCTTGCCGGCCATCATCGTGTCGGTGCCGCGGCGAATGCCGTCGACAAGCGATTCCTTGCAGCCATATTTGTTGTCGAATTTCGACTTGGTGACGGAATCATTGACGTTGATCGCCGGGAACGGCAGCAAGCCTTTTTTCTGCAGCTGATAGAGCCGGTTGACGCCGGTCGTCGTCTCTTCAGTGACGCCGCGGATCGCTTCCTTCTGCTTGGTGAAGAAGCCGGGCGATGCCTGCATGCGCTTTTTGATCTGGGCAAACAGGATCTCTTCCTCTTCGCTGCCCGGATTGGACAGCACATCCTCGCCGGCCTCCGCGCGGGCGCCGATCAGGATGTACATGGTGGCATCGCCACCGTCGTCGAGGATCATGTTGGAGGTGCCGCCATCGGCCCACTGGAAGATCTTGTCGGTGTAGACCCAATAGTCCTCCAGCGTCTCGCCCTTGACGGCAAACACCGGAATTCCGGCCTCGGCAATGGCCGCGGCGGCGTGGTCCTGGGTCGAGAAGATGTTGCAGGAAGCCCAGCGGATATCGGCGCCGAGCGCCTTAAGCGTTTCGATCAGCACCGCCGTCTGGATGGTCATGTGCAGCGAGCCGGTGATGCGCGCGCCCTTGAGCGGCTTCTTGTCGCCGAATTCCTCGCGGCAGGCCATCAGGCCCGGCATTTCGGTTTCGGCGATCTCGATCTCCTTGCGGCCCCAGCCGGCAAGCGCGATGTCTGCGACCACATAGTCCTTGCTACCCGTCATGGCAGTGCTCCGATGCGAATTGATTGCGGGACGCGCCCGCCCCGAAGGCGTGTCGGAGGGCGCGAGTTGCCGGCCTGACTAGCAGATCGGGAGTCGGACGACAATGGGATATAAAGAAATCTTTATCCGTGCATGTCTTCAGCTACGGCGGCCATGAGAGCGCGCAGAAGGGGTGCTGTCCAAGGTGGCCGTCCCTCAGACCTCAGATCGGCAACACTTTCAAAGCCGGAAACAAAAAACCCGCCTCGGCGGGCGGGTCTTCGGGGCCAATTGGCACCATAGCGAGATTAGTAGCATAGCTGCCGGCACAAAGCAAGAACAAAATACGCGACGGTCGCGCAAAAAAGCGATTTCCTTCACCGCCGCAAGGTTGCGCCCGAACATGCCGCAGCAGGTGCCGTCGGCGAAGCCGTCAGCACTCCTCGCCGAAACGGGAAGCAACCAGTTGCTCCAGCGCATCGATGACCTCTTCGGCCTCCGGGCCGGTGGCGGTGACGCGGATCGAATAACCGGGGCTCGCCGCCAGCATCATCAGGCCCATGATCGAGGTGCCGCCGACCTTGACGCCGTCCTTCTCGACCTGGACCGTGGCGTTGAAGCCGCTGGCGATTTGAACGAACTTGGCCGAGGCGCGCGCATGCAGGCCGCGCTGGTTGACGATCGGAAAGTCGCGAACGATCTTGTCCTTTTCCGGCAACAGGGCACTCATTTGCTGCTCAGGAGCTGACTGGCGACATTGATGTATTTACGGCCGGCAGCCTGCGCCTCATCCAGCGCGGCCGTCATGTTGTCGCCTTTGCGAACGCTGGACAGCTTGATCAGCATCGGCAGGTTCATGCCGGCAATGACCTCGATGCGCCCGGATTCCATCACGGAAATGGCGAGGTTGGAGGGCGTGCCGCCGAACATATCGGTCAAAACGATGACGCCTGATCCCGTATCGACGCGGCCGACCGCGTCGATAATGTCGCGGCGGCGCTGTTCCATATCGTCGTCGGCACCGATCGCCACGGTCTCGAAATTGTCTTGTGGCCCAACGACATGTTCCACGGCATTGCGGAACTCGGCGGCCAGTTGACCGTGCGTTACAAGCACGAGTCCGATCATTCTTTGGTGGCTCCCGTCATCGCCGCTTCACAGGCGCATTTTATGCTCGCCGACCGTTCCAGGTGGCGGGAGCGCTATCTTGTCGACGCAAGGCCTGTTGACAAGCCCAAAATTGCGCCGGCCCAAGCCAATTTGACGCATTGCAGCAAAAAATCGAAATCGGATCACAGGAAAGGCGCAATCGACAGGCGCGACATCACTGCCGGCAAGGCCGCCGCTACATTGCGCCCGGCAAGATCAATGCGCGGCACTGGTACGCCGACAACGAGTTCGCTGCAGTCTTCCTGGAAGCGGGCCATTTTGCCGGCTGGCACCAGCCGGATAATGAGGTCGATCACGCAGCTTGGCTCGAACCGTATCGGTTTGGGGCCGAATCCCGGCACCTCGACGAGGCCGGCTATGCTGGCTGGTGCGCGGCAGACCAGCCGCCCGTCGCAATCTGCAGCATAGAGCTGGTCATCGCCGATCAGCCGGGAAAACAGCCCACGCTGGCTGCAATGATCGATCAAGGCGAGCGCCAGCGTCGTCTTGCCCAAGCCGGACGGTCCGGTGATGAGAATGCCGCGATCACCTATCAGGATCGCGGTGCCGTGAATATTTTCAGGCTGCACAATAGGACCAGGCGTGATTGGAATTCATCCGTCAGCCTTCCGCCGGCAGCGTCACCACGAAGCGCGCGCCCTTGATCTCGCCAGGCTTGGTGCCCGGGATGTTCTCGGCGCTCAGCGTGCCGCCATGGGCTTCAACGATCTGCCTGGATATCGACAGGCCAAGGCCCGAGTTCTGACCGAACGCCTCGCCGGCCGGCCGATCGGTATAGAACCGCTCGAAAATGCGGTCGATGTTATCGGCACGGATACCGGGTCCATTGTCGTCGATGGTGACGATGTTGAACTTGCCGGCGCGCGCCAGCGATATGGTGATGTGGCCACGTTCCTCGGGAACGAACGAGCGGGCATTCTCGATCAGGTTGGTGATCACCTGGCCGATCCTCAGGTCATGACCGACGACGAAGTAGCCTTTCACGCCCTGTGGCAGTTTGGCGACCTTGAATTCGATCTCGACCGCCTTCTTGTTGCGCGTGGCCTCGCGCGAGACGGCGACCAGATCGGTGATGAACTTCTTGAGGTCGACGGTTCCCGCATCTTCCCGCGCCAGCTCGGCATCGAGACGGGAGGCATCGGAAATATCGGTGATGAGACGGTCAAGCCGCCTCACATCGTGCTGGATGATATCCATCAGCCGGCTGCGCGAATTGTCGTTCCTGGCCAGCGGCAATGTCTCCACCGCGCTGCGCAGCGAGGTAAGCGGGTTCTTCAACTCGTGCGAGACATCCGCGGCAAAACTTTCGATCGCCTCGATGCGGGCGTAGAGCGCATTGGTCATGTCGCGCACGGCGATCGACAGATTGCCGATCTCGTCCTGGCGGTCGGAGAAGTCGGGGATTTCCTCGCGGTTCTTGACGCCGCGGCGAACCCTGACCGCCGCCGCGGAAAGCCGGCGCAGCGGGTTGGCGATGGTGGAGGCCAGCAGCATCGACAGGATGGCGGTAACCAGGGCGGCAATGCCGAACACGCGCAGGATCGCCTTGCGCTCGGCCGCGACGATCTTGTCGATGTCGCCGCCTTCGGTCGACAGCATCAGCACGCCGAGAACGGCACGGAAGCGCTGGATCGGCACCGCCACAGAAACGATCTGCTCGCCCTGCTCCGAGATCCGCACGATCGTCGACGGGCTGCCGGTAAGCGCCTTGACCACTTCCGGAAACGCGGCGCCGTTGCCACCCGGCTGCTCGCGATAGACGGGCAGCTGCTTGTTGCGGAAGAAATCGAAGACGAATTTCTGGATGCGCTCCAGAAGGTCTGGCTGTTCCTCTTCGACCGGCGGCAGGTCGTAGCGAAGGATCTGGCCGCGCGAATAGAGATGGCGGGAATCGAGCAGCAGGTTGGCGTCGCGGTCGTAAATGCGGGCGCGGGTGCGCGTCGGCGAGATCAACCGCCTGAGCACCGGCGCCACGCGCTCCGGATTGATCGGGAAATCGAGGTTATCGAGCTGATCGGAGCCCGGGCCGAGGCTTTCGCCGGCCTGTAACTCGAGCAGCTTCTCCGGATCGATGCTGATCGAATCGGTCTCGACCGTCGCCGAGGCGGCGATCGCGCCGGCGATGATCTCGCCTTGAGTCATCAGGCTCTCGACACGGGCGTCGATCAGCCCGTCGCGAAAGGTATTGAGATAGAGAATGCCGGTGACCAGGACGGCAAGGCCGGCAAGGTTGAGAAAGAGGATACGCCGCGTCAGGCTGGAAAAGATGTGATGGCCGAGAAACCGGCGCATCGGCACCGTAATTTTCGACACGAAGGCGGGCAGAATCCGCGGCGGGCGCCTGGCGGCGCCCGACCGTCTCACTCGCTCTACTTGCACTGCCATCGAATAGCAGCTCCCGCTCGACTCAAGCTTCGCGGAACCGATATCCGACTCCGTAAAGGGTTTCGATCATTTCGAAGTCATCATCAACGGCCTTGAACTTTTTGCGTAGCCGCTTGATGTGACTGTCGATGGTGCGGTCATCGACATAGACCTGCTCATCATAAGCCGAATCCATCAGCGCATCACGGCTTTTTACAACGCCCGGACGCTGGGCCAGCGAATGCAGGATGAGGAACTCGGTGACGGTCAGCGTCACCGGCTCGCCCTTCCAGGTGCAGGTGTGGCGCTCCTGGTCCATGACAAGCTGGCCGCGCTCAAGCGACCGGGCCTGCTGGTTGGGCGCCTTGGCAGCCGCCTCGCGGGTGCTGGCGCGTCGCAGCACGGCGCGGACGCGTTCGACAAGAAGACGCTGCGAGAAGGGTTTGCGGATGAAGTCGTCGGCGCCCATCTTGAGGCCGAACAGTTCATCGATCTCATCGTCCTTGGAGGTCAGGAAGATCACCGGCAGGTCGGATTTCTGACGCATCCGGCGCAGCAACTCCATGCCGTCCATGCGCGGCATCTTGATGTCGAGGATGGCGAGGTTCGGCGGGCGCGCCGCCAGTCCCTCCAGCGCCGATGCCCCATCCGTGTAGGTTTCGACCCGATAACCCTCGGATTCGAGGGCGATCGAAACCGAAGTCAGAATGTTGCGATCGTCGTCGACAAGCGCGATTGTTGCCATTTCAAGCGGCTCCCTCATGAGCTGTCCCTTCTTTCGTCGAGAAGGGGCTTTTGCAGGACAAATTAGGTACAAAATGTGGCATAGGCTGTATCCGCTGTCACGCGCGGCATGTCGACGGCCACAATTGTACCTCGATATGGATTGGACGAATGAACATCGCCAATCCTTTGGGCAACCATCAGTGTTTTTGCACATATAAACGATTTAAACAACTTTCAAAATATTTAAATCGATTAATGATTTGATATCATTCGCCTTTTCTGGTTTTGACGTTTTTAGCTCCTGCAATGGGAGTTCCGGAATTCGCCGGTAAAGACGCGGTAAATCGAAGAAGGGACACCCATGTCGGAAGCCGGCAAACGCAATCCTGCATGTGCAATCGATCGGATCGGCCTAAGAACCACGGGCGTGGTGCGCTATAATTTCGGCGCGGCCGCGCTCTACGAGGAGGCAATCCGCCGTGGCGAGGCCCGACTCACCGCGCATGGCGCGCTTGCCGCCGAGACCGGGCAGCACACCGGCCGCTCGCCCAGGGACAAATTCGTGGTGCGCGACGAAAGCACCGCGCCGCATGTATGGTGGGACAACAACAAAGCGATTTCGCCGATCCAGTTCGATACGCTGCTTGCCGATTTTCGCGCCCACGCGGCTGGAAAGGACCTTTATGTGCAGGACCTGGTCGGCGGCGCCGACGAGGAGCTGAAGCTGCCGACCAGGGTGATCACGGAGCTTGCCTGGCACTCCTTGTTCATCCGCAATCTGCTCATCCGACCGGCCGCCGCCGAACTCGAGCATTTCATGCCCGATTTGACGATCATCGACCTGCCGTCGTTCCGCGCCGATCCCACCCGCCACGGCACGCGCGGCGAAACGGTGATTGCCGTCGATCTTTCGCACATGATCGTGTTGATCGGCGGTACCTCGTATGCCGGCGAGATGAAGAAGTCGGTGTTCACCATGCTCAACTATCTGCTGCCGGCAAAAGGTGTGATGCCGATGCACTGCTCGGCCAATGAAGGGCCCGTCGGCGACGCGGCCGTTTTCTTCGGCCTTTCCGGGACCGGCAAGACGACGTTGTCGGCCGACCCGTCGCGCACGCTGGTCGGCGACGACGAGCATGGCTGGGGACCGCACGGCATCTTCAATTTCGAGGGCGGCTGCTATGCCAAGACGATCAAGCTTTCGGCCGAAGCCGAGCCGGAGATCTTCGCCACCACCCAGCGCTTCGGCACGGTGCTGGAGAATGTGGCGCTCGACGCAGGCCGCGTGCCGGATTTCGACGACGGCGGGCTGACCGAAAACACACGCTGCGCCTACCCGCTCCACTTCATCCCCAACGCCAGCAAGACGGGGCGCGCCAGCCACCCGAAGAACATCATCATGCTGACCGCCGACGCATTCGGTGTGATGCCGCCGATCGCGCGGCTGACCCCGGCGCAGGCCATGTACCATTTCCTCTCCGGCTATACCGCCAAGGTGGCGGGGACCGAGAAGGGCGTTACGGAACCCGAAGCGACATTTTCGACATGCTTCGGCGCACCGTTCATGCCGCGGCATCCGTCGGAATACGGCAATCTGCTGCGCGAGCTCATCGCCCGCCACGGCGTCGATTGCTGGCTGGTCAACACCGGCTGGACCGGCGGCGCCTACGGCACCGGCAAGCGAATGCCGATCAAAGCAACGCGGGCGCTGCTTGCGGCGGCGCTCGACGGCTCGCTGAAAGCGGCCGACTTCCGCACCGACGCCAATTTCGGTTTCGACGTACCGGTGACGGTTGCCGGCGTCGACCGCGCCATTCTCGACCCTAGATCGACCTGGATCGACAAGCCCGCCTACGACCGGCAGGCGGCAAGGCTGGTCGGCATGTTCGTCGACAATTTCGAAAAGTTCGAAGCCCATGTCGACGCCACCGTGCTCGGCGCCGCACCACGCATGCAGATAGCGGCTGAATAGCCGTCGCCCCTGGTGATGCTTCAAGGCCCGGCTTCGATCGGGCCTTTTCTTTTTTCGCCTGCCGCGCCATGAGTGCGGCATGAACGCCGACGACAAGATCATCATTACCGACGATGCGGTGATTAATCCGGGCGACCTGCACGAGGACTTCATCCGTTCGTCCGGCCCGGGCGGCCAGAACGTCAACAAGGTGGCGACGGCAGTGCAATTGCGCTTCGATGCCGCCAATGCGGCCGGCCTGTCGGAGCGGGTGCGCGAACGGACCATCAAGCTTGCCGGCCAGCGCGCCACCAAGGACGGCGTCATCGTCATCGAAGCCGGACGCTTCCGCACCCAGGAGCAGAACCGGGCGGACGCCCGGGCGCGGCTGACGGCACTGGTCGCCAAGGCCGCCGAACCACCACCACCGCCGCGCAAGAAGACAAGGCCGTCCAAAGGCGCGGTCGAAAGACGGCTCAAGAGCAAGGCCGGGCGCGGCTCGATCAAGAAACTGCGCGGCCGGGTCGGGGATGAGTGACAGCCAAAGCGGCTTCGGATCTCAGATCGCCGGTTAAAGCGCGCAGCCACCGTCGGAGGCGGCTTTCGGGTCGCCGTTTTCATTTGACGGTGGCATTCTGATTTCTCCAGACCAACGGATTAAGCGACGCGATGCTCGTACTGCCCAAAGGCGTCCGCCATATGCCCGGCTACCTGTCGCGCGCCATGCAGGAAGTGCTGGTGGAAGATATCCGGCAGGTCGTGCAGAAGGCGCCGCTGTTCGTGCCGGCGATGCCGCGTACCGGCAAGGAGATGAGCGTGCGCATGACCAATTGCGGTCCGCTGGGCTGGGTCACCGACAAGGAGCACGGCTATCGCTACCAGCCGACCCACCCGGTGACCGGAAGGCCTTGGCCGCCGATCCCGGAGATGCTGCTCGAACTGTGGCGGGATGTATCTGCCTATGCGCACCCGCCGGAAGCCTGCCTGGTCAATTTCTATTCGCAGGATGCCAAGATGGGTCTTCACCAGGACCGCGACGAGAGCGATTTCTCCGCGCCTGTCGTCTCGGTGTCGCTCGGCGACGATTGCCTGTTCCGGGTCGGCCAGACGACGCGCGACGGCGCCACCAAATCGTTCAGGCTGAGGAGCGGCGACGTCGTCGTGCTTGGCGGCGAAGGGCGGCTCTGCTTTCACGGCGTCGACCGTATCTACCCGTCGACCTCGGCATTGCTCAGGAGTGGCGGCCGCATCAATCTGACGCTGCGACGGGTGACGATGCCGAAATAGGCTGTTCGGGTGGCCGGTGGCCCGGGCGGACATAATCGTCGCGCAGATAGATGCGCTCGGTCTCGTCCTCGATAAGAATGCGGTAGTGCGCCAGGATGGCGTCAAAGCCAAAACGCCCCATCAGTTGGCTTGTCCACATTGTGTTGTTTTTCTTGAAGACGACGATATCCGGGCGCAGACGCGCGAACTCTTCGCGTTTGCTTTCGACGTAGCGCGCCATGATGGCTCGGTAACGCGTGGCTTCGGCGGTGTCACCCGAGAGAGCTGCCTGCCGGGACAGGGAAAGTGCGAACGCTCCAAGCCAATCGCTGACGTGGGTCGAAACGAACTGCCCATCGATCATACGGTTCAACGGATGTCCCGAGGAAATATCCGAACTGACCAACGCTACGGTCGGCCGATCGGTGGCGGCGCGAATTGCGGCAACCAGTGCCGGCCCTGGTTTCTGGGTGCTCCAATAGGGCAAGAAAGCGATTGCCACCGCCGCCAATGCCCAAGCTCGCGAAGGAGCCGTCACGAACGTCAACAGCTTCGACGGCTGCTGCACGATCCTGGGCAGTGCCAGCAGGCAGAAAATGGCTGCCACAGCGCAAAAGATCGCGGGATAGGCATGATAAGACCAGCCTTTGGCTTGGTAGAACAGGGGAAACATGCCGGCGATCGATGCAGCCAACGCTACCGCCGCCAGCTCTGGAAACCGCCTGGCCGGCCACAGCCACCAGATCAGGAAGACAAGGAAACACCACGAGAAACCGTAGCCGATCACAATCGGCCAAAAGATGCCGATCTTTGCATAAACATCCGCCAAGAGGGGATAGATGTCGCGCACGAATTCCGGATGGATCAGCGTGACCGTGCTGAGATAGACAACGCAGATTCCGCCAATGACCCAGTGTTCCAGGGCGAAGATCGATTTCAGACTGCGCCGGCGCACTGCAACGACCAGCGCCGGCGCCAACACCATGATCGCATAGTAGGGCTTGACCAGCAGCAGAATGCTGCCCGACAGGCCGGCGAGTACGGCGAGCCCGGGGTCTGGTTGGGCAGCTGCATCTCTGCGCGCGCGCCAGGCATGAAGCGCAAGCAGCGGCATGAAAAGTGCCATGCCGATATGCTCCCGCTCGCTGAAGGCATTTCCGGGGAAGACCACCAACATTGCGCAAAACGCTGGCCCCAGTGCAAACAATGATGCAGTTTCGGTGAAACCCGCACGCTTGACGATCACGCCCGAGAGCGAAAGTCCGATAAGCACGGCAAGGTATGTCCAGGCCTCAACCAGGATTTCCGGGGCGGTGCCCAGCAATCTGGCCGCAGCCACTGGCGGCAGATAGAGCCAGACGCTGAATGGGGGATTGGTCTCGTAGATTTGCGAGTAAAGCCGCTCACCGGACAGCATACGCTCGCAGACCGTGATCAGCCAGCTAGTGTCGGGAACAGTCCCCCAACGTCGCTGCCAGAAGATCGAGAAGACGGTGACTGCGGCAATGGCCAGGACATTGCGGCTAGGAAGCAGCGACGCCGCAATATCCCGGTCGCGCCAGCGGCTCAAGCCGCCAATGTCGTTCGAGACGCTCATGCTGTTGCACCGAGGCTCTCGAGATCGAGCCATATGTCGTCCAGCGGAGCGATTGGATCCAGCCGTGTCATGGGTTTCCGGGGGCTCCTGCTCAATCGGTTTGGAGCGGCGCAGGCGCCGTGTAACGCAGATAGACAGTGATTTCCGGCTCGGCGTGCAGCAGACGATAGTCGGCCAAGGCGACCTGGATCCGCTTGTCCTGCAGCATCAGGGCAGTCCACGCGGGCGAGCCTGACAGCACGATATCGGGCTTCTTCGCTGAT
Source organism: Mesorhizobium sp. M0500 (assembly GCF_040321165.1). Taxonomy (NCBI): domain Bacteria; kingdom Pseudomonadati; phylum Pseudomonadota; class Alphaproteobacteria; order Hyphomicrobiales; family Phyllobacteriaceae; genus Mesorhizobium; species Mesorhizobium sp. M0500. The sequence continues at coordinate 268,313 of NZ_JAMYRB010000005.1, forward strand.
ATCTCGGCGGCGTTTTCGCCGATCACCCGATCGCGGATGCTTTCAAGTTCCGGTCTCCGTTCGAGATCGCCGGTGACGCGGGCGAGCGTGTCCGCGTTGGAGACCGCCCAGGCGCTCGGATGGCGTGATGTGAACCTGCCGCCGACCAGCCTGGCGAGGGGATGGGCAACCTGCATCTGGTCGGCAATCGACATGATGGTCGGGGTTTCGACCGTTGCGCGGATCGCGGCGACAGACCGGGCGATCGGGCCGTTATCCGTCGTCAGCGCCGCGTACTGTGCCCTGACCGCTATTTGCAGCACCAGCACGCAGCCGAAGATCAGGGCGGCCTTGCGAACGAAGCCTGCACTGCCGAATGTGCCGAACCGCACAAGCTGGATGCCAAATGCAAGTGTCGCAACAACGACCATCGGCAGCGCGTGATTGGGCCAACCCTTGCCCATGACGATGAAGGCCGGAATGAACCCCAGGGCGGTCAGGAGCGGAATCCTGACGTCCCAGTTCGTCTTTCTCAGGCCGCCGGCCGCAAGCACGGTGGCGGCGGCCAGAAGCAGCACCACTTTCGGCCAGTTTGCCAGCATATCGGCGGCAGAGGCCCTCAACGGAAGATAGACCTCCCTGACCAAGGGCAGGACGTCGCTGACGTAAGCGCGGTCGAAGAGCGCGATGGACGCGATATAGGCGGCCACGATCGCAGCGCCCACCAGGTTCTCTGCGACGAAGAGCGGTCTCAGCGACCGCCTTTCAAGCGCAAGACAGAGCGACGGCAACATGAAGGCCAGCACAAAATGGGGCGGCTTGACCATGACCACGACCGCCGCGCCGAAGCCCGCGACCATGTGCTCCAGGCGCGAGCCCGCGCTGAAATCCAGGTTCCGCTGACGTGTGCATTGCAACGCCACCCAAGGCAGAATGGCAACCAATGCGAAGTGCTCGCGTTGGCCGAATTGATCCGGCATGAAACACAGGATCAAAAACAGGGCCGCCGCTGCCGCCCACAGCGCATGGGGCTGCCGATAGACCGGTTCATCGCGCGCGAGAATGTGGACGGAAACGGAAAGACTGGCCAGGCTCAGGCAAACGACGCCAAGCGTCAGCCAGAATTCCGCACGCATGCCAGTGAGCTTTTCCAGGAGCATGAACGGCATGTAGAGCCAGATCGAGAAAGGGGGGTTGGTCTCCACGATGTCGGTGTTGAGCCGCTCTCCGCCAAGCAGGCGGTCGCAGACGACCAGAAGCCACGACACGTCAACATTGGTCGGAATTGCAACGGTCGATAGCCAGACGGCGTATGTGACGACCAGACTGGCCAGCAGCAACGGAGCACCCGCTACGCCCACAAAGGGCGAGAAGCGGTTGGCGCCGGGCAGCAGTTCACTGAGGGATCGCGCGCTAGAGACCACGAAACACCCACCGCCCGAGGACGACATAGTTGATGACCGGCACGGCAATGCAGGTGAGCAGGATCGGGATTGCGGCAGGGACGCCGAGCATCTGGGTCAAAAGCCCCGGCAGGGCGATCGCGACGGCGAGGCCGGAAGCGGTGAGCAGGAGGAAGCGGGGCAATTCCATAGCGTGGCTGCCGCCCGAGGTGAACGTGAAATATTTATGCCCGGTGTAGGAGAACAGCGCGGCGACGGCGTAGGCCGCAAACGATGTGAGCGCCGCCGGCAGGGCCGCCGTTGCCTGTCCACGCGACAGCAGAAAAGCGCAAACGGCGTAGATCAGCGTCGACGCGATGCCAATCAGCGCAAAGCGCGATAGTCGACGATACGAGCCGGTGCCCATGACGCGGTCAAGCTGCCAATTTCTCGTCGAGGCGAGCGGTTTCGACGGCGCTGTCCTCGCGGAATACCGCCAGCAGCGAAACCCCGAAGGGCAAGCTTGCATTTGGTATGATGCGGCCTTCCGCCGAAAAGACTGCCTTCATCGCCGCATTCAGTGGTTTTGGCGGCGTGGCATGGCCGGCTGGCAAGGCCGACTTGCGCAACCTGTCCACCAGTCGTGCCAGCGCCGCTACCGGGAAGAGCGCGGCATTTGTGTAGCTCAGCCGGTCGATCGCGAAACCAGCCCTTTCGATTCGTTCACGCAGCAGATTGCGTGAATAGCGCCGCATATGATGCAGCCCCACATCATGCGTGCTCCACAACCATTGGTGTGCGGGCACAGTGAGGACCACGCTGCCGCCCGGTTTCAGCACTTGGCGGATCGCGGCAAGCGACGCCTCGTCTTCGGCGACATGCTCCAGCACGTCGAACAGGCAGACGAGGTCGCAGCTTTGCGGCGCGACAGGAATGTTGTCCGGCAGATGTCCGGCGAGGAAGTCGCGGCCGGTCTTTTCCCAGGCAATCCTGCGCGCGAGATCGCTCATCTCGACTGCCGTCACTGCGCCGAACTGCTCCAGCATCCGGATGTTGCCGCCGGTGCCGGCGCCGATCTCGACGATGCGCGCGTTTTCAGGCAGGCCGATGCTGCGAATGACCGCCTCGGCGATGGCGCGACGCCCGCAGAACCACCAATGCTCGTCTTCGGTGGCGGCCATCTGTCGGTAGGCGTCGATCTCCATCAGCTCATTCCCTCATATTTGCGGCGCACGATGTAGATCGGACGCTGCTTGATCTCGGCGTAGACCCTGCCGAGGTATTGTCCGATGATGCCGATGCCGAGTAACTGGATGCCGCCAAGGAAAAGAACACTGACCAGCAGGGAGGCGTAGCCGGGCACATCAACGCCAAAGATCATTGTCTTGGCGACGATCAGCAGGCCGTAGAGGAACGACAGCGCGGAAATCGTCGCGCCGACATAGGTCCAGATTTCAAGCGGAGCGGTGGAGAAGCTGGTGATGCCTTCGAGCGCGAAGTTCCACAGCTTCCAGCCGGAGAATTTCGACTGGCCGGCGATGCGCTGATCGCGGACATATTCGACGCTTGCGGTGCGGAACCCGACCCAGGCGAACAGGCCCTTCATGAAACGACGGCGTTCGGGCAAAGACCGCAGCGCCTGGATGACCTGGCGGTCGATCAAACGGAAGTCGCCGACATCGTGCGGGATCTTCTGCTGCGCGATCCAGTTGTGAACGCGGTAGAACATCGAGGCGGAGCGCTGCTTGAGAAAGCTGTCGCTCGACCGATTGGCTCGCTTGGCCAGAACAACCTCAAAACCCTCGCGCCACTTTTCCACAAGCAGCGGAATGACATGCGGCGGATCCTGCATATCGACATCCATCGGAATCGCTGCATCGGCATCGCAGCTGTCGAGCCCCGCGGTCATCGCGGCTTCCTTGCCGAAATTGCGTGAAAGGTCGATTACGTGGATGCGTGGATCGGTTTGTTGGGCTTCGATCAGCTTTTCGAGCGTCGTATCGCTGCTGCCGTCGTTGACGAAGATGAACTCGAGGGCAACGCCTTTGTCCTTCAGCGGCGCGGTGCTTTCGCATACCGCCTTCAGGAATGGAGCAATTGCGCCTTCCTCATTGTGGACAGGCACGATCAGGGCAATCGTTGCGCCGCCGCTGCCCGGACGTGCGATGCGGTCAGCTGCCGGCTGATCGATGTTTAGGAATGGCGCATTCATTTGTTTGCCGAGCCCGCAGATCAGGCCCGACAATAGAAAGACTGGGTTAAGATGACTTTAAGGAATGTCCCGGGATTTCACAGTTTCCTAAGCGCCACTTCCTCGACCAGATGGTTGGCGCCCTTGCGCAGGATGAGATCGGCACGGGCGCGGGTCGGCAATATATTCTCGCGCAGATTCTTCAGGTTGATGTTGGTCCACAGGCCCTCGGCGATGGCGCGGGCCGCATCCTCGGAAAGTTGCGAATAGCGGTGGAAGAAGGAGGCCGGGTCGCGGAAGGCGGTTTCGCGCAGCCGCATGAAGCGGGCGATATACCAGTGATGGATCAGCGCCTCCTCGGCATCGATATAGATGGCGAAGTCGAAGAAATCCGACAGGAAAGGCACGATCTTGCCGTCCTTGGGCAGCTTGCCCGGCTGCAGGACATTAATGCCTTCGAAGATCAGGATGTCGGGCCGGTCGATGGTCTGGAACTCGCCCGGAATGACGTCATAGGTCAGGTGCGAATAGACCGGCGCGCGGACGTTGCGCTGCGCCGATTTGATGCCAGACAGGAAGCGCAGCAGCGCGCCGACGTCGTAGCTGTCCGGAAAGCCCTTGCGCTCCATCAAATTGTTGCGGCGCAGGATTTCGTTCGGCAGCAGGAAACCGTCGGTGGTGACCAGGTCGACCTTGGGACTCGACGGCCAGCGCGCCAGCAGCTCCTTTAGCACGCGCGCCGTGGTCGATTTGCCGACCGCCACGGAACCTGCAATGCCGATGATGAACGGTGTCTTGGCCGCGTCCAGCGCGTTGAAGAAGGCCTGGCGTTGCCTGAACAGGAGTTGACTGGCTTCGACATGAGCCGACAACAGCCGTGACATCGAAAGATAGATGCGCTCGACCTCGTGGAGATCGACCGGATCGTTCAGCGACCGCAGACGACGGACCTCGTCCTCGGTGAGCGTCATCGGCGTATCGGCGCGGAACCGCGACCATTGCTCGGCCGAGAAGAAACGATAGGGTGAATACTTCTCGGTAGGAGCGAGCTGGTCCATCGAGTTCCTCCGCAGCGATCAGCCCCGGTCCAGCCGAGACGCCTTTTCGGCGATGCCCGAACGACCGGTGCGGCGTTCAAGCTCGTTGAGCACATCGCTCAGCGGAATGTCCGCTATGCCGAGAACGACAAGCCAATGATAGATGAGATCGGCGCTTTCCGAAACAAGCGCGTCCCGGTCGGCGCTGACGGCTGCGATCACCGTTTCGACCGCCTCTTCGCCGAGTTTCTGCGCTGCCTTGCTCATGCCGCGCTGAAAGAGCTTGGCCGTCCACGAATCCGGATCGCCGGAACGTGCGCGTTCGCCAATAATCTTCTCCAGTTCGGAGAGCGAGAACTCGGTCATGACGGCGTTTACAGCCTCTTCTTAGCCGGAAAGGCTCTAGGACCGATTACCCGGCGAGTCCAGCCGCATCGGCAGTCCGGCCTGAGCCATGTGCAGCTTGGCTTCGGCGATGCTGTAGGTGCCGAAATGGAAGATCGACGCCGCCAGCACCGCGCCGGCATGGCCGTCGCGAATGCCTTCGACAAGGTGGTCGAGCGTGCCGACGCCACCGGAAGCGATGACCGGCACGCGTACGGCATCGGCGACCGCGCGGGTAAGGGCTATGTCGTAGCCGGCCTTGGTGCCGTCGCGGTCCATCGATGTTAGCAGGATCTCGCCGGCGCCGAGATCGACCACTCGCCGAGCGAACTCGACGGCGTCGATGCCGGTCTTCTCGCGGCCGCCATGGGTGAATATCTCCCAGCGATCAGCCTCGCTCGCAGCGGACACTTTCTTGGCATCGATGGCGACGACGATGCACTGGTTGCCGAATTTGTCGGCAGCCTCGGCGACAAAATTTGGGGTCTTCACCGCCGCCGTGTTGATCGACACCTTGTCGGCGCCGGCCAGTAGCAGCTTCCTGATGTCGGCGACCTGACGGACGCCACCGCCAACGGTCAGCGGCATGAAACATTGTTCGGCGGTGCGGGCGATGACATCGAAAATGGTCTCGCGGTTTTCCGACGAGGCGGTGATGTCGAGAAAGCAGAGCTCGTCGGCGCCGGCCGCGTCATAGGCTTTTGCCGCTTCGACGGGATCGCCGGCATCGACCAGGTCGACGAAATTGACGCCCTTGACGACACGGCCGTTCTTGACGTCGAGACAGGGGATGACGCGGGCTTTCAGCATCAGATCCTCTCGATCGCCGCAAGAAAGTCGACAAGCAGCTGGCCGACGACGGGCGGAACTTCGGACTGGGAATCAAAGGCCGGGTCGTAGGCCGAGAGCGTCACGCCGACGATTGGGATTGACCTGGCCAGTCCGCAGGCAAGCTGCCGTAGCTGTTCCGGACTCGGGCCGCCCGGGTGCGCGTAGCGGTTCACCTGCAACACATCCGGATCGAGGACATCCAGGTCGAGATGCAGATGCGCCCGCACAGTCCCTGTCGCCGTGAGCTTTCCGATCATATCGAGTGCACCGGCACATTCGGTGCGCACGATCGGCAAAGTTTCCAGCAGTCGCTTTTCGTCGGGATCGAGGTCGCGGGCATCGACCAGCATGCAGCGCGCCGGGTCTATCGGCCGGAACGCCGGAATTGCTGCCGCCATCGGATGCCAGCAGAGCCCGAGCGTCGCCGCCAGCGCCATGCCGTCGAGAAAGCCGTAGGAGGACGTCTCCGGCGTGTTGAGATCGCCATGCTGGTCGATCCAGATGATCGAATCCGCAACTTCACCGGCGACCGCACCGGCGGCGGTCAGGCAATTTCCAGCAAGGATAATGGGGAAGCGTCCTCCATCGCGGGCGAGGTTAACCCTGGTCGCGACGGCGTTGCAGACGGCGAAGCCGGTTGCAATTTCGCGCCCCTGCTCGTCTCCGACCTTGCCGATATCTTCGACGGCGACGTCATGGCCAGCCACGGTCAGGGCTTCGACCAGCCCACCGCCGATGATGGCGTCCGGCCCCTGGCCGCACCCTTCGTGATAGTGCCCGCTGTCGTAGGGAGCAACGATAATCGAGACCTTCACGTTTCACACCCCTGCCATCGGTTTGCCACGCAGGATCGCCAATGCCTCGGCCGGGTCGATGCGGCCGTCGTAGAGGGCGCGTCCGGAGATCGCGCCTTCGAGCTTGCGGGCATCGGGCAGGGTCATGCGCACGATGTCGGCGATCGAGGCGAGCCCGCCCGAGGCGATAACCGGGATCGACACCGCGTCGGCGAGATCGATGGTGGCGTCCCAGTTGATGCCGGTCAGCACACCGTCGCGGTCGATATCGGTGTAGATGATGGCGGCGACGCCGGCACCCTCGAATTTCCTCGCCAGTTCAATGACGCCGAGGCTCGAGGCTTCAGCCCAGCCTTCGACCGCGACCTTGCCGCCCTTGGCGTCGATGCCGACGGCGATCTTGCCCGGGAATGCCTTGCAGGCCTGCCTGACCAGATCCGGATCGCGCACCGCCACGGTGCCAAGAATGACGCGGGCCAGCCCACGGTCGAGCCAGTCCTCGATCTGCGCCAGGGTGCGGATGCCGCCGCCGAGCTGCACCGGATTGCTCGTCGCCTTCAGGATGGCGCCGACCGCGGCGCTGTTGACGCTCTGGCCCTTGAAGGCGCCGTTGAGGTCGACGACGTGCAACCATTCGAAGCCCTGCTCTGCGAAGGCGCGCGCCTGAGCGGCGGGATCGTCATTGTAGATGGTGGCGGTCGCCATGTCGCCATGCCTGAGGCGCACGCATTTGCCGTCCTTGAGGTCTATCGCCGGAAACAGAAACACCTTCAGGCGCCTTCGACGATGACAAAGTGGCCGGTCGAGCCGGCGAGCCTGTACTTCAAGGCCTCCTGGTATTCAGGCGAGCCGTAGCATTCCAGCGCCTTTTCATAGGATTCGAATTCCACCAGCACGTGGCGATTGCCTGCCGGTCCTTCCGGGCTGGTGTACCGCCCGGCGCGCACCGGGAACTTCGCGCCGTATTTCGCGAAAGCCGCGGCATTGGCCTCGATGTACTGCTTGTAGATCTCGGGATCGTGGACATCGACCATTGCCATCCAATAGCCCTTCTTGCTCATGGTTCAGGGCCTCCAGCCTAGGAAATTGGTGATCAGCGCCAGGCCCAGCGCCTGGCTCTTCTCGGGGTGGAATTGCGTTCCGGCTAGGTTGTCGCGGGCGACAGCGGCCGTTACCGGGCCGCCATAGTCGGCAACCGCCAGCACCTCATCCTCCTTCCGTGCATCGAGATGGTAGGAGTGGACGAAATAGGCGTGCAGTCCCTTGCCACCCGTCGCAATGCCGGAAAACAGCGGATGCTTGCGCTTCAGGTCAATCGTGTTCCAGCCGATCTGCGGGATCTTCAGTGTCGGATCGGCCGGCGTGATCTCCTTGACGTCGCCGGCGACCCAGCCAAAGCCCTTTGTGACGGTCTTTTCCAGGCCTCGCTCCGACATCAGCTGCATGCCGACGCAGATGCCGAGGAACGGCCGAGCCTTGGCGATCGCCACCTCCTCGACCGCTTCCCACATGCCGGCGACCGCACGCAGTCCAGCGGCGCAATCGGCATAGGCACCGACGCCGGGCAGGACGATGCGGTCGGCGGTCCTGACCCGCTCGGCATCGGCGGTGAGTTCGATCGCGGCGGCAATGCCGGCTTCATGCGCAGCACGCTCGAAGGCCTTGGTGGCCGAGCGCAGATTGCCCGACCCGTAATCGATGATCGCCACCCTCATCTCAGGGCTTTCCCGGAATATGGTTCAGCCCCAGCGCCAGGCCCATCTGCGCCGACCGGGCATGTGCTGCGTCTGGGACGATGCGTTGCACCGTCGGTTGTTCATCCGACTGAGCATCGGCTTCCAATGCATAGCGGACGTCTGCGTCGTCGAGCCTGTCGGCCTCGACCACGCCCCATTCATGCCAGCCGCGACGGCGCAGGGCTGCGATCCGCAAGCCCTGCCCTTCCAGTCCGACAAAGAGCATGACAAGCAGGGATAAAAGCGAGCCGGCTGTTTCCAGGTCCAGCCTTTCGCCCAGCATCGAGAGCAGGCCCATGGCGACAAACGCCAATGCCGCCTCGACCCACAGCCGGTGCCAGGCCAGCCACAGCGGCGGCACTAGGAAGCCGAGCCAGGCAAAGCCGTCACGGATAAAGGTAGTGTCCACGCTTTCGCTGCGGCCTGGCGGCTCCATTACGACATAGATGGCCATGGCGTTACCCTTTCAGGGATCCCTTGGTGGAGGGAACCGCGTCCGGCTGGCGCAGGTCGCGCTCAAGTGCCGAACGCAACACACGCGCCACGGCCTTGAAGCAGGTCTCGGCGACGTGGTGGTTGTTGGCGCCGTAATGATTGGTGACATGCAGCGTGATGCCGGCATTCTGCGCCAGCGCGTGGAAGAATTCGCGCACCAGCTCGGTGTCGAACGTACCGATCTTCGGCGACGAGAATGAAACATTCCAGACCAGAAAAGGCCGGCCGGAGACATCGATTGCCGCCCGCGTCAGTGTCTCGTCCATGGCGAGATCGATCGAGGCGTAGCGCATGATGCCGCGCCGCTCGCCCAATGCCTTGGCCAGCGCCTGGCCGAGCGCAATGCCCGTATCCTCGACCGTGTGGTGGTCGTCTATGTGCAGGTCGCCCTTGGCCCTCACGGTCATGTCGATCAGCGAATGGCGCGACAACTGGTCCAGCATATGGTCGAAGAAGCCGACGCCCGTCGAAATGTCGGATTTGCCCGAGCCGTCGACCTGAACCGATACGGCGATGTCGGTTTCCCTGGTCTTGCGGCTTATCTCGGCGGAACGGGGCGCCATGACCTCATCCTTGTCTCAGATTTTGCACGATTCAGGCGTTCACATGCCTGAAAACGAAAGCCTTCTAGCAGCATGATCCGGCGATTGCCAGTTACCGCTGCGGAGCCCGATCCGACCCGGTGGATGGCCGGTTTGCAATCGTCCGGCCTATGCATACATATGGCCGATCAAGTCACTCGTAACGCGCCGATCGCCTCGATGGGATCGGTGCTTATCGGAGCAGAAAATGTCGAATGAACTGACCATGCATGCCACGACCATCCTGACCGTGCGCAAGGGCGGCAAGGTGGTGATCGCCGGCGACGGCCAGGTCAGCCTCGGCCAGACCATCATGAAAGGCAACGCCAAGAAGGTGCGCCGCATCGGCAAGGGCGGCAACGTCATCGCCGGTTTCGCCGGCGCCACCGCCGATGCCTTCACTCTGCTCGAGCGGCTTGAAGCCAAGCTCGAACAATATCCCGACCAGCTGACACGCGCCTGCGTCGAGCTTGCCAAGGACTGGCGCACCGACCGCTATTTGCGGCGGCTGGAAGCGATGATGCTGGTGGCCGACAAGTCGGTGTCGCTGGCGCTGACCGGCACCGGCGACGTGCTGGAGCCCGAATTTGGCGTCATGGCCATCGGCTCGGGCGGCAATTACGCGCTGGCAGCGGCACGCGCGCTGGTGGACAGCGACAAGGGCGCAGAGGAGATCGCCCGCAAGGCGATGCAGATCGCGTCAGACATTTGCGTCTACACCAACAACAACTTCGTCGTCGAAACCCTCGATGCCGCCTGAGCGGAGCCTCCGCTATGGTTTTCGGCCGGTGACCCAGAGGGACCTGCCGATGATCGCCGGCTGGCTTGCCGAGCCGCATGTCGCCGAATGGTGGAACGACCCAGAGACCGAGATTGCGGAGATCCGCGAGCATATCGACAGCATTTCGGTCGAGCCGCTGATTATCGAGCTCGACGGAAAGCCCATCGGCTATTTGCAGAGCTACGATCCGCATCTGGAGGACGGCCATCCCTATAGCGACCAGCCGTTCGGCACGCTCGGCATCGATCTGTCGATCGGCGTGCCGGAGCTTGTCGGGGTCGGCCACGGCTCGGCGATCGTCCGGCAGTTCGTCGAGCAGCTTTTCGAGGAAGGTACGCCGCGCGTCATCATCGACCCGGACCCCGCCAATGCACGGGCTATCCGTGCCTATGAAAAGGCCGGTTTCACGGCTATCGATCGCAGGAAGTCGGAATATGGCGATGCCGTGCTGATGGCGATTGATGCCCCAGAGGGTGATGCCGAACAGGGTGACGCAGAAGAGGGGCAATAGCAGCATGAGCGTATCCAGCGACAAAACCGTCTCGGCCTACTACGACAGTTGGCGAATGGGGCTTCTGCTGGTTCTCGGCCTGGTCATCTTCCAGGCCGGGGTCCTCTACGGCATGGGGCGGACGCCGATCTGTACCTGCGGCTACGTCAAGCTGTGGCACGGCATTGTGCAAAGCTCGGAGAATTCCCAGCATATTTCGGACTGGTACAGCTTCTCGCACATCATTCACGGCTTCCTGTTCTATGCGCTGGCGTGGTTCGTTTTCCCGCGCTCGCCGATCGGGCTCAGGCTGGCCTTTGCGGTGGTTATAGAGGGCGGCTGGGAGCTGCTCGAGAACAGCCCTTTCATCATCGATCGCTATCGCGCCGGCACGATCTCGCTCGACTATTATGGCGACAGCATCATCAATTCGGTGTCGGACACGCTGGCCATGGTGCTGGGGTTTGTCATGGCGCGAAGGCTTCCTATATGGGTGATCGTAACCCTCGCCCTCATCTTCGAATTCGGTGTCGGCTATCTCATCCGGGACAATCTGACACTCAACGTGATCATGCTGCTGCATCCGTTCGAGTCCGTTCGGCAGTGGCAAAGTGGAATTTAGTGACATGAGCACCTTCTCTCCTCGCGAAATCGTTTCGGAACTCGACCGCTTCATCATCGGCCAGAAAGACGCCAAGCGTGCCGTGGCGATTGCCTTGCGCAACCGCTGGCGCCGCCAGCAGCTCGAGGGCCAGATGCGCGAAGAGGTGATGCCGAAGAATATCCTGATGATCGGCCCGACCGGCGTCGGCAAGACCGAGATTTCGCGCCGCCTGGCACGCCTTGCCGGTGCGCCTTTCGTCAAGGTCGAAGCCACCAAGTTCACCGAGGTCGGTTATGTCGGCCGCGATGTCGAGCAGATCATCCGCGACCTGGTCGAGATCGCCATCGGGCTGGTTCGCGAGAAGATGCGCGAGGACGTCAAGGCGCGTGCCCACATCAACGCCGAGGAACGGGTGCTCGAAGCGCTCGTCGGCAAGACGGCGAGCCCGGCCACCCGTGACAGTTTCCGCAAGAAGCTGCGCGACGGCGAGCTCGACGACAAGGAGATTGAGATCGAAGTGGCCGATACCGGCAATGGCGGCATGCCCGGCTTCGAGATCCCCGGCATGCCGGGCGCCAATATCGGCGTGCTCAACATCAACGATATGCTGTCGAAAGCGATGGGCGGCAAGAAGACCAAGTTGCGCAAGACGACCGTCAAGGAGTCCTACGGGCTGTTGATCAGCGACGAGTCCGACAAGCTGCTCGATCAGGACGAAGTAGTGCGCAGGGCACTCGAATCGACCGAGAATGACGGCATTGTCTTCCTTGACGAGATCGACAAGATCGCCTCGCGCGAAGGCGGCATCGGTGCCGGTGTTTCGCGTGAAGGTGTGCAGCGCGACCTGCTGCCGCTGGTCGAAGGCACCACGGTTGCGACCAAATACGGACCGGTGAAGACCGACCACATCCTGTTCATCGCCTCGGGTGCGTTCCACGTCGCCAAGCCCTCCGATCTGCTGCCGGAATTGCAGGGCCGCCTGCCGATCCGCGTCGAGCTGCGGGCGCTGGAGAAGGGCGATTTCGTCCGCATCCTCACCGAGACCGAAGCCAGCCTGATCAAGCAGTATATCGCGCTGATGAAGACCGAAGGCGTCGATCTGGTCTTCACCGACGACGCCATCGATTCGTTGGCCGGCATCGCCGTGGACCTCAACGCCAGCGTCGAGAATATTGGCGCCAGGCGGCTGCAGACGGTGATGGAACGGGTGCTGGACGATATCTCCTATGACGCGCCGGACCGCAACGGCACCTCGGTGACCATCGATGCCGCCTATGTCGAGAAGCATGTCGGTGACCTCTCCAGAAACACGGACTTGTCGCGTTTCATCCTGTAGGAGACGCTTCATTCTCGAAGAGGGTCGGGGAATTGCTCCCGGCCTCCCCAATTTGGCCCAGCATTCCCGATGTGTGGCCAAATGGAAGCATCCGGCAAGCTTTCGTCCCGTCGGGTGCAGGCGTCTCTCGACTCCCGGTGGAGCATTACCTAGTTTGCCGGCGACTATTTGGGCGGCGGCGCATGAAAAAACTAATCCTCGTCATTTTGGGGCTGACGCTGGCGGCAGCCATGTTCGCCGCACAAGCGGCAACGATGGTGCCGCCGGGCAACCGCAACACCGAGCAGCCCGACATACCGGGCGCTTCGAGCCGGCGCACCCAGGCGACCAACACCACCTTCCAGGCGAAATACCGCAAAGTCTTTGCGCTGCTCCAGAACGATGCCGAGCTGCGCGGTAAGATCAAGCAGGCAGCCGCGGCCTATGACATCGACCCAATGCATATCGTTGGAGCCATCGTCGGCGAGCATACCTATAATGTCGATGCCTATGACCGGCTGCAGACCTATTACGTCAAGGCGATCTCGTATCTGTCGAGCAAGCTCTCCTTTGCCTATGATGGCGAGGACATCACCGATTTCGTGCAACGGCCGCAATTTGCGAAATGCGCAGGGAAGTCCGACAGCTACGATCTGTGGGAGTGCCGCGAACAGGTGTGGAACCGGTCGTTCCGCGGCAAAACCGTCAACGGCGAGAGCTTTCCCAACGACCGCTTCGGCGCCACTTTCTTCCAGCCTTATTATGCCGGCCAGACTTTTGGCCTTGGCCAGCTCAATCCGCTGACGGCACTGCAGATGAGCGATCTCGTGCACAAGGTTTCCGGCCTGCCGGAACTCGACGTCGGTGACCCCAATGCGGTCTACAAGACGATCATGGACCCTGACCTGACACTGCCTTATGTCGCGGCGACGATAAGGAAGTCGATCGACGCCTATAAAAGCATTGCCGGCTTCGACATCTCAGGCAATCCCGGCATCACGTCGACGCTCTACAATGTCGGCAATCCCGAACAGCGCGCCTATGCGCTGAAAGCCGAGAACGACAAGCGCCGCGCTGCGGGCGAGCCGGAAAAGCTGCCCGAGGAAAATTACTATGGCTGGCTGGTCAACGACAAGCTGCCGGAGCTGAAAGCGCTGTTTTAGCCGAACGCGTTCGGCCAATTATCCACGCGGCGGATCAAGCCGCCAGCAGCGATTTTAATTTGACCGCCTGCGAGACTAGCGCTTCCGGCGCCGGCCTTGCCTGCTTTGCAATCAGCATCTCGGCCAGCCTTATGTCGCGGGCGACCGCGTTGCCTGGGCCGATGCCGCTTGCCGCAACCAGCCTGCCGTCCTCGGCGAGGTGGAACAGGATGAAGGCGCCGTAGCCGAGGTCGCGGCGCACGATGCTGCGGCCTTCGTCCGACAGGCCGGCGATCTGCAAGGTCAGGCCGTACTGATCCGACCAGAACCACGGCACCGCCGCATGGGACTCGCCGGCGCCAAGCATATTCCTTGCGGCGAGCGCGCCCTGCTCCTGTGCATTGCGCCAAGCTTCGAGCCGCACGCGCCGGCCGCCATAGATGGCGAGCGGAAACGAACAGCAATCGCCGGCGGCAAAGATATCCCGGTCGCTGGTGCGAAGCTCGGCGTCGACGGCGACACCATTGTCGACGGTCAGCCCCGCCTCCGCGGCAAGTCCGGTCACCGGCACGGCGCCGATGCCGATCACGGCAAGATCGGCGACAATGTCGTGTCCACCGGCGAGCGCGATGCGCACTTCGGCGCCATCATCGGCAATGGCGGCGATGCCCTCGCCGCACAGGATTTTCACGCCTTCGGCTTCATGCGCCTGATGGATGATCTCAGCGATCTCGGCCGGCACGCCGCGCATCAAGATGCGCGGCTGCGCCTCGATAACTGTGACCGCCGCACCCAGTCTGCGTGCCGCCGCGGCAAGCTCAAGCCCGATGAAGCCGCCGCCAATGATGGCGATGCGATTTCCGGCGCTGAGATGGGCGCGAATGGCCAGCGCGTCGTTGAAGGTCCGGAGGTAGACGCAGCGCCCGCCAAGGCCCGGCATCGGCAGCTTGCGCGGCACCGAACCGGTCGCCAGCAGGAGCTTGTCGTAGGCCAGGACGGAACCGTCCGAGAGGCGCACGACATGCGCCGCGCGGTCGATCGCCACCGCCTGAACCGAATGGATATGCCTGATCGATCTTTCGGCCAGGATCGCGTCGGTGGCGATTGCCTTGAGCAGCGGCGCGTCGGCAACCATCGCGTCTTTCGACAGCGGCGGCCGCTCATAGGGCAGATGCGGCTCGTCGCCGACCAGCGTCACCGGTCCATCATAGCCGAGCTCGCGCAGCGCAAGGGCGGCGCGCCCGCCGCATTCGCCGGCGCCAATGATGACCATTCCCTTCGTCATCATCAACCGATCCGGACAAGGACTTTGCCGGCGTCGACCTTGACCGGATAGGTCCTGAGATCGACGCAGACCGGCGCGCCCCTGGCAGCCCCTGTCTTGTAGTTGAAGCGGCCATTATGCTTCGGGCATTCGATGATATCGTCCATCACCAGCCCGTCGGCCAGATGCACCTTCTCATGCGTGCAAAGCCCGTCGGTGGCGAAATACCCGTCGTCGGGGCTGCGATAGATGGCAAAGGTGCGGCCGCCATGGTCGAAGCGCATCACGTCCTCTTCGTCGATGTCCTCGGCGTCACAGGCCTCGACCCAGTCGCTCATTTACGGGTCCCTCGATGTTTGATGCCTTGGCATGGGCTTGTCATTCAGCAGCCACCGCAACAGCAGCGTTATCGCTGTGGAAATCCTCGCGATAGGGCCTCGCCGTCGGCGGCAGTTCGCGCTTGATGAAATAATCCTCATTGCGCAGCTGGCGCAGGAAAGCCGGTATCATCTCGCGGTAGCCGGCCAGGATGGACGGTGTCGGCGCCGGCAGATCGTGCTTGATCAGTTCGTGCAGCCTGGGCAGCGCATGATAGGGCACCATGGGAAACATGTGATGCTCGACATGGTAGTTCATGTTCCAGTAGATGAAGCGGCTTATCGGGTTCATGTAGACGGTGCGGCTGTTGAGCCGGTGATCGGTGACGTTTTCAGCCAGGCCGCCATGCTGCAGCAGGCCGACCATGACATGGTGCCAGGCACCGTAAAGCCTGGGCAGACCGACCAGCATCAGCGGCAGGAACGAGCCGGTATAGAGCGCCAGCGCAATGGTCGCGGCATAGATTGTCGTCCAGATGCGGGCAATGCGAATTGCCTTCGGCTGCTCCTGGTCGGGAATGAAGGTTCTTTCGGCCGGACTGACGATACCGGCTGCATTGCGCAGCATGTCGCTCATCGCCTGCCAGGCGTCGAGAATGCCGACGAAGTTGAGCACCACGCGCAGCAGATCGGGCGGACGCATCACCGAGATCTCCGGATCGCGGCCGACGATGATGGTATCGGTATGATGGCGCGTGTGGCTCCAGCGCCAGGTCACGGGATTGCGCATGATCATGAAGCAGGCGATCTGATAGACCACGTCGTTCATCCACTGCGTCCTGAAGGCGGTGCCGTGGCCGCATTCGTGCCAGCGTGAATCGGTGGAGGAACCGTAGAGGACGCCATAGACGAAGAAGAACGGCACGCACCACCAGCTGCCCCAGAACCAGGCGGCGCCGGCGCCGCTGAGGATCATGGTGCCGAGCCAGATGATGGTATCGCGGATCGCCGGGCCGTCGGAGCGCTGCATCAGCTCCTTCATCTGCTTGCGCGGCACGTCGGTGTGATACCACTCGGCCGCCGCCAGCCCGCTCTCGACGGCAAGCTTCGCGTCGCGGCCGATCAGGCTGTAGTCGCGTCGGGACGCTGCTGCGGAGCTCGTATTCCCGGTTCGGAGTCCAATATCCACCATAGCGGAGGCCTCGATCATGTTCGGTCAGCGTTCAAAATAACGCCGAGCCCTGATAGGCTCAATATCACAAAGATAGTTTCTATCATTTTCCATCAGAATGGTGTAAAAGGGCCAAACAGTGGAATGAGGCAGCGATGGCGAAACGGCCGACGATCACCGACCTGGCGCGCATTTCGGGGGTCAGCGTTGCCACCGTCGACCGGGTACTGAACAACCGCTTGCCGGTGCGCGAGGAAACCGCGCGCCGCGTCTATGAGGCCGCGACCAGCATCGGCTATCACGCAGCCGGATTGATCAAGCAGCGGATGCGCCATGAATTGCCCGAATACCGGCTCGGGTTCCTGCTGTTGAGACGGGAGGACGTCTTCTACAGTGAATTTGCCCGCGAGCTTGAACTGGCGGTATCGCAGTCGCCGCGCTTTCGCGGCGTGGCCACCATCGACTTCGCCGCTTCGCTGGCGCCGGACGAGATCGTCGAGCGGATGCGCAAGCTGGCCGCCAAATCCAGGGCCGTCGCCCTGGTCGGGCCTGATCACCCGACGCTGACGGTCGCCGTCGAGGCTCTCAAAGCCAATGGCGTACCGGTGTTCTCCCTGCTTTCCGACTTTGCGTCCGGTATTCGCGAGGGCTATGTTGGCCTGGACAATCGCAAGGTCGGCCGAACCGCTGCCTGGATGATCTCGAAGGCCGCGAAGAGACCTGGCAAGGTTGCCCTGTTCGTCGGCAGCCATCGCTTCCACGGCCATGAGCTTCGCGAGATCGGTTTTCGCTCCTTCTTTCGCGAGCAGGCGCCGGAATTCACTCTCCTCGAGACGTTGGTCAATCTGGAAGCGAACCAGATCACGCATGATGCAATGATCGAGCTTCTGGCCCGCCACCCTGATCTCGACGGTTGCTATGTCGCCGGTGGCGGCATGGAAGGCGCGATCTCGGCGCTGAGGGAGGCAAAGCCGGCTGAGATGCCGGCGGTCGTCTGCAACGAGATCACGCCCGACTCCCGCGCGGCGCTGGCAGATAATTTCCTGACCATGGTGATCTCGACGCCACTGGCGGCGCTTTGCCGCGAGCTTGTCGGGCTGATGGCGCATGCCATCGAGACCGGCGCTGCGAATGCGCCGGGCCAGACCTTTCTGCCCTTCGACATTTATCTGCCGGAAAACATCTGACGTCGCGGTCATCGGCGGCAGACATGATGTAATCTATCAGAACGCTTTCAGGCCTGGCTTGCGTTAGCGTCCGTCTAAAAGCGCTCGAAATGCCGAAAATCCATTCCTCATGGCGAAATCTCGCTTGACGCCCAAGCGAAATGGAATAAATATTTCACCAACTGAGAATTTTGGTTCTTTCGTTCCGGAAGATCTGTTTCAGGCAAATGCCTCCGGAACTAAAAATGGCAATCGGGAGAGAATTCCCTGCGAGATCGGGGATTCCGGGTAGATCGGTGCAGCCGGACACCAATGTGGAGGAGAAATAAAATGAAAAAACTGCTTTTGGGCGTCGCGTTCGCGGCGCTGATGAGTTCGTCCGCCTTTGCTGCCAAGATCGGCGTGTCGATGGCGTTGTTCGACGACAATTTTCTCACCGTGCTGCGCAACGGCATGATTGAACAGGCCAAGGGCATGGACGGCGTCGAGCTGCAGGTGGAGGATGCGCAGAACGACGTCGCCAAGCAACTCGACCAGATCAAGAACTTCGCCGCCTCAGGCGTCGACGCCATCATCGTCAACCCAGTCGACACCTCGGCGACTCAGGCGATGTCGGACGCAGCCGCCGCTGCCAAGATTCCACTGGTCTATGTCAATCGCGAGCCGGTCAACGTCGACACGCTGCCCGAAAACCAGGCCTTCGTCGCCTCGAACGAAGCCGATTCCGGCACGCTCGAGACCAAGGAGGTCTGCCGCCTGTTCAAGGAGGCCGGCAAGACTGAAGCCAACGTCTATGTGATCATGGGCGAGCTGTCGAACCAGGCAGCGGTGCAGCGCACCAAGGACATTGACGACGTGATCGCCACGCCGGAGTGCAGCTTCATCAAGATCATCGACAAGCAGACGTCGAACTGGAAGCGCGAAGAAGCGCAGAACCTGATGACCAACTGGCTGTCGACCGGCAAGCCGTTCGACGGCGTCATCGCCAATAATGACGAAAGCGCCATCGGCGCCATCCAGGCGATGAAGGCCGCCAACATCGACATGAAGTCGGTTGTCGTCGGCGGGGTCGACGCTACCCAGGATGCGCTTGCCGCGATGCAGGCGGGCGACCTCGATGCGACGGTGTTCCAGGACGCGGCCGGCCAGGGTGCCGGCGCGCTTGACGCAGCGCTCAAGCTGGCGAAGGGCGAGAAGGTCGAGCACAAGGTCTACATCCCGTTCCAGCTGGTCACGCCGGCAAATATCGACAAGTTCCTGAAGAAGAACTGAGGCGGACCTGTCCGATACGGAGCGGCGCGCCAAAGTAAGACAGCGCCGCTCCGCTTTTTCCCTCTCGGCCTGAACAGCGCCGAGTGGAGACCGTGGCTGACGGAGGAAGCACGATTGGCACAGACATCTCACGGCGTCGGCGGGCTCAGCTATGATGCGAAACGGCGCGCATGGCCGGCCGAATTCAACGTCTTCCTGGCGCTCGTCATCCTGGTCGGCGCTTTCGAGCTGATCGGCCGGGTTTTCCTGGGCGACAGCTTCCTGTTCAACACCCGCGACAATATCGATGCGATCTTCAACGAAGCGCGCCTGCAGATCATCATCCTGCAGGTGTCGATAGTCGGCATCATTGCCATCGGCGTGACGCAGGTGATCATTACCGGCGGCATCGACCTGTCCTCAGGTTCGATCGTCGGCGCCACGGCGATGATAGCCATGAGCTTCGCCCAGGTGGCGACCGTCAATGGCAACCCGAACCCGAAGGCGATGTTCATCGCGCAGGGCTGGACCGACCTGCCGGTGATCGTGCCCGTGCTGGTCGCGATCGGCTGCGGCCTGCTGGCCGGCCTGGTCAACGGCGCTTTGATCGCCTACACGCGCATCCCGCCGTTCATCGCCACGCTCGGCATGATGGTCACCGCGCGCGGCATCGCCAAATGGTGGTCAAAGGGGCAGCCGATCTCGTTTCCGACCGAGAGTTTCGCCGCCATTGGCAAGGGGCTGATGCCGGTCATCATTTTCATATCGCTCGCAGTGCTGTTCCAGCTGATCCTGAGTTACACCAAATATGGCAAGCACTGCTATGCAATCGGCTCCAATGAGGACGCCGCGCGCATGTCCGGCATCAACATCGCCAACCACAAGATCCTCGTCTACGTCATTGCCGGCGTCCTCGCCGCGCTCGCCGCCGTGGTGCTGAGCTCCAAGAATCTCACCGCCCAGGCCGGCATGGGTGTAATGTACGAGCTCGACGCGATCGCCATGGCGGTTATCGGCGGCGTCTCGCTGTCGGGCGGCCGCGGTTCGATTATCGGGACAGTGATCGGCTCGCTGATCTTCGGCGTCATCATCTCCGGCTTCACCTTTCTGCGCCTCGACGCCTATTATCAGGAGATGGTCAAAGGCGTGATCATCGTCGGCGCAGTCGTACTCGACCAGTGGCGCCAACGCCTGCGGGCGATGAGGGCTTGATCATGTCAGACATCGTCCTGAAGACCGAAAACCTGACCAAGTATTATGGCGGCGTCCATGCGCTGGAGGGTGCCAACTTCGAGCTGCGCAAGGGCGAGCATGTCGCCATCATGGGCGACAACGGCGCTGGCAAATCGACCTTCGTACGCCAGATCACCGGCGTCGAGCAGCGCACCAGCGGCAGGATGTGGTTCGACGGCAAGGAAGTGAATTTTGCCGGCCCCATCGAAGCCCGCGAGGCGGGCATCGAGACGGTGTTCCAGAACCTGGCGCTCGCCGACGACCTCGACGTGCCGTCGAACCTGTTCCTCGGCCGCGAGCGGGTGCTTTTCAATCTCGGGCCCTTCTCGATCCTCGATCGCAAGTTCATGCGCAAGGCGACCGAGGCAGCCTTGGTCCGGACAGCGGTCAAGATCCCCAATCTTTCCAATACTATCCGCCACATGTCGGGCGGCCAGCGCCAGTGCGTAGCAATTGCCAGAACCGCGACCTTTGCTTCCAAGCTCATCATCATGGATGAGCCGACGGCGGCACTCGGCGTGCAGGAGACGATGCAGGTCGAAAACATCATCCGCACGCTGAAGGAGAATGGCGAACCGCTGATCCTGATCTCTCACAACATGCGCCAGGTGTTCGACCTGGTCGACCGCATCGTCGTTTTCCGGCGCGGCCGCATCGTCGCCAATTTGCGCAAGCAGGACACCGACGGCAACGATATCGTCTCCTACATCACCGGCGCCAAGACCGGGCAGGCGGAACTTGCGGCGTAACGGCCAACGCCGAGCCACAGGCGCTAACACGCCCTCCCTTCCGAACCATTCTCAAAGGAAAACTCTTCATGCCTCTTCGCTTTGCTCTTCTCGGTGCCGGCCGTATCGGCAAGGTCCATGCTCGCGCCGTCGGTTCCAATCCTGAGGCCAGGCTGGTCGCAGTTGCCGACGCCTTCGAGAAGGCGGCGACCGATCTGGCCTCTGCCTATGGCGCCGAAGTGCGCAGCATCGATGCCATCGAGAAGGCCGGCGATATCGATGCGGTCGTCATCTGCACGCCGACCGATACCCATGCCGATCTGATCGAACGCTTCGCCAAAGCGGGTAAAGCGATTTTCTGCGAAAAGCCGATCGACCTCGACGCCGCCCGGGTGGAACGTTGCCTGGCCGTCGTCGACAAGGCCGGCGCCACCCTGATGGTCGGCTTCAACCGCCGCTTCGATCCGCATTTTGCCGCCGTGCGCAAGGCGATCGACGACGGCGCCATCGGCACTGTCGAAATGGTGACAATCACCTCGCGCGATCCCGGCCCGCCGCCGCTCGACTATATCGGCCGCTCGGGCGGCATCTTCCGCGACATGACCATTCATGATTTCGACATGGCGCGCTTCCTGCTCGGCGAGGAGCCGGCGGCGGTCAGCGCGCATGCTTCGGTGCTGGTCGACAAGAAGATCGGCGAGGCCGGCGACTTCGACAGCGTCAGCGTCATCCTCGAAACTGCCTCCGGCAAGCAATGCGTTATCTCCAACTCACGCCGCGCCACCTACGGCTACGACCAGCGCATCGAGGTGCATGGCTCGAAAGGCATGATTGCGGCCGAGAACCAGCGGCCGGTGTCGATCGAACTGGCCAATGAGAAAGGCTATACGCGGCCGCCGCTGCACGATTTCTTCATGACCCGTTATCTCGACGCCTATGCTAACGAGATCGCTGCCTTCATTGCGGCAGCGACGTCAGGCAAGAAGGCGGCGCCGAGCGGCAAGGACGGGCTGGTGGCGCTCAGGCTGGCGGATGCGGCGCTGAAATCGGCCAAGGAAGGCAAGACCGTCCGCCTCGACAAAACAATCTGACTATCAAGCACAGGAGCAAGGCGATGAACGGTTCAGCCGGTCGCAATTCCGAAACACGCGCCATCGTTACCGGCGGCGCACAAGGCATCGGCTTTGCCGTCGCCGAAGCGCTGGCCGATGAGGGCTGCCGGGCGCTGGCGCTGATCGGCCGCTCGCAGGAGAAGGGCGACAAGGCTGTCGCCATCCTCAAGGGGGCAGGCGTCGATGCCATCTTCATCAGCGCCGACGTCTCAAAAGTGGCCGACTGCAAGCGTGCGGTCGAAACGGCGATTGGCCATTTTGGTACCGTCAACGCGCTGGTCAACGCCGCTGCCACCTCGGCTCGCGGCTCGCTGGTCGAGACCTCCGAGGATCTGTTCGACCAGATATTCCAGACCAATGTGCGCGGCCCGTTTTTCCTGATGCAGGGCGTGGTGGCGCATTTGCTGGCGCGCCAGGTACCGGGCTCGATCGTCAACGTGCTGTCGATGTCGGCGCATTGCGGCCAGTCGTTCCTGGCGCCCTATTCGTCGAGCAAGGGAGCGCTGGCGACACTCACCAAGAATGTCGCCAATGCCTATCGCGGCAATCGCATCCGCTGCAATGCGGTGCTGCCCGGCTGGATGGACACCGAGGGCGAGGCGATCGTGCAGAAGAAATGGCACGACGCGCCGGAGGACTGGTTGGAGAAGGCCGAAGCCGCGCAGCCGATGGGCCAATTGGTGAAACCGGCGCAGCTTGCCCGGTTGATCAGCTATATGATCAGCCCGCAGTCCGGCGTCATGACCGGGTCGCTGGTCGACTACGATCAGAGCATCGCCGGGGCGTCACCGGAATAACGCCGGCAAGTCTAGCGGAACGCCGCCCATCACTTCGTCATCCACGGGCGGAGCAAGGAGCGCAGCGACGCGGCGCAGACCCGAGGATCCATGCCGTGACATCTAGGCGTCGCTACAATGCAGAATTTAGTTCCGCAGCACTCCTTGGCCAAGGCAACGGCATGGATCCCAGGGTCTCCGCGACGGAGCTCCGCTCCTGCTTCGCCCTGGGATGACGAAGTTCGGGGGGCTTCAGCCAATCGCGAATGGGCTGGAGTAGACCTCCTCCTCACCAGGCACGTGACAAGCGCCTCCGCATCGACTATATCAGCCCTCATGATCAACCTGACCGCCACATATTGGTACTTTATGAGCTCGCTGGCGGCGGGAGGATTGCGCTCGATCTGAAGATTGCAGCAACAATATCCGAACAGCCGCCAGACCTGGCGGCTTTTTTGTTTCAGCCGGCAGGTCTCCCAAACAGGAGCATAAGCCGTGTTGACGACCACAGACGATCTTCGGGTCAAAGAAATAAGGGAATTGAGCACGCCGGACGAGGTGATGCGGGAGATACCGCGCACGCTGACGGCGACGCGGACCGTTGCCGCGTCACGCAACGCGATCCACGCCGTGCTGACCGGCACCGACGATCGGCTGGTGGTCGTCGTCGGCCCCTGTTCGATCCACGACCCGGCCGCCGCCGTAGACTATGCCAGCCGTTTGGCATCGCTGCGTGAAAGCCTGTCGGACCGGCTGGAGATCGTGATGCGGGTTTATTTCGAGAAACCGCGCACGACGGTCGGCTGGAAGGGCCTGATCAACGATCCCGACCTCGACGGCAGCTTCAACATCGACAAGGGGTTGCGGATGGCCCGCAACGTGCTCTCCGCCGTCAACAATCTCGGCCTTCCGGCGGCCACCGAATTCCTCGACATGGCCACCCCGCAATATATTGCCGACCTCGTCGCCTGGGGCGCGATCGGCGCACGCACGACAGAGAGCCAGATCCATCGCGAGCTGGCGTCAGGCCTGTCCTGCCCGGTCGGCTTCAAGAACGGCACCGACGGCAATCTGCGGATTGCCGCCGAAGCGGTGAAGTCCGCCGCCCAGCCGCATCATTTCATGGCGGTGACAAAGGGCGGGCGCAGCGCCATCGCGACGACCACCGGCAACGAGGACTGCCACGTCATCCTGCGCGGCGGTATTGTGCCGAATTATGACGCGGCAAGCATTGCTGCTGCCTGCGCTGAGCTCGGCCGGATCGGCGTGGCGCCGCGGCTGATGATCGATGTCAGCCACGCCAACAGCAGCAAGAAGCCGGAAAACCAGCCGCTGGTGGCGGCTGACATGGCGGGCCAGATCGCGGCGGGCGACGAGCGCATCGTCGGCATCATGATCGAGAGCAACCTCGTCGCCGGCCGGCAGGACGTCGTGCCCGGCAAGCCGCTCGTCTATGGCCAGAGCATCACCGATGGCTGCATCGACTGGGCAACCACCGAGACGGTGCTTTACGGCCTTGCCGACGCCGTCGAGCGGCGCCGGTCGGCGAGACGTGCCATGATCGCCGATCGCCCGGGAGCCGCCTGAGGCAGCCAATGCCGGCCCTGTCCCTTCTCCCCTTGTGGGAGAAGGTGGATCGGCGCGCAGCGCCGAGCCGGATGAGGGGTGCCGGAAGGATCTCGGCGTGAAAATTTGAGGGATTTGAAGCGCTTATTTCTTTGCTGTAGCGATCCGTCCAACACCCCTCATCCGACCGAGCTTCGCTCGGCCACCTTCTCCCACAAGGGGAGAAGGGGCTTACTACCGCACCTCCATCCAGCGCTGTTCCGCGAACGAGCGCGCCATCGCGTGCACCGTGCGCTCGATCTCCAGGCCTTCGTCGAAATCGATGATCCGCGCCGGCTTGCCGGCAAGCCGCGTCAACAGCTCCCGGCATTCGATGATCTTGAGATCATTAAAGCCAAGGCCGTGACCGGGCGCCGGCAGGAAGGCGTCATAAGGCTTATGATGCGGCGCCACCAGGATGGTGCGGTAGCCTTGCTCGGTCGGCCGGTCGGCCGTCAGATAGAGTTGGAACTCATTCATCCGCTCCTGGTCGTACAGGATCGAGCCCTTCGAGCCAAAAATCTGGATGGCGATCCGGCCTTTGCGGCCCCAAGCCGAACGGTTGACCAGCAGCGTGCCGGCGATGCCGTTTTCGAGATGCATCAGGATGCTGGCGATGTCGTAGGTCTCGACCGCGCGGCGCCCGCCCGAGGCGACGCGGCGGTCGGCATAGGGTTTGGCCATGTCGCACATGACGCGGGCAACGCGGCCGAACAGTACGGCGATGAGCGACAGCGGGTGCACGGCGAAATCGTCGAGCGCGCCGTAGCCGGACGCCGCCTCGTGCTTCCAGAAGAACAGCGCCTCCGGATCGGCCATGAAGTCCTCGTCCATCTCGATACGCAGATGGTTGACCTCGCCGATGATCTTCTCGTCGAGCAGCGCGCCGATATGGCGGATCGCTGGGTTCTGAATATAGTTATAGCCGAGCGCGGCCACCTTGCCGGACTTTTGGGCCGCCGCAGCCATTGCTTGCGCCTCGGCGAAGCTCGGCGCCATCGGTTTTTCACACCACAGATGCTTGCCGGCTTCGAGGATGGCGATGGCCATTTCCGGGTGGAACTGGTTCGGCGTGGTCAGCGAAACGACATCGACTTCCGGGTCGTCGACGACGGCGCGCCAATCGCCGGAGGCCTTGGCGAAGCCGAATTCGCTGGCACGGCGTTTGGCAAGGTCCTCGTTGACCTCGCCGAGATGGACCAGCCTTGGCTTGTCCACATCGGGAAAGACGGTGCCGACCGCGTTCCAGGCGATGGCGTGGCACTTGCCCATGAAACCCGTGCCGATAAGACCTACCCCGACCATCTGCCTTGCCTCCGTGTGCGCAAATTGTGTGGATGAATTAGTCCATTTTGTCTGGAGATGGAACGCTTGTCTCATTTTTTATGGTGTTCTTGCACAGGCCCGCTATGATGGGGCACAGAGGGAACCAGACGATGAGCCTGGGCGGAGCGACGATGGACGAACGGGTGCCGCGCGATTTCGAGACGCTGCGGGCGACGATCCTGGAGCGGCGCCACAGCCTGCCGAAACGTATCGCCCAGATCGCCGCCTATGCGCTCGACAACCCAGACGATATCGCCTTCGGCACCGCTGCCAGCATCGCCGCTTCCGCCGGTGTCCAGCCTTCGACCCTGATCCGCTTTGCCCAGCAGCTTGGTTTTGATGGTTTCACCAGCCTGCAGTTGGTGTTTCGCGAGCGCCTGCGCGAGCGCAACTCATCCTATGATGAAAGGCTGGCGGCATTGCGCGCCAAGGCCGAGGAAGGCGCCGGCCACCGCGCGATTTTCGACGGTTTTGTTGCCGCAGCCAGTACCTCGCTCAACGACATTTCGCGCACGCTGAATGAAGACCATTTCGAAGATGCGATCACCGTGTTGGCCAAGGCCGAAACCATTTACGTGCTGGCCAAGCGGCGCTCCTACCCGGTCGCCTCCTATATCGCCTATGCATTGGGCAAGCTCAAGATCCGCAACCAGCTGATCGAATCGGCCGCCGGCCTCAATGCAGAGATGATCGGCTTTGCCTCTCCAAGGGACGCCGTGATCGCCATCAGCTTTTCGCCCTATGCCCCGGCCACCATCGAGGAGGCGCGCGTCATTTCGGAGCAAGGCGTGCCGATCGTGGCGATTACCGACAGCTCCTTTTCGCCACTCGCCCAATTCGCCAGGGTCTGGTTCGAGGTCGCCGAGGCCGATTTCGCCGGCTTCCGCTCGCTGTCGGCGACGATGGCTTTGGCTATGGCGCTGACCGTCGCGGTCGGCGAGAAGCGGCGCGATACTGGCAAGAAGCGCAAGCCTTAGATCACCTCTATTGCGGTTTCGCCTTCTGCCGAAAGCCGCGCTGCGTCGCGGGCAGGCGGCGACCCGAACTGGCGGGCATACTCCCGGCTGAACTGGGAAGCACTCTCATAGCCGACGGCGAAGGCGACACGTGCGACGTTGCCCGGCTGGGCAATCAGCAGATGGCGGGCTTCCAGCAAGCGGATTTGCTTTTGATACTGGATTGGGCTCATGGCCGTCGCCGCCTTGAAGTGACGATAAAACGCAGCACTGCTCATACGGGCAATCTCGGCCAGATCGCCGACCCGGACCGGCTGATGGGGATGCGAACGGATCCAGGCGATCGCCCGGCCAATCCGGGACAGATGGCCATCGGCGCGCGCAAGTTCACGAAGCTTTCCGCCTTGGGGGCCTTGCAGGAGCCGAAACAGCATCTCTCGCTCGATCATGGTCGCGAGCACGGAAATCTCCGCTGGCCGGTCAAGCAGCCGCATCATTCGACGCAACGCGTCGAGCAGATCGTCATCAGCGGGAGAGGTGGAGAAACTGTCGCCACTGAGGGCCGGCGCGTGCTCGACGAGGAGCGCGGCGACGGCCTGCAGGTCAAGGGTCAAGCCAATGGCCAGGTAAGGACGCGCCGCGCTCGCTTCGATTATCTGGCTGATGGTGGGCGTCTCGACAGTATAGATGAAATAGCTGGCCGGATTGTAACGAAGAGCTCGGTCGCCGATCAGAACCGTCTTCGCGCCCTGCAGTACGAATAAGATCCCCGACCCCCACACCCCTGACAATGGCGGCGTGGCGACTTCGCTGCGGCCGATCGAAACGCGGGGAACCGCCGTTCTTGTTCGTCGCCCGCGCGCATGGCGGCCGGCGATCTCGATCAACTCCTGCAGCGCCTTGCTCATTGCGCCAGCATCGCGCATTCGCACCGGCGGCGCAACAGCGTGAGAGGATTAGGCAAGAGCCGGAGAATTTCCGGCGCGCAACGCCCGCTGCCTCGCACCATTTGTGGGTCTTCCACAAGAAAAATGGAGACACCGATTATGAGAACATCGAAAAGCGCGCTGGTGACCGGCGCCAACAAGGGTATAGGCCATGAAATCGCCCGGCGACTGGCGACCATGGGCTTCAAGGTCTGGCTCGGCGCCAGGAGCGCCGAACGCGGCATGGCGGCGGCGCAGGCATTGCGCGCCGAAGGCCTCGACGTGGAGTGGCTTGAGCTGGACGTCACGCGGGATGACAGGGTGAAGGCGGCAGCCGAGGCATTCAGGCAGGCCAGCCCCTGCCTCGACGTGCTGGTGAACAACGCCGGCGTCGCCATCAATTACGACCTGCCGCCGAGCCAGCAGCGGATCGCCGACATCCAGGCCACCTACGACGTCAATGTCTTCGGCCCGATCCGCGTGACCCAGGCATTCCTGCAGCTGCTGCTAGCAGCACCTGCTGCCCGGATCGTGATGGTGAGCAGCTCCACCGGGTCCATCGGCCGGGCGCTCGATCCCGCCACTGCGAACCACGCCGTTAACATGATGGGCTACGGCAGCTCCAAGACAGCCTTGAATGCCATCACGGTGGCGTTCGCCAGGGAGCTCGCGCCCCAGGGCATCAAGGTCAACGCCGCGGCGCCCGGCTACACTGCCACCGATCTCAACGGGTATAAAGGTCACCGCACGGTGCAGCAGGCGGCCGAGATCGTCATTCACCTGGCGACCTTGGACGCCGATGGCCCGACCGCCGGGTACTTCAACGATGATGGCCCGCTTCCTTGGTAAATCAGCTGGTTTCAGTGGTAGACACTTGACGTTCGTCTGACTTCAAAGTTTCTGAACGCGCGAGCCTTGCACAGCACTTTTCAGTCTTGGGAATGCTCGTTCCATATTGACTATGGATTGGAATTATTATTTCATATTGCCGGCGCCACGCTGCCGCTCGCGCGTGTTACCCAAGACAACAAAGCCGATGGGAGGTTCGAATGGGCGAAGCCGTGGAAGCGAAATATTCGCCGCTCGACATCATCACCATCGGCCGCGCTTCCGTCGATCTCTATGGTCAGCAGATCGGCTCGCGCCTCGAGGACATTACTTCCTTTGCCAAATCGGTCGGCGGCTGTCCGGCCAATATCGCGGTCGGTACTGCCAGGCTCGGCCTGCGCTCGGCGCTGCTCACCCGCGTCGGCAATGAGCAGATGGGCCGCTTCATCCGCGAGCAGCTGAACCGCGAGGGCGTTTCGGTCCAAGGCCTCAAGACCGATCCGGAGCGGCTGACCGCCCTGGTGCTGCTGTCGGTCGAGGATGAAGGCGTCTCGCCGATGATCTTCTATCGCAGCGATTGCGCCGACATGGCGCTTTCGGAAGACGATATCGATGAGGCGTTTATCGCTTCGGCACGCGCGGTCGTCGTCACCGGCACGCATTTTTCACGGCCCAACAGCGACGCCGCCCAGCGCAAGGCGATCCGTGTCATGAAAGCCAAGGGCGGCAAGGTGGTGTTCGACATCGACTACCGCCCCAACCTCTGGGGTCTCGCCGGCCACGCCGAAGGCTTCGAGCGCTATGTGAAATCCGACCGCGTCTCGGCGCAGTTGAAGACGGTGCTGCCCGATTGCGATCTCATCGTCGGCACCGAAGAGGAAATCATGATCGCCTCGGGGGCAGACGATTGCCTGAGCGCGCTGAAAACCATCCGCTCGCTGTCGGCGGCAACCATCGTGCTGAAACGCGGCGCCATGGGCTGCATCGTCTATGACGGGCCGATCAGCGACGACCTCGAGGACGGTATCCTCGGCAAGGGATTTCCAATCGAGGTCTACAATGTGCTCGGCGCCGGCGACGCCTTCATGTCGGGCTTCCTGCGCGGTTGGCTCGGCGAGGAAGGCCTGGCGACAGCGGCGACCTGGGCCAATGCCTGCGGCGCCTTTGCAGTGTCGCGGCTGCTCTGCGCACCGGAATACCCGACTTTCGAGGAATTGCAGTTCTTCCTGAAAAACGGCAGCAAGCATCTGGCGCTGCGCAAGGACGAGGCGATCAATCACATTCATTGGGCGACCACGCGCCGGCGCGACATCCCCTCGCTGATGGCGTTCGCCTGCGACCACCGCGTCCAGCTGGAGGATGTCGCGGCAAAAGCCGGCGCCGATCCGTCGCGAATCCCAGCTTTCAAGGTGCTGACGGTCAAGGCTGCGGCCAAGGTCGCGGCTGGCCGCGCCGGCTACGGCATGCTGCTCGACGAAAAATACGGACGCGAGGCGATGTTCGAATTCGCCCACCATTCCTTCGCCTGGCTCGGCCGGCCGGTCGAGTTGCCGGGTTCGCGGCCGCTTCGCTTCGAGTTCTCGCAAGACATAGGTTCGCAACTGACCGAATGGCCGGTCGACCACTGCATCAAGTGCCTGTGCTTCTATCATCCCGACGATCCCGCGGCGCTGAAGAGCGAACAGCAGCAGAAACTGCGCGCTTTGTTCGAGGCCGCGCGGAAAGTGGGCAGAGAACTTCTGGTCGAGATCATCGCCGGCAAGCACGGCAGGCTCGACGACATGACCATCCCGCGCGCGCTCGAGGAACTCTACGCACTCGGCATCAAGCCCGATTGGTGGAAGCTCGAACCGCAGGCATCGGCCGGCGCATGGGCAAAGATCGAGGCGGTGATCCTGAAGAACGATCCGTGGTGCCGCGGGATTGTGCTGCTTGGCCTCGAAGCGCCGCAGGATGAATTGGAAGCGGCCTTTGCTGCCACCGCCAAGGCGTCTATCGTCAAGGGCTTTGCCGTCGGCCGCACCATCTTCATCAACGCGGCCGAACAATGGCTTGCCGGCAAGATGTCAGACGATGAAGCGGTTGCCGACATGGCATCTCGCTTCGAGAGACTGACCGAGGCATGGCTTGCGGCGCGCGGCCGCAAAGCAGCATAAGAAGGCGCGGCATAAGGACTGCGGAGGAACCGACATGACCAAGACAATCCGCCTGACGATGGCGCAGGCGCTGACCCGCTTTCTTGCTCGACAGATGACCGAGATGGACGGGAAGAAAGTGCCGATCTTCGGCGGCGTCTGGGCGATCTTCGGCCACGGCAATGTCGCCGGCGTCGGCGAGGCGCTCTACCAGGTTCGCGACGAACTGCCGACCTTTCGTGCCCATAACGAGCAGGCAATGGCGCATGCGGCGATCGCCTACGCCAAGGCCAATTTCCGCCGTCGCTTCATGGCCGCGACCAGTTCGATCGGCCCCGGCGCGCTCAACATGGTGACCGCTGCGGCACTTGCGCATGTAAACAGGTTGCCTGTCCTGTTTCTGCCAGGCGACGTCTTCGCCAATCGCATTCCCGATCCCGTCCTGCAGCAGGCCGAGGATTTTTCCGACGGCACGGCGACGGTCAATGACTGCCTCCGCCCGGTTTCGCGCTATTTCGACCGCATCACCCGGCCGGAGCAGATCATGCCGGCGCTCAACCGCGCCATGCAGGTGCTGACCGATCCCGCCGAATGCGGCCCGGTGACTCTGGCGCTGTGCCAGGACGTGCAGGCCGAGGCCTATGACTACCCCGAGAGTTTCTTTGCCGAGCGACTCTGGACGCCGCGACGGCAGCGCCCGGACCGCAACGAACTGGCGGCCGCAGTCGCGGTACTCAAAGCGGCGAAAAAGCCGCTGGTGATCGCGGGCGGCGGCGTACTCTATTCGCAGGCGTCCGAGGAGTTGGCAAAACTGGTGCAAGGCGCCGGCATTCCAGTTTGTGAGACGCAAGGCGGCAAATCCTCGCTCCCGGACGATCATCCGTTGAACATGGGCGCGGTCGGCGTTACCGGCACTTCGGCGGCCAACAGGCTGGCCGAAGAGGCCGACGTCGTGCTTACCGTCGGCACCAGACTGCAGGATTTCACCACCGGCTCCTGGGCATTGTTCAAGCATGCCGGCAGGACCATCATCGGGCTCAACGTGCAGCCTTTTGACGCCGGAAAGCACCAGGCGCTGCCGCTGGTCGCCGATGCGGCGGAAGGGCTCGCCGAACTCGCTGCGGCGCTGAAAGGCTGGAAAGCCCCTTCAGACTGGACCGACAATGCGATCACGGGCAAGAAGAACTGGCAAGCGGATGCCGACAAGGTGACGGCGTCGACCAATGCCGCCTATCCGTCCGACGCGCAAGTGATCGGCGCAGTACAGCGCGCCATGGGCTCCGGCGTGATACTGCTTCATGCCGCCGGCGGCCTGCCGGGCGAATTGCACAAGCTCTGGCGGGCGGGCGGGCCCGGCTCCTACCATGCAGAATACGGCTTCTCGACAATGGGCTATGAAATCGCCGGCGGGCTTGGCGTCAAGATGGCCAAGTCGGACGAAGAGGTCGTGGTGATGATCGGCGACGGCTCTTACCTGATGCTCAATTCCGAGATCGCGACCTCGGTGATGATCGGCCTCAAGCTGACCATCGTGTTGCTCGACAACCGCGGCTATGGCTGCATCAACCGGTTGCAGATGGCGACCGGCGGCGCCAACTTCAACAATCTGCTGAAGGACGCCCGTCACGAAACCTTGCCCGAGATCGACTTCGCCGCGCATGCTGCGAGCATGGGTGCGATTGCCGAAAAAGTGCCATCGATCGCCGGGCTGGAAACGGCGCTGGCGCAAGCGAAGAAGAACACGCGAACGACCGTGCTGGTCATCGACACCGACCCGCTGGTTTCGACCGAGGCCGGTGGAAGCTGGTGGGATGTCGCAGTGCCGGAAGTCTCGGCACGGCCGCAAGTGAATGCGGCGCGCAAGAAATATGAGGAAGCGCTGAGCGGGCGGGTTCTTTAGCCATCCGCGAACGCGCCTCGAATGTCTGAAACTGGAGTGACGACTTGAAAGCCAAACTGGGCATGTCCCCCATTGCATGGTGGAACGACGATCTTGCCGAACTCAGCGATGATGTGTCGCTGGAGGAGTGCCTGCGCCAGTCGCGCTCGGCTGGCTTCACCGGCATGGAAATGGGCCGCCGCTTTCCCAACGATCCGGAGATCATGCTGCCGATCCTGAAAGAGGCCGACGTGACGCTTTGCGGCGGTTGGTTCTCCGGGACGCTGGTCAATGAGGATATATCGGGGAATAAGGATCGCATCCAGCCGATGATCGACCTGTTCAAGGCGGTGAATGCGCCCTGCATCGTCTATGGTGAAGTCGGCCGCTCCATCCAGGGCGACCGCTCCAAGCCGCTCGCCACCAAGCCGAGGCTTTCGGACGATGAGATGAAAGCCTACGCCCGGCGGCTCACGCAGTTCGGCGAATGGTGTGCAGAGCAAGGCATGCCGCTCTCCTACCATCATCATATGGCGGCAGTAGTTGAGACCGAGCCGGAGCTCGACGCTTTCATGCGCTATTCGGGCGAAGGCATTCCGCTGCTGCTCGACGCCGGTCACCTGGCCTTTGCCGGCGGCGATGTGCTGCGCGCGATAAACAACCACCACCGGCGCATCAACCACGTGCATGTGAAGGACGTACGCATGGAGGTGATCCAAAAGCTGGATCGCAACAAGCAATCGTTCCTCGACGCGGTGGCACTTGGCGCCTTCACCGTGCCGGGAGATGGCTCGCTGGATTTTGGCGCCATCGTCCAGAGGCTCGCCGACCATGGCTATGAAGGCTGGTTCGTGGTCGAGGCCGAGCAGGATCCGAAGAAGAACCCGCCGCTCAAGATGGCGCAGGTCGGCTACAAGGAATTGATGCGGGCTATGACGGCGGCCGGCTATACGGTGGAGACACAGGGCTTTCCCAATGCTTGAGAGTTCGCGAGGAAAGGTGTTGATCCGATGAAAGACTCCGAGCACCCGTTTTTCCGGCCGCTGTGGCGGCGCGTCGCCGTTGTCGCGGTCTGCCTGGTCTGGTCGGTGATCGAATTCGCCACCGGCACGCCGTTCTGGGGCGTGATCGCGCTCGGCTTCGCCGGCTATGCCGTCTGGCAGTTTTTCTACCTCTACAAGCCGGCTGACGAGGACGAGCCATCGGCAGACGCCAAACCGAAGGAATGACCATGTCGAAACTGCTCGTCAAAGCCAATAAGGGCCACGGCCGCATCGCCCATGTGACGCCGCAAAGCGCCGGCTGGACCTATGTCGGCTTCGATCTGCATCGGCTCAGGCCCGGCGAGAGCGCTTCCGGGCAAACCGCGGATCGTGAGGTCTGCCTGGTGTTCGTCACCGGCAAGGGCAAGGCCAAGGCCGGCGGCAAGGATCTCGGCTTGCTCGGCGAACGCATGTCGCCCTTGGACGGCAAACCTTGGTCGGTCTATGTGCCGCAGGGGTCGGAGTGGTCGGTGAGCGCCGATACCGATCTCGAACTTGCCGTCTGCTCGGCGCCAGGACTGGGCGGCGGTCTGCCGGTCCGTGTCATCGGGCCCGACGATCTCGGCCAGGAGGTTCGCGGCAAAGGCACCAACACGCGCTATGTCACCAACATCCTGCCGGAGGGCAAGCCGGCCGATTCCTTGCTGGTGGTTGAGGTCATCACACCCGGCGGCCACACATCGAGCTATCCGCCGCACAAGCACGACCAGGACAATCTGCCGGCTGAATCTTATCTCGAGGAGACCTATTACCACCGTCTCAACCCGCCACAGGGCTTTGCTTTCCAGCGCGTCTACACCGATGCCGACGAGAACGGTGCTCGTTCGCTCGACGAGGCGATGGCGATCGAGGACGGCGACGTCGTGCTGGTCCCCAAGGGTTATCACCCCTGCGCAGCCTGCCACGGCTATGATCTCTATTATCTCAACGTCATGGCCGGACCGAAGCGGACGTGGAAATTCCACAACGCGCCCGAGCACGAATGGCTGATGAAGGCCTAACCATTTCCCCTTCGCCCCAACCGCTGGTCCAAGCGAAAAATCGTCGGCTAACGACCCGGCTGTGTGGTTTTGTTACCGAAAACGCCGCAAAGCTTCGTCAATTCGTCATGGAAATCACCTATGGCAGCGGGGCTGACGAGGACTTTCGATGCGCTACGCGATCTATTTCACCCCCCGACAAGACGAACCGCTGGCACGGATCGCCGCCAACTGGCTCGGCCGCGACCCATTCGGTGCCGCCACAAAGCCGGTCGAGGCTGCGGGCGAGTTGTCGGCGGCAGAAGTTGCCTTCCACACCGCCTCGGCGCGCCGCTATGGCTTTCATGCGACACTGAAGGCGCCCTTCAGACTGGCCTCCAACGAGACGGAAACGTCGCTTCGTGCAGCACTCGACGATTTTGCCGAGGCGACGCCGGTGGTTACGATCCCGCGCCTCGTCGTCAGCCAGATCGACGGCTTCTTCGCGCTGTTGCCGGAAGTACCGCCGCCGGCGCTCAACCGCTTCGCCGACGACGTGGTGCGCGACTTCGACCGCTTCCGCGCGCCGTTGACGGAAGCCGAGATCGAACGGCGCAGCCCCGATTCGCTGAAGCCCGACGAGTTCCGCAATCTGTGCCAGTGGGGCTATCCCTATGTCTTCGAGACGTTTCGCTTCCATATGACGCTGTCCGGCCGGGTGTCGTCACAGGAAAGCCCTCGTCTTCGCCTAGCAATCGACAGCCTGTTTGCGGACGTGCTGCAACGGCCGGTGGCGGTGGACGCGCTGACGCTGTTTGTGGAAACTGAACCGGGTGCGCCGTTCATGGTGCTGTCGCATCACGCGCTCGGGCGCCGCCCGGCCAGAAGAACTGCCTAAATGACTATTTGCTTTAACCGCATGGTGCGAAGCCAATTCATTTTCAATTGGCTGCAAAATGCTGCAAGGACTGCCTGAAATGACTGCCGAGACCGTTCTTGACAATGCCCGTATTGTGCTGGCCGACCAGATCGTCGAAGGGTCGATCGTGCTGCGCGATGGGGTGATCGCCGCCATCGATCCCGGCGCTGGCCGCAGCGGCGAGGACATGGGCGGCGACTTCATCATCCCTGGCCTGGTCGAGCTCCACACCGACCATCTCGAAGGCCATTACGCGCCGCGGCCGAAAGTGCGCTGGAACCCGATCGCAGCTGTGCTCGCGCATGACGCCCAGGTGGCGACCGCCGGCATCACCACCGTGCTCGACGCCTTGCGTGTCGGCATGGACGAGGATGCCGACCTGACGGCCGCCGACATACGCAAGCTGGCCGACGCGATCGAGGACAGCGTGCAGCAGGACCGGCTCAGGGCCGACCATTTCCTCCATCTGCGTTGCGAGGTTTCGGCGCCGGACTGCCTCACGGCCTTCGCCAATTTCGACGGCGACGAGCGGGTCAGGCTGGCGTCGCTGATGGACCATGCGCCCGGACAGCGCCAGTTCGTCAATTTGGAAACCTACGCCTATTACTACCAGCGCAAGCTGAAGCTGACCGATCACGATTTCCAGAAATTCTGCGAAAAGCGGATGGCGGAATCGGCGAGGAATTCGAGCCCGAACCGCAGCTTCATCGCCGCTGCCTGCCAAGAGCGCGGCATCGTGCTCGCCAGCCATGACGACGCAACCGTCGGCCATGTCGACGAAGCGATCGAGCAAGGTGTGCGCGTCGCCGAGTTCCCGACCACTGAGGAGGCGGCGCGGGCTTCAAAAGAGGCAGGGCTCGGCGTATTGATGGGCGCGCCGAACGTCATGCGCGGCGCGTCGCATTCGGGCAATGTCTCGGCCCGCACGCTGGCCGGCGATGGCCTGCTCGATATCCTGTCGTCGGACTACATTCCCTTCAGTCTGATCCAGTCAGCCTTCTTCCTCGGCGACGTGGTCGAGGGCATTTCCTTGCCACAGGCGGTGGCGATGGTCTCGAAGAACCCGGCCGAGGCGGTCGGCCTCAGCGATCGCGGTGTCATCGAGCCCGGCCGGCGCGCCGATCTGGTTCGCGTGCGCGTCGACGACCATGTCCCGGTCGTCCGCACGGTCTGGCGGCAGGGACGCCGAGTCGCATGATGGTGTCGGCATCGGTCGAGCGTGAATTGTCCGCTACGGGATTTCCGATCCGCGACGGTGTCTTCGTCGCCGTCGTCGGGCCGAGCGGTGCCGGCAAGGACACGGTGATCGGCTATGCGCGCGCCGTGTTTGCCGACGAGAGCCGGCTGGAGTTCGTGCGCCGGGTGATCACCCGGCCGAGCGATGCGGCCACCGAGGATCACGATACGCTAGCCGATGCTGCCTTCGTCGAGGCCGAAGCGGATGGCGCCTTCGCCATTTCCTGGGAGGCGCATGGCCTGCGCTACGGCATCCCGGCCGAAGTCGACTGGTCAGTCTCCAACGGCCGTGTCGCGATCGCCAACGTCTCGCGCGCCATCATCCCGGCGCTGCGGGAGCGCTACGCCAATCTGGCTATCGTCGAGATCACGGCTACACCGGAGATCCTGGCCGAGCGGCTGGCATTGCGCGGTCGCGAGTCGCGCGGCGAAGTGCTGGCACGGCTGGCGCGCAGTGCCAATGTGGCGCTGTCCGGACCGGGTGTCACCTCGATCGACAATAGCGGCCCTCGTGAAGCCGCCGGCGAGCGCTTCGCCGAGGTGCTGCGCAAGGCCATGGCCTTCTCCGACATGTCGGGCCTTATCTAAAGTAGCGCCCATCCGATGCATTCGGTATGGGCGCTACTTGTCTAACCGATATCTTTTTGGAAACCGGTATCCACTTTTCGGGATTATGGCCTCATGCGGCGTGCCGGTCCCGACCAGCGTGACGAGTATCCGTGGCAGTGGTTGTCGAAGGCTTCGCTGGCGCATCCGCTGGTGTATCCAGAACTGCAACGTGGTGCCGATACACCATCTCCCAGCCCTTCCAGCCGGTGAACAGCAGTATGCAGACCACTATGAACGACAAGAGCGCACCCCATGGGCGGACCGCGGCTTCGGCGCCTTGCGCATAGCGAAGGTAGAAATTGATCAGTGCCACAACGACCGCGGTCAAGTTGCCCAGCATGTGGTACCAGGCGTCGGACAAGGCGCGAATGCGCGGCTCGTTGAGGAAGTCGATAAAACCGGCTGTCGCAGCGAGAAGGGCCATTACTATGGCTGCCCCGATCAGCCACATCGATGCTCGTGCCCAGAAGGCATCGGCAGTCCCCCAGAAAACCAGGTCGGTGACAAACGCACCGACAAGAAACGCGACAGGAAAAGGTATCAGCATCGGGTGGAGGGGGTGAGTTCCTACTTTGGCGGTACTAACTGGATTCGTGGGCATGGAACGCCTCCGCGCAGCAAAGCTTAAATAAACGCTCAGATACGGGTTTCGTTCCAAATAGAGACCGACCTGAACTGCTGTCGCGAAGCTCCGGCTGACTCTTTCACGCCACCTGCCATGGCAGTCGGCGTATTTCATCCAGCTATTTTTGCGTCACTCAGCGGCAGCACCCGCCACGCCCTTGCGTGTGGCTCCCAGCATCCGCCGCCGCGCCCTGAACACGCCCCATTGCTGGTCGACCAGCACGCCGATGAGGATCACCCCGCCCATGACGGCGAAGTTGAGCGAGGACGGGATGCCGAGCAGGTTGACGAGGTTCTGCAGCTCCTGCAGCAGCACGGTGCCGAGCAGGACGCCGATCAGCGAGCCTTCGCCGCCACGCAGCGAGAAGCCGCCGAGCACCGCGGCCGCGATGGCATAGAGCTCGTAGAACTGGCCGTGGCTCGCCGGCGAGATCGAGCGTGTGTACATGGCGAAATAGATAGCTGACAGCGCCGTCAGCACGCCGCAGATGACATAGGCGGCCATGACGATGCGGCCGGTGCGGATGCCGGAATATTTTGCCGCTTCCTCGTTCTTGCCGATGGCATAGAGATAGCGCCCGAACACCGACCGGTGCAGCACCACCCACATGACGACGGCGATGACGATCAGTGCGATGAAGCTGTTCGGCACGCCCCAGGACCGCCCCGCCGTCAGGAACTCGAGTTCCGGGAAGTTCTGTCCGAAGGCAAAGCCGGCGGTGCCGTCGGCGGTGTAGAAGCGCGCCACGCCGCGATAGATCAACAGGCCGCACAAAGTCACCACGAAAGGCTGCAATTTGAGCCGGGTGATCAGCCAGCCATGCGCCAGCCCGATGATGCCGCCGAGCACCAGGATCAGCGGCAGGGCGACCGGCCAGGCCATGCCGCGCGTGGCGATGAAGTCGATGAACAGCACGCCGAGCAGCGCAACCACCGAGCCGACCGACAATTCGATGCCACCGGTGATGATGACGAAGGCTTGGCCAATCGACAGGATGCCGAACAACCCGATCAGGTTCGAGGTGTTGGCGAGATTGATCGGCAGCAGGAAGCGTGGGTTGATGATCGCCACCACCGCGCCGACCACCAGGATCAGGATCAGCAGGCCGAGATCTTTCTTGCTCATCGTCTTCTCCCAATGCCTGCGAACTACTTCGGCTGCTTGCCGACCGCCAGCAGCAGCACGTTTTCCTGGCTGAACCGGTCCTTGTCGAGAATGCCGGAGATCTGGCCTTCATGCATGACGGCGATACGGTCGGAAACGCCGATCACCTCCTCCATGTCGCTGGAGATCATCAGCACGGCGACGCCGGCATCGGCCAACGCCCGCATCAGCCCGTAGATCTCGGCCTTGGCGCCGATGTCGATGCCGCGGGTCGGCTCGTCGAGGATCATCACCTTCGGCTTCATCGCCAGCCATTTGGCCAGCACGACCTTTTGCTGGTTGCCGCCCGACAGCGTGCCGGTGCGCGTCTGGACGGAGGGCGCCCTGATGCCGAGATTGGTCTTCTGCTTCTCGGCGGTGGCGGCCTCGGCGCTGGCCGAGACCAGCGAGCGCCGCGAATGCGCCGGCAGATTGGGCAGCGAGATGTTCTGGGCAATCGACAGGTCGAGCAGGATGCCGGTCAGCTTGCGATCCTCGGGGACGAGGAAAATACCGTTGGCCACTGCGTCCGCAGCCGAACCTAGAACCAGATCTTTTCCGTCAAGCTGGAACGAGCCGCCAAAGCTCTTGTCGATGCCGAACAGGACGCGCGCCAGCTCCGTCCGGCCGGAGCCGACGAGACCGGCGAGGCCGAGGATCTCGCCATGCCTGACATCGAGGTCGACGGGCCGGTCGGGATAGGCAGCGGTGCGAATGGCCTTGACCGACAGCGCGACAGAGCCCGGCGGGCGCGCCGATTCCGCGGCCTTCTCGCGCTCCTTCAGCATGCGGCCGATCATCAGCTTGACCATCTGGTCGTGATTGATGGCGCTCTTCGGCAAGGTTCCGGCGAGCATGCCGTCCCTGAGCACGACGACGCGGTCGGCGACGCGCTCGACCTCGTGCAGGCGGTGCGAGATGAAAATGACGCTGATGCCGTCTGCCTTCAGCGCCTTGATGACACCGAGCAGCTTGTCGGTTTCGGCGATCGGCAGGCTCGATGTCGGTTCGTCGAGGATGACCAGCCGCGCCTTGATCGACAGCGCCTTGGCGATCTCGACCATTTGCTGCTGGGCCAGCGACAGCGCCGACACCGGCGTATCGGCCGAGAAATTGGCGCCCACGCGTTTGAGCAGCGGCGCCGCCAGCGCTCGCAGCCTGGCGCGGTCGACCAGCCTGAACGGGCCGGCGCGCAGCGGTTCGCGGCCGAAGAAGATATTGGCGGCGACGTCGAGGTTCTCGAACAGGTTGAGTTCCTGGTGGACGAAGGCGATGCCCGAACCGATGCTGGCCTCGACGGTCAGACTGTCATGGGCGACGCCATCGACGGTGATGGTGCCGGTGTCCGGCCGGGTCACGCCGCCGAGGATCTTCATCAGCGTCGATTTGCCGGCGCCGTTTTCGCCGACCAGGCCGATGACCTCGCCGGGCCTGACCTCGATCGAGAACCCGTCCAGCGCGACAACGCCGGGATAGGTCTTGCGCACGCCGTCGAGGCTCAGGAACGGAGCGGCCGTGGATGCAACGATGGATGGATCGGAATAATTCATCACGCCTGACAGCAGCCGGTGAGCCGTTTTGGCCTCAGACTGACGGGCCTTGCGAGGCGCGTCAATAGAATCGCCGGCTCAGGGCGAACCCTTGCGCCGGCGCAACTTATTCGCTCAGTTTCCCGACATCGCCTTGAGGTTGGCGGCGTAGGCGTCGACATCGTCCTTGCCGATGATCTTGGTCGGCACGATGATCAGGCCATCGGCGGGAACGCCCGACTTGTCGCCCTCGAGATAGGCGGCCATCAGCTTCATGCCCTGATAGGCCCATTCGAAAGGCTGCTGTACGACGGTGGCGGCGACGGTGCCTTCCTTGACGCCGCCCAGCGTGATCGGATCGTCGTCGAAGCCGACGACGGTGATCTGGCCGAGCTTGCCGGCATCGCGCAGCGCTTCATAGATGCGCGGCGTGTTGTAGGAGTAGAAGCCGACCATGCAGGTGACGTCGGGGCTGGCGACCAGCGCGTCCTCGACGTTCTTCTTGGCGCGGGCCTGGTCGATGTCGTCGCCACGCACGTCGACCAATTCGATCTTGGTGCCGGCGAGGCCGTCCTTCATGCCCTGGATGCGTTCCTTGGCATTGTCGGCGCCGAGCAGGCCAACGAAGCCGAGGCACTTGCCGCCGTCGGGCATTGCCTTCTTGGCGATCTCTGCCGCCTGCTTGCCGGCATCGACATTGGAAGAGCCGATATAGGCGACACGCTTGGTCTGCGGTGCGTCGCTGTCAGTGGTGAACAACGCCGTTTCCGAGGCGATCTTGTTCAGCCCGTCGGTCGACGTCTTGGGATCGACGGCCGAGACCATGATCGCCTTCACACCGGCCGTCACCAGATCGTCCATCAGGCGCTGCTGGATGGCGACCGAGGACTGCTCCGGATATTTGAGTTCGAGATTGTAATTGGGCAGTTCGCCTTGAGCCTTCTTGACGCCGGCTTCGGCAGCCTTCCAGAAATCGGAAGCGCCGTTGACGACGAAGGCCAGTGTCGGCTTGTCGTCGGCCCGCGCAATTGCCGTGACGGACAGGCCGAGCAGCAGGGCCGCGGCGGCGACGGACGTATTTCGTATCACAGATTTCATGTTCAACCTCCCATTTGAATCAGTCGTGTCGCTGATGTGAATTTGCGGATTGCGGCTTGGACGCCCCTCCTCCTCAAGGGTTCCGGCAGCGAAAGAACGGCGCCAATCCAGCCACGATGCAAACTCTAGACACTCGTTTGCGGTTAGTAAATAGTCCGATTTGTCTGACATTTTCGTGATTGCGCGACGCATTTACGCCGGCCCGAGAGCCGCCAGACATCGCGTCGCACGCTCGATTTGCCGCGCCCAGCATGATCCATGCCGGGCATGACAAATTGACTTTAGAACGTTGCGAGTTATTAGTAAACAGTATTAGTTTCTTGGTTGGAACGTCGCTTGCCATGAGCGGCAAGGCCTTGGCCGCCGCGTGGAGCAGAGAGACGCCAGGGGATCGAGCGGACCGTCGATGGCTTGCGCAGCGGCAGAAATCCGCGAGAAATCAAGCTTTGTGGCGAGATTGTCGTTTGCGCCGCCGTATGGCGGGCGATGGGATTCGATTGATAATAATGATAAATTTGATTTCCGTTTATAAACGCGGCATGTCGGACCGGCTTGCCGCCCGCGACGCGATCCGGTTAGACGGGCCGGGGTGG
This sequence comes from Mesorhizobium sp. M0500, assembly GCF_040321165.1. Taxonomy (NCBI): domain Bacteria; kingdom Pseudomonadati; phylum Pseudomonadota; class Alphaproteobacteria; order Hyphomicrobiales; family Phyllobacteriaceae; genus Mesorhizobium; species Mesorhizobium sp. M0500. Next base: position 310,482 of record NZ_JAMYRB010000005.1, read on the forward strand.
GAAACATGAAACCATGAGCGAACCGACGGATCTCAGCGATCCCGATGTCTCCAGGCGGCGCAAGCCGTCGGGGAAAAACCCCAAGGGCCGCGTTACCATGACCGACATCGCCAGGGCGGCAGGCTGTTCGCAGGCGACGGTTTCGTTCGTGCTCAACAACACGCCGGGCATCAGGCTGTCGCAGCAAACCCGAGAGCGGGTGATCGAGACGGCGCGAACGCTGGGCTATTCGCCGCCCGTGTTTTCTGCCTTGCGAGCCCCGGTTGCAGCATTCGACGGGCTGGATGGCGTGATCGGCTTCGCCGTCGACCAGTTGGCGACCAGCCCGGAGGCGGTCGTCGCCATTGAAGGGGCGCGGCAAGCCTCGTGGAACGCCGGCAATGTAGTGTTGGTGGCGCAGACCATGGGCGACGAGGTGATGGAGCCCCGGGCCATCGCGGCACTGACCAAGCGGGGCATTTCGGCACTGATCTACATGACCATTTTCACCCGCGAGATCGTCGCGCCGGACTATCTCTACGGCCTCGACATTCCGGTCATCCTGCTCAACTGCTACACCGCCGACTATGCCTTCCCCGCCGTGGTGCCGAGCGAGATCGCCGGCGGCCAGAGCTCCACCCGCCACTTGATCGGCCATGGCCACCGGCGCATCGCCACCATCACCGGCGAGCCCTGGATGCAAGCGGCGCAGGACCGGCTGAAGGGCTACCGCCGGGCGCTGGCGACGGCCGACATTCCGTTCGACCCGGCGCTGGTCGTCGAAGGCGACTGGTCGGCGAGCGCCGGCTATGCCGCGACCGTCAAGCTCTTGGCGCTGAAGGACCGGCCGACCGCGATCTTCTGCCAGAACGACCGCACCGCGATCGGCTGCTACGAGGCGCTGAAGGAGGCCGGCCTGCACATCCCCCGGGATATTTCGGTGATCGGTTATGACGACGAGGAGATCGCGCGGCATCTGTTCCCGCCGCTGACGACGTCGATCCTGCCGCATATGGCGATGGGACAATGGGCGATCGAGCAGCTCGAAGTCCCCGCTGCTCCCGGTCGTGGCCGCTATCCCATCACCAAGCTCGAATGCCCGCTGGTGGAGCGGGAGTCGGTTGGCGCTCTGGCGGGCTGAGGCGAGAGCGCCGGCGATCGACAATGGCACAGGCTTGACATCGGGCCCGGCATATACCCGATTGATTTCATGAGATTGCAAAGCTGCTACAATTTTCAGGACTTCCGCCGGCTGGCAAAACAGCGCCTGCCAGGTCCGATCTTCAATTATATCGATGGCGGCGCGGACGACGAGACGACGCTGCGGCGCAACACGGCGGCGTTCGAGGACTGCGATCTCGTCCCCAACGTCCTTGCCGGCGTCGGACAGGTCGACATGTCGGTCACCGTCATGGGCCAGAAGCTGGCGATGCCGGTCTATTGTTCGCCGACGGCTCTCCAGCGACTGTTTCACCATAGCGGCGAGCGCGCCGTCGCCGCGGCGGCGGAGAAGTTCGGCACGATGTTCGGCGTCTCGTCGCTCGGCACGGTCAGCCTGGAGGAAGTCCGCAAGCACAGGACGCCGCAGGTCTATCAGTTCTATTTCCACAGGGATCGCGGCCTGAACCGCGCCATGATGGAGCGCGCCAAGACGTCCGGCGTCGACGTGATGATGCTGACGGTCGACAGCGTCACCGGCGGAAACCGCGAGCGTGACCTGCGGACCGGCTTTTCCATCCCCTTTCGGCTTACGCTCGGCGGCATGATGCAGTTCGCGATCAAGCCGAGATGGGCTATCGACTATTTGACGCACGAAAAGTTCAGCCTGCCGCAGTTGGACGGCCATATCGATCTCGGCGGCGGCGCGCTTTCCATCAGCCGCTATTTCACCGAGATCCTCGAGCCGTCGCTGGATTGGAAGGACGTCGAAGACATGGTCCGCTTCTGGAACGGCCAGTTTTGCCTGAAGGGGATCATGAGCGTCGCCGATGCCAGAAAGGCGGTCGACATCGGCTGCACCGGTATCGTTCTGTCAAATCATGGCGGCAGACAGCTGGACGGCTCGCGCAGCCCCTTCGACCAACTGTCGGAGATTGCCGACGCGGTGGGCGACAAGATAGACGTGATCATCGACAGCGGCGTCCAGCGCGGCACGCATGTGCTGAAGGCCCTGTCGTTGGGCGCCAAGGCCGTCGGCGTCGGGCGCTACTATCTCTTCCCGCTGGCAGCCGCCGGACAGGCCGGCGTCGAACGGGCGCTCGGCCTGATGCGAACCGAGATCGAACGCGACATGCGGCTGATGGGATGCAGGTCGGTGGCAGAGCTTTCCAGGGGGAATGTGCGGTTTAGGTAATAGAGCCGGGAAGTGGCGCACGGCATAAGCTTTTCGAAGTGCGAAACTATACCGACCTGCCGCTGCTCCTGCCGTCCGTTTCGAAGACAGCCTCGCCGGAAACAGCATCCGTATATCCGCCCTCAAGCTGCTGCAACGTATGGCGGAACCGATCAAGATTGCCCAGCATTTTGTGCCTGGCATCGACCATGTGCTGAAAAGTGTCCCACTCTCCAATCGAGAAGAAGGCGCCATCTCCCGATTTGATGAGAGCCATTTTTCGCAATCCCTCGAAATTGCGCGGAGCGCTGCTGAACAGTTCGACGAATTCGTCTTCACTACCCGGCTTGACCCAGAAGCGGACGCTGTTGAATGCCGTCATGTACGTTCCCCCGTGAAAGAACTGAAAACCTCGAATATGCGAGGCCCTAACGCACCTCGAACCCTTCGAACAGGTGTACAGGAAAATCGGAAGGTTGGCTTCAGTCACCTCTGGCCGAAAGCCCCGTTTCTGGCGCTATTTTGCCAGGAAGAGGACGACGCTCGATCTCAATCGGTACGCCCTTCCGACCGGCAATGAAACGCGCTGTTAACGCCGTTCGCGGGTGACAGGATGTTGGCCGCAGTTCGAAGGTATAATCTGCGTCTCGCTGTCAGTTGCGGAGGCGAAAATGAATTTGCTTCGGATTGCGCTCTTGTGCACGGCCATGATCGACGTTGGAATGCCGGCCGTTCGCGCTGAGGATCGGCCTGTGCCGCAGAACAATAAAGCCGCAACAACGCAGCCGCCCGTTCATTGTGAAGGCCAAAATTGTCTCCCGCCGGCGAAAGATCCCGTGCAGGAATGCACTGGCCAGGATTGCACGCCAGGCCCGCCGACTGAACCGGGCCCGGAGATTAAGCAGGCCGACTGAGCAGCATTAGCTGACGATCCCCTTTTTGGCATGGATGGCGCTCAGCCCTCGCGACTTTCCGGCCACCGGTGGTAGATTCTGTTACTTATGTTCCCGGGGGTAGGCATGAGTTTATTGGCGCGCCCGAAGAGATTCGAACTCCTGACCCCCAGATTCGTAGTCTGGTGCTCTATCCAGCTGAGCTACGGGCGCGCAACAGGCCATGCTTTGCATAGCCCCGCGATCCGATCCTGGCGACCGGCCGCGAATGTGAGCTGTTCCCTAGCGACTGAATTTGCGAAAAGCAAGCCGATCCTGGCCAAAAGTTTTGCCGTCATGTTTTGCCGTCATGCGCCGGCCGGCGAAGGCAAGATCGCGTCACGCGGCGGCCGAGCCGATAGGTCGTCGTCTTGGATCAGTCATTTGCCAATCGGAACGGCCCGTAACGAAAGACGCCGTTGCACGGCGGCCGAGCCGATGGCTCGTAGCCTCGGACCAACCATTTGCGAATTGAAACGGTCCGTAACGAAACGGTTCGTTACGCCGGGCGGCGCAGTCCGTTGCGGGCCTGGTCGAGCCGGACCGGCTGGTCGGGAATGGTGACCGCGAATGTGGTGCGGCCGCCGATGCTTTCGACCAGCTCCACCGTGCCGCCATGGGCGCGGATCAATTCATGGGCGATCGCCAGGCCAAGGCCGGTGCCGCCGCTGCGGGCCGAGCCGCGGAATGCCGCGAACAGGTTTTCTCGCGCCTTTGGCGGCAGGCCGGGGCCGGTGTCGGTGACGACGATGCGGCTGACGCTGCCGATGCGCTCGGCCGATATGGTCAGGCGGCGCACCACGGCGCTCTCGGTGTCGGCCGCCATCGCCTGCACGGCGTTGCGGCTAAGATTGGTGAGCACGCGGAACAGCTGGTCGGAATCGGCGTCGACCTCGAGCACCGGATCGACGGCGTTGACGAATTCGATGCCGCATTCGATGTCGAGCAGGCCCTGGACGTCCTCGACCAGCTGGCGCAGCCGCAGCCTGCGGCGCGACGGCGGCGGCTCCTGGGTGCGGCCATAGGCCAGCACGCCCTCCGAGTAGGACACCGCACGGTCGAGCGCGCGCAGCAGTTTTGGTGCGAAGGCCTGCACGGTCGGGTCCTTGACCTGGCGCAGGCGGTCCGACATCAGTTGCGCCGAGGCGAGGATGTTGCGCATGTCGTGGTTGATCTTCGACACGGCCAGGCCGAGATCGGCCAGGTGCTTCTGCTCGGTCAGCATCTTCTGCAGCCGCTCCTGCATCTGCGACAGCTCGCGTTCGGCGACGCCGATCTCGTCGGCCCGGGCGGCGGGGTGAATGATGCGACCGGGATCGTCGGGCGCCTCGGAAAAGGACAGCATCGAGCGTGTCATCGTCCTGATCGGGCCGATCATGATCAGGTCTATCGCGGCGTAGACCAGCATGGCGGTGAACAGCGAGATCAGCAGCGAGACGAAGGCGACGTTGCGCGAATAGATCAGCATGGCATTGCGCAGGCGGTGGTCGGGCATGATCAGCTCGAATTCTTTGTCGCTGTCGCCGACCGGCCCGAAAACGCGCAGCATCCGCTTGCCGCCGAAAAACAGCGTGTCCAGCGCGCCGGTCATACCCTTGATCATGCCGACATTGGCGATATCGATATGCTCGTCGACCTGCGGCGGCATTTCGGCCACGACCAGAAGCCGCGAGACGCCGCCGTCGCGCACGGCGATCGCCTTGGCGCCGATCGCCATCAGTACGTCGTTCTGGGCGGCACGCGACAGCGAGGCAGGTTCGCCCTGCACCAGGACGATGGAAACCGCGGCGGCGGTGCTCAGCCTCTCCTTCAGCCAACTCAGCCTGTAGCTGGCGATCCAGGGCACGAAGATGAGGATTTCGGCCAAGAGCACGAAGACGATGGTGAGCAGCAGCAACTTGGTCGACAGGCCGCGCGCCAGCGGCACCCTGCGGGTGGCCGCCTTCGCCTGGGCGATGCGTTCGTCGGTTGCTGGGACTTCACTCATGCTCGTCGTCACGGCTGCCTGTCATCACGGCTGCTTGTCTTAGGGACTGCTCGTCTTCACGATCGCTTGATCGGGTGAGATTAGGCGATTGCGGCTTTTTTGCCAAATTCATCCTTGGCCGAAGCCGGACAAAGGGCCGCAAGACTTCGATGCCGGTCCGACAATGCCGGCCCGACACGCTGGATTGACTTCCAAAACCCTTCTTTCTATAAGCCCGCTCACGCTCGGGCCATTCGTCCCGGCGCGGTTTCGATCGCGCCAAAACCGGCCCGGCAAAGCTCCTGTTACAAAGTGACAGAATCAAGAAGGGCCGCACCCCGCGGTATTTAAACAAATGAAGCGTACTTACCAGCCGTCCAAACTCGTCCGCAAACGCAGGCACGGTTTCCGTGCCCGCATGGCCACCAAGGGTGGCCGCGGCGTCGTCGCAGCCCGCCGCAACCGCGGCCGCAAGCGTCTCAGCGCCTGAGCACCAAGCGAGAGACAAGATCGTTGCCCGCAACCGGCAAGCCAACGGGTGCCCATCCCAAGCGGCTTCTGAAGCGCGCGGAATTCCTGGCTGTCCGCCGCGGCGAAAAGCGCCGCGGGCGGCTTTTCCTCGTCGAGGTCCTGGGCCGCGGCGACAGCGAGGCGCCGCGCGTCGGCTACACCGTCACCAGGAAGGTCGGCAACGCCGTCGTTCGCAACCGCATCCGGCGGCGGCTGAGAGAGGCCGTGCGCACGCATGCCGCGGATGACATGGCGCCCGGCAATGATTATGTCATCGTCGGGCGCGAAGACGTGCTTACCACTCCGTTCGGCCAGTTGAAGGCCGAACTCTCCCGCAGATTGCGTGGAACACGATAGGCCAAGGGCTTCGATGGAAAACAACCGCAACTTCTTCATCACCATCGCACTGTCGGTGCTGATCCTGGCGCTTTGGCAATATTTCTATGTGATGCCGCGCAGCGAGATGCAGCGCGAAGCCGCCCGCATCGAAGAGCAGCGCGTGGCGGAGCAGAAGAAGGCTGCCCAAGGCACCAGCCCGGGCGCCAGCGAAACACCGGTGCAGCCGGGCGCCATTCCGAGCGCGCCTGGCGGCGACGCCGTGACGCCGGCCAGCCGCGACCAGGCGATTGCCTCGACCAGCCGCGTCAAGATCGACACGCCGAGCCTCGAAGGCTCGATCAACCTCACCGGCGCGCGTCTCGATGATCTCAAGCTCAAGCACTACACGGAGACGGTCGACAAAAACTCACCCAAGATCGCGCTGCTCAATCCTGAGTCGCTGCCGAACGGATATTTCGCCGAGATCGGCTTTGTTGGCGAAGACAAGGTGGGAACGCTGCCGGGACCCAAGACCGTTTGGAACGTCGACGGCAATCCGACGCTAACGCCGGCTACACCAGTGACGCTCACCTTCACCAACGACAAGGGCCTGACTTTCAAACGCTCATTCTCGGTCGACAACGACTACATGTTCACCGTTTCCGACACCGTGCAGAATTCCGGTAGCAGCCCTGTCTCGCTGTTCAATTACGGCCGCATCACCCGCTTCGACAAGCCGGCGGTCGCCAGCATCTATGTGTTGCACGAAGGCCTGATCGGCGTCACCGGCAGCGAAGGCCTGCAGGAACACAAATACGCCGATCTCGAGAAAAACAAGCAGTACACACCGAGCAAGTCCAAGGACGGTTGGCTGGGCATCACCGACAAATACTGGGCGGCGACGCTGGTGCCGACAGAGGCGCAGGAGTTTCAGCCAAACTTCGCTTATTACGAGGACGGCCGTCATCGCTATCAAGCCGACTTCCGCACGGACGCGATTGCGCTGCAGCCCGGCGAATCCAAGACCATTGAATCGGAGATCTTTGCCGGCGCAAAGGAAGTCAACAAGATCAATGCTTACGAGAAAGATCGCAAGATAAGGCTTTTCGAAAAGCTGATCGATTGGGGCTGGTTCTGGTTCATAACTCAGCCGATGTTCTCGCTGATCGACACGCTTTACAAATTCTTCGGCAATTTCGGTCTGGCGATCCTCGCCACCACCGTCATTGTCAAGGCGCTGTTCTTCCCGCTCGCCAACAAGTCCTATGCGTCGATGGCGAACATGAAGAAGGTGCAGCCCAAGATGCTCGAGATCCGCGAGAAATACGCGGACGACAAGATGAAGCAGCAGCAGGCGATGATGGAGCTGTACAAGACCGAAAAGATCAATCCGCTCGCCGGCTGCTGGCCGGTGGCATTGCAGATCCCGGTGTTCTTCTCGCTCTACAAGGTGCTCTACATCACCATCGAGATGCGGCACGCGCCGTTCTTCGGCTGGATCCAGGATCTGGCGGCGCCGGACCCGACGTCGATCTTCAACCTGTTCGGACTGATCCCCGTTACCTTGCCGCACATGCTGATGATCGGCGTCTGGCCGCTGATCATGGGTGTGACGATGTTCCTGCAGATGCGCATGAACCCGACGCCGCCGGACCCGACGCAGGCTGCGATCTTCACCTGGATGCCCGTGATCTTCACCTTCATGATGGCGGGTTTTCCGGCCGGCCTGGTCATCTACTGGGCCTGGAACAACACACTGTCGATCCTGCAGCAGGGTGTGATCATGAAGCGGCAAGGCGCCAAGATCGAATTGTGGGACAATCTGGTCGCGCTGTTCCGCAAGAAACCGTCGCCGGCGGAATAGCCGGCACTCCGACTATGCGAGACCAAAAAGCCCCGGTTCGTCCGGGGCTTTTTGCACAAGCTGCCCGCCTGGATTAAGCGATTGGTACTGCCGGACGGATCGCGCTATTTTGACCTGGCTGGCAGTTGCTCGACGGAGCTCGATATGACCGGACCCAATCCATCGATCAAGCATCCGATCCCGTTGCACACGCGCGTCGGCTTTCTGAAACCGCTGGTGACGGCGCCGAATATCGAGATTGGCGACTTTACCTATTATGACGACCCTGACGGACCCGACAAATTCGCCGAAAAATGCGTGCTGCATCATTATCCGTTCATCGGCGACAGGCTGATCATCGGCAAGTTCTGCGCCATTGCCGAGGGTGCGCGCTTCATCATGAACGGCGCCAATCACGCCATGTCCGGCTTTTCGACCTATCCGTTCAACATCTTCGGCCATGGCTGGGAAGAAGGTTTCGACCCGGCGACATGGTCGAAGGAGGTGCGCGGCGATACAATCGTCGGCAACGACGTCTGGATCGGCATGGAAGCGGTTATGCTGCCCGGCGTGAAGATCGGCGACGGCGCCATCGTCGCGGCAAAGTCGGTGGTGACGCACGATGTGCCGGCCTATGCGATCGTCGCTGGTAATCCGGCCAAGGTGGTGAAGATGCGCTTCGACGACAGGACCATCCGGCGGCTGCTGGCGCTGGCGTGGTGGCACTGGCCGGTGGAAAAGATCAGCCGCAATCTCGATGCCATTCGTGGCAGCAACATTTTTCTTCTGGAGGCAGCGGTTTGAACGCGTTGAACAAGACCACGATCGGCATCGAATTGTTCACGCGAGCCTGGATCTTCATCCGCGGCGTGCCGGCGATGAAATTCCTGCCGCCGGAGGGTCCACCCGAGATCGCCTTTGCCGGCCGCTCCAATGTCGGCAAATCGTCGCTGATCAACGCGCTGGTCAACCAAAAGGGGCTGGCGCGCACCTCCAACACGCCGGGCCGTACCCAAGAGCTCAACTATTTCGTGCCTGGCGGATTTTCGGGAGAAGGCGCCGATCTGCCGCCGATGGCGCTGGTCGACATGCCAGGCTATGGCTACGCCACGGCACCGAAGGAAAAGGTCGACGAGTGGACGAAGCTCGTCTTCGACTATCTCAAGGGCCGGGTGACGCTGAAGCGCGTCTACGTGCTGATCGATGCCCGCCATGGCATCAAGGCCAAGGACGACGAGGTGCTGTCGCTGCTCGACAAGGCGGCGGTGTCGTATCAGATCGTGCTGACCAAGACCGACAAGATCAAGGCGGCGGGGGTACCGCGACTGGTCGAGGAAACGCTCCAGAAGATCAAGAAACGCCCGGCGGCATTTCCCTTCGTGCTCGCCACGTCGTCGGAAAAGAGCGAGGGCCTCGAGGAATTGCGTGCGGCGATCGTGCTCGCCGCCAATGGCGGATAGGCCACCGACCCTGGCAGCCTGTCAGGCGGGGCTGGAGGCCCGTTCCTGCTCAAGCTGTTCGGTGCCGTAGGCCTTCAGGAACACATCGACGCCCGACCTGACGATGTGTTCGATCTCGGCCGCACTTGGCGCCTTGGTGCGATAGGCGAAAATGCACTGGCGGAAAAGGCCGGCCAGGCACAGCTCGGTGAACTGATAGGCGGCAAGCTCGACGTCGTCGATCTTCAGCAGGCCGCGTTCGATAGCCATGTTGAGGAAAACGACGACCCTGTCATGGCCGCGCTTCGGGCCGCGTTCGTAGAACCGGGCACCAAGCTCCGGGATGCGTTCCGACGCGCCGATCACCGTCCGCTGCGCCAGGATGACCCTCGCCGAAGTGATCTTCATGGACAGCACGATGCCGAACTTCACCAGCGTCTGGCGAAGGTCGCCGATCTGGTCGAGCACTTCGTACATGTTCTTGAAAATCGTGCCGCGCTCTTCCTCGATCAGCGCTTCGAACAGCTCTTCCTTGTTGGCGAAGTAGACATAGATGGTGCCCTTGGACACGCCGGCCTCGCGCGTAATGTCGTTCATCGACGCGGCTTCGAAGCCCTTGTCGATGAAGACACGGCGCGCACCCTCGATGATCTGGCTGCGCTTGACCGGGTCTTGCCCCGCGGCTGGGCGGCCGCGCGGCAGACTGTCCAGCAGATCGCACTGGTCCTTGCCGGCGCTGGGCAATGGGCCTGAATCAGGCAAAGGAGCGGCCTTGGGGGCTTCGGCCATAATGTCACACCTCGTAAAATAATTCGAACCATCCGGTTCGATTGCTCTTGATATGGGCCTCTTTAAGCGCTAAGTCAACGTCGAGATCGAACCGAACGGTTCAGTCTGACGAAATTCAGCGCCAATTAATTTAGAGAGATATCATGTCCTCGAACGCGCCCACCAGTGCCGAAGTCCGCCCCTTCCCCAGTGCCAAGGTCCAGCCTGCGATCGAAGCGCCGGAAACCCCTCTCAAGCCCGCCGACGTCACCCCGCTGGCTCCCGCCAAGAAGAAGCGCTCGATGCGCTCGATGTTGCTGCCCATCATCGGCCTGGCCCTGCTGGGCGCCGGCGCCTGGTATGGCTATGATTACTGGACCGACGGGCGCTTCATGATCACGACCGACGACGCCTATGTCCAGGCCGACACGGCGTTCATCTCGCCAAAAATCTCGGGTTATGTCGATCAGGTCAAAGTGACCGAGAACCAGCAGGTGAAGGCCGGCGACCCGCTGCTGATCGTCGATGACGGCGACTACAAGATAGCCGTTGCCCAGGCCGAGGCGCAGATCGCCACGTTGAGCAAGACGCTCGACCGCATCGATGCCCAGACCGAGGCGGCGCGCGCCTCGCTCAAGCAGGCGCAGGCGCAGAAGACCGCCGACCAGGCCGCGGCCGATAATGCGAAGCGAGCTCAGGTTCGTGCCGCCCAGTTGCTCAAGACCCGCGTCGGTACCCAGGCCCAGTTGGACGATGCCCAGACGGCGGTCGAGCAAGCCAATGCCGCACTAGCCGGCGCCGACGCGCAGATCGCGGCGGCTCAGGCGAATATCGGCGTGCTCCAGGCGCAGCGGGCGGAATCGGCAAGCACGCTGGCCTCGCTGCAGCTTGCCCACGACAAGGCGGTGCGGGATCTGTCCTTCACCGTGCTGCGCGCACCCTATGACGGCGTGGTCGGCAACCGCTCGGTCGAGCAGGGCGACCTGATCAGCCCCGGACAGAAGCTCGCCGTCATCGTGCCAATGGACAAGCTCTACATCGTCGCCAACTTCAAGGAGACCCAGCTTGCCCGGCTGATGCCTGGTGAAAAGGTCAGAGTGTCGGTCGACGCGATCGACGGTCAGGACATCGAGGGTACCGTGTCGTCGCTGGCCCCGGCTTCGGGAGCAGTGTTCTCGCTGCTGCCGCCGGAAAACGCCACAGGCAATTTCACCAAGGTGGTGCAGCGCGTTCCGGTTCGCATAGACGTGCCCGCGGATGTGCTGAAGACGGGCAAGCTTCGCGCCGGCCTGAGCGTCGTCGTCGCCGTCGACAGCCGCACGGCGCCTTCGGCATCGAAGTAAAGCGGAACCGGAGCAAAGGTCATGGCGACCGCAACCCTAACTGCAGGATCGGCGCCGACGCCAGCCATGCCGGCGCCGGTTGACCACATCTCGACACGCCGCGTCATCGCCTTCCTGGCAATGGTGTTCGGCATGTTCATGGCCATCCTGGACATCCAGATCGTCTCGGCCTCGCTGGCCGAGATCCAGGCGGGCCTGAGCGCCAGTTCGGACGAGATTCCGTGGGTGCAGACGGCGTATCTGATTGCCGAGGTGGTGATGATCCCGCTGTCGGGCTTCCTCAGCCGGATGCTGTCGACGCGGGTGCTGTTCACAATCTCGGCGGCAGGTTTCACCGCGGCCAGCGCGCTGGCGGCGACCGCAACCAATATCGACCAGATGATCGTCTACCGCGCCGTGCAGGGCTTCATCGGCGGCGGCATGATCCCGAGCGTCTTTGCAGCCGCCTTCACCATCTTCCCGCCGTCGCGTCGCGCCATCGTCTCGCCGATGATCGGCCTGGTGGCGACGCTGGCGCCAACCATCGGCCCGACCGTCGGCGGCTATATCAGCCATGCCATGTCCTGGCACTGGCTGTTCCTGGTCAACGTCGTGCCCGGCATTCTGGTGACGACGGCCGCCTGGTCGCTGATCGACTTCGACAAACCCAATCTCAAGCTGTTCAGCAAGTTCGACTGGTGGGGGCTTGCCGGCATGGCCGCCTTCCTGGGCTGCATGGAATATGTGCTGGAGGAAGGTCCCAACAACGACTGGCTGCAGGATCAGGCGGTGTTCATCTGCGCCGTCATCATGACCTTCGGCGCGGTGCTGTTCTTCTGGCGCGTGTTCACCGCCGAGGAGCCGATTGTCGATCTGAGGGCTTTCAGCAATATCAATTTTGCCTTCGGCTCGCTGTTCTCCTTCGTCGTCGGCATCGGCCTCTACGGTCTGACCTATCTTTATCCGGTGTTCCTGGGGCGGATCCGCGGCTACGATTCGATGATGATCGGCGAGGCGCTGTTCGTCAGCGGCCTAGCCATGTTCTTCACTGCGCCGATCTCCGGCATCCTGTCGAACAAGATGGACCCGCGCATCATGATGATGATCGGCTTCTTCGGCTTCGCCACGGGGACCTGGTGGATGACGCATCTAACCGCCGACTGGGATTTCTATGAACTGCTGATCCCGCAGATCCTGCGCGGCTGCTCGATGATGCTTTGCATGGTGCCGATCAACAACATTGCGCTCGGAACCTTGCCGCCGGAGCGGCTGAAGAATGCGTCTGGCCTGTTCAACCTGACCCGCAATCTCGGCGGCGCCGTCGGCCTGGCAGTCATCAACACCGTGCTGATCGACCGCAATGCCTTCCACTACGCCAGGCTCTCCGAGCACGTGCAATGGGGAAGTGCCGCTGCGCAGCAGAAGCTGCAGAACATGACGCTCAACTTCGAGCAGACCGCCGGGCTCGACGCCTCCAAGGCGGCCATCTCCAAACTGTCAGGCATGGTCCAGCAGCAGGCGTCGCTGCTGTCGTTCATGGACGTATTCTTCATGCTGACGGTTTTGTTCGCGACGCTTGGGCTCTTCACCCTGGTGATCCGCAAGCCAGCCGCTCAGGGCGGCGGTGGCGGAGGCCATTGAGGCGCGCTGGATCCCCCGCCTGGCGCCCTCGCGCATGACCCCGAAATGCGATTTTCGGGGTCATGCGCAAAATCAACCATTACGAAGTCCTCTCGCGCTCCGACAAAGTCAGGGTCGCAGCCGTCCTCACGCCGTCGCCGGCTTGAAGGTCAAGGCAACGCCATTGATGCAGTGTCGCAACCCGGTCGGCGGCGGACCGTCGTCGAATACGTGGCCGAGATGGCCGCCGCAGCGGCGACAATGGACCTCCGTGCGGGTCATGCCCAAAGACCTGTCCACGGTCTTGCCGACGGAATTCGGGATTTCCTGCCAGAAGCTCGGCCAGCCTGTGCCGGAATCGAACTTGGTCTCTGACGAATAGACCGGCAGGCCGCAGCCGGCGCAAGCGAAGATGCCTTTGCGGTGCTCGTTGAGCAGCGGACTGGTGCCCGGGTATTCCGTGCCCTCCTTGCGCAGCACATTGAAGGCCGCGTCGGACAGGATGGCGCGCCACTCGGCTTCGGTCTTGGTAACCTCGAAAGTCTCAGCCGCGCCTGCATCCTGGGCTCCGCCCATGCGCAGCGCGGTGGCGCCTGCGACAACGCCAATGGCTGCCGCACCACTCAAAAGAAGCTCGCGACGGTTCATGGCCATTCCTCCTGTCATTGCTTGTGCCAAATTCGACCGCCACACGGAAATCAAAAGCCGGTGACGATCGCTGTCCTCAAAGCGGGACTCCGCGCCTATCCACATCTTGCGTGAACGGCGCGGAGTGTGCGCAGGGAGGCCCTTAGCGATATCTTCGCCGGCAGCGTGCGTTTGTTACATCTTCGGCAGGAGAACCTTGTCGACGACGTGGATGACGCCGTTGGACTGCTCGACATCGGCGATCGTCACATTGGCGACGTTGCCGTTCTCGTCGGTCACGGTGACCTTGCCGCCGTCGGCCTTGAGCGACAGTTCGCAACCACCGACCGTCTTGACCTTGTGGGTGCCGCCGTCGTTCTTCACCATCTTGGCCACGTCGGCGGCCATCGCTTTGGCGCCGATGACATGGCAAGTCAGGATCTTGACGAGCTTGTCCTTGTTTTCAGGCCTGAGCAGCGTCTCCACCGTGCCGGCTGGAAGTGCCGCAAAGGCCTCGTTGGTCGGCGCGAACACAGTGAAGGGGCCAGCGCTTTGCAGCGTATCGACCAGGCCGCCTGCCTTGACGGCAGCGACCAGCGTCGTGTGGTCCTTCGAGTTGACAGCATTTTCGACGATGTTTTTCTGGGCATACATGGCGGCGCCGCCGACCATCGGATTTTGAGCATAGGCAATGGTGGCGAGCGCGGATATGGCGACCGTGCCGGCAAGCAAAAGGGTGGCGAATTTACGCATGATTTCAATCTCCTCGGGTTATCGTTCCCCTCATTTGGGAACGCAAGGAGATACGCGATAGAAATGCTGGAGTTTCGTCCTCTCCGCAAAAAAATATTTGTCGCTGCAATTTGCCCGGCGCGGATCGACAGCCGCCAACAAGCTTTGCAGGCGTTTCAATCGCGGGAGATAGATTTCAGGTCTGCTTCCGGAGATGAGAAGCGGTCAGATGCTCTTCAGATCGCCCGCTGCGACCACCGGTCCAGTCGGCTGGCCGGTCGGTGAACCGCCGGCAGGCTCAACGCTGACCGCAAGCACGGCGCCTTTCGCCAATTTCTCCTGGACGGCGGGCGGGATGGCCAAATGCGCGGTCGCACCGGCCGGGATGACGCCCATCGACACCGGCGCCTTCTTGCCTTCGATCATCCACAGCTCGAAGTCCTTGCCGGCGGCCCGCTCGCCGGAAACGTGGGAAAGACCGACCTCGTGACGGGCGGCATCGTAGACGACGAGATATTTGACGTCGCTGCCTTCGGCCGCCAGCGAGGCGACAAGCCGCGCCTGCGGCGGTTCGGTGGACGGGCGGAAGTAAGGCACGGCGATGTAGATCGCCAGCGCCGCAATGGCGGCGGCGGCAAGACCGCGCCAGAAGCCAAGGCTCGACCACAGGCCGGCGCGCGGCTCTGCAGCGAACAGCCGGCGGTCCAATGCTTCCTTGACCCTGATCGGAGGCTCTGTCTCCGGATAGGCGGCGGCCATCGGCGAAAGATGCGCCTCCCAGGCATCGACAAGGCGCGCGAAGGCGGCGTCCGCATCGATGCGGCGCGACGCGATCTCGCGTTCATCGGCGGCCAGAACGCCAAGAACGTATTCGGCGGCGAACAGGTCGTCGCCCCCACGTTCCGGTCCATTGTCGTCAGCCAGCGTCATCTTTCCAGGCATTCTCTCAGTTTCAACAGGCTGCGGCGCAGCCAGGTCCGCATCGTGTTCAGCGGTACGCCATAGCGCTCCGCCAGTTCGGCATAGCTTTTGCCATCCAGATAGGCGCCCCGGACGGCCGCCGCCCGGTCCTTCTCCAATTCCTTGAGACAATGGTAGATGCGTTCGGACTCACCGCCCGCCACGGCCATGGCCTCCGGCCCCGGCGCCGGATCGGCCACGTCGAGCGCGGCATCGATATAGGCGGCAGGCTCTCGCCGCGCCCTGATCCGATCGATCGCATGATTGCGCGCAATGGCCACCAGCCAAGAGATCGGGCTCAGATCCGAAACGGCGAAACGGTCCGCCTTCGTCCATATCTTGACGAAGACCTCTTGAAGCGCCTCTTCTGCATCTCCCCGATCCTTCAATACACGAAGGCAGACGCCGAAAAGTTTCGCGCTGGTCTGCCGGTAGAGCAGATCGAACGCAGCCCGGTCCTTCATCGAAGTCCGGACAATCAGGTTGCTGATGTCCTGCGGCGTCATCCGCCGCCAAATTAGGCGATTGCAATGTATTTGCAACGACTGAAATGGTCTTGCGCACCGGCAGCGCCAGCGTCGATTGCCAATGAAATCGCCGCCCGCTAGCTTGCAATGAGCGGGAGGGCGACCATGTCGATCGAGCGGGTTCTGTGGGAGCATGACGCAACCGGCCAGGTCGCACTCGTGCACAAGGGAGAGATTACACCGCAAGATCTCGTCGATGCGGCGATCGCCCGGGCCGAGGCCACCCACCCGGAGATCAACGCCATCGCCGAACCGCTCTATGAGGCGGCGCGGGCGCGGGCGAAAACCGTCGATCGCAAGCTGCCGTTTGCCGGAGTGCCCTTTGCGCTGAAGGATCTTGGCATCGCTATGAAGGGCGTGCCGACGCATGGCGGCAGCCGCATCCCGGCCTTCACCCCCGATTTCAGCTCGGTGATGACGGAGCGCTATCTGGCCGCCGGCCTGATTCCGATCGCCACCAGCACCGCACCCGAACACGGGCTGAGGCTGGTGACCGAATCGGCGGCTTTCGGCATCACCCGCAACCCATGGGACACCGCGCATACGACCGGCGGTTCCTCAGGCGGTGCGGCTGCGCTGGTCGCGGCCGGCGTCGTGCCGGTGGCACATGCCTCGGATGGCGGCGGCTCGATCAGGGTGCCTGCGGCTTGTACCGGGCTGATCGGGCTGAAAACCTCGCGCGGCCGCGTACCCTTGACGCCGCTCGTCACCGAAAGCTGGTACGGCTTCGTCGTCGACCATGCGCTGGCCCGCTCGGTGCGCGATACGGCCCTGCTGCTCGACCTGACCCACGGGCCCGACCCGCTGTCGCCCTACGCGGCACCCTCGCCGAACGGCAGTTTCACTGCGGCCGCCGGGCGCGATCCGGGCAAGCTCAAGCTCGCCTTCTATCGAAAATCGCCGCTCGGCCTGCCGATATCGGAAGAGACGTTGAAAGCTCTGGATGCGGCGATCGGGCTGGCGCGCGAAGGCGGACACAGCGTCGAGGAGATCGACCTGCCCTATATCGATCGCGATTTCATCGCCGATTTCGCCAGAACCGTCGCTGCGGCGGTGGCCGGCACGATGCGTGGCGAGGCCTTGCGCGTCGGCCGCTCCATCTCAGGCGACATCGAACGCGCCACGCGCGTGATGAGCCGGTTCGGTGAAATTCTCTCGGCCGGCGAAATCTATGCCGGCCTGCAGCGGCTGCACGCAACCTCGCGCCGGCTTATCACCGAAACCGCGCACTATGATGCAGTGCTGATGCCTGTCATCGCGCACCCGCCGCTCGCCTGCGGCACCATGGACCCGAAAGGCGCCGACGAATTCATCGAGAATGTTCTGGACAGACTGCGCCTCGCCGGCCTGCTGAAGTTCAAGCCGCTATTCGGCCAGCTGATGGACAAGAGCCTGTGGTTCACCCACTGGCCGGCGATCCAGAACGTCAGCGGGCAACCGTCGATCACGCTTCCGGTTTACGTCACCGATGCCGGCCTGCCGCTCGGCGTCCAGGCCGCCGGCCGCCCCGGCGACGAGGAAACGCTTTTGTCGTTCGCCGCGCAGATGGAAAGGATCTCGGGCTGGCTGGGCCGACGGGCGCCGCTGCAGCGGCCGGCATAGGCGGTGATTTGATCGATCGTGACAGCAAAGCCGTTTGCCCCCTCGTCCAATTCTCGCTAAGACGCCGCCGTTCATGCCAAGCTGGGAACCACGCCGATGACGGATGTCGCCGCCACCGCCGAAATGCAGGCCGCGCTGCTTTCAAGGGCGCTGCCCTATATGCAGCGCTACGAGAACAAGACGGTCGTGGTGAAATATGGCGGCCACGCGATGGGCGACATCGCGCTCGGCAAGGCTTTCGCCCGCGACATCGCACTTTTGAAACAATCCGGCGTCAACCCGATCGTCGTGCATGGCGGCGGGCCGCAGATCGGCGCCATGCTCAGCAAGATGGGCATCGAATCCAAATTCGAGGGCGGCTTGCGCGTCACCGACCAGAAGACCGTCGAGATTGTCGAGATGGTGCTGGCCGGGTCGATCAACAAGGAGATCGTCGCGCTGATCAATGCCGAGGGCGAGTGGGCGATCGGGCTGTGCGGCAAGGACGGCAACATGGTGTTTGCCGAAAAGGCGCGCAAGACCATGATCGATCCGGATTCCAACATCGAGCGGGTGCTCGACCTGGGCTTCGTTGGTGAGCCTGTCGAGGTCGACCGCACATTGCTCGACCTCCTGGCGCGGTCCGAAATGATCCCGGTGCTGGCGCCGGTGGCGCCCGGCCGCGACGGCCATACCTACAACATCAACGCCGACACTTTTGCCGGCGCCATCGCCGGCGCCTGCCAGGCGACGCGCCTGCTGTTCCTTACCGACGTGCCCGGCGTGCTCGACAAGGACAAGAAGCTGATCGACGAGTTGACCGTGGCCGAGGCCAAGGCCCTGATCAAGGACGGCACTGTCTCGGGCGGCATGATCCCCAAAGTCGAGACCTGCATCGAGGCAATCGAGCGCGGCGTCGCAGGCGTCGTCATCCTCAACGGCAAGACGCCGCATGCGGTGCTGCTCGAGCTGTTCACCGAACACGGCGCCGGCACGCTGATCGTGCCGTGAGGCCGGGTGTCTGAGGGGCTCAGGCGTTTGGCGAAATAGCGGTCACGGACTGACGCGACAGGCGTTCGACAACCATCGATTCCTCTTCCTCGTCTTGCGGCGCGCCCCAGAATTCGGCGAGCGTCGGGCCATTTTTCAGGCGGCGGTCGCGGACCAGAAAGCCCCAGACTTCGCGGAACCAGACGCGGCGGCCCATTTTGGTGTACCAGCGCATCGAATGCCGTTGCTCCGGATCCTTGTGGAACAGGATGCGCGCCAGCGCCTTGGGCCGCGACTGCACGGCCAGTTCGATCAGCTTGATGGCGAAGAACAACATCCACGGCTTGAGGCGCGTCATCCGCAGCACCTGGTGCTTGTAGTCCCACAGGCGGGCGTCCAGTTGGATCACCTTGCGGTCCCTGGCAATCCTGAAGAACGGCGTCCAGCGGTGCGGCGTTACATAGAGCGCCTGGATCTGGTCGGGGTCATAAGCGATCAGCTGGCGGAAGCCGCGCCAGAGGTCGCGCAAACTTTCGTCCTCGAAACCGGCCACCCAGGTCGCCATCGACAAGATGCCATTGAGGCGCAGCAGCCGTATCGCCTCGCGGTCGGATGAGGTGCTGCCGCCCTTGCGGATCAATGCAAGCGTCTGCTCGTCGGTATTTTCCATGCCAAGCAGCCAGCGGATGACGCCGGCCTGGCGATAGAGATGCAGGCTGTCGGCGTCGCGGACGATGTCGTCGGCGCGGGTGGAGCCGACGATCAGCACCGGCACATTCTCGGCGATCATCGCATCGAGAAAGGCGCGCCAGGCTTTTTTGGACGACGTCGGGTTCTCGTCGGCAAGGTTGATCAGCTCGACGCCTTGCTCGCGGTATAGCCAGGCAATCTCCCGCGCGAACTTCCCGGGGTCGCGGTGCCGCCAGCGCGTCCAGAAGCCGCGCTGGCCGCAATAGTTGCACAGATGCGGACAGCCTCGCGAGAACTGCATGACTACTGCGCGCTTGCCGCCCCAATAGCTGTAGCGACTGAAGTCGATCAGTTCCCAGCCGATGCGGTAATCGTCGAAATTGGCGATCGTCCTTGCCGGCCGGGTGGCAAAAGGACGGCGCAAATCGTCAGGAAAAGCGATCCCCGCCACGTCCGACAGCGGCTTGCGTTTCTCAAGCGCTTCGACCAGCGCGACGATGGTCGCCTCGCCCTCGCCGCGCACGATGAAGTCGAAGACCTTCGTTTCGGCCAGTATGTCGCGCCAGTGATAGGTCGGAAACACGCCGCCATAAATCAGGATTGTCGCTGGCTCGATGTCCTTGACCATGCCGGCGATCAGCAGGGCTGTCGGATGTGCAGAGGTCGAGCCGGAATGGCCGATCAGAATGCAGTCGGGATGGTCGCTCAAGGCGTCCCAGACCAGCGTGGCAAGCGGCATCGGCCCGAATTCGGCATCGACGAGCCGCACCTCGTGTCCCGCGTCGATCAGCGGACCGCCCAGTGCCAGCAAACCGAGCGGCGGCAGATGGTCGTCCGGCACACGGCTGCCGATGGCGGTATGCGGCGGGTTGATCAGGACGATTTTCATGGCGGGCCTTATGCAATGGCGGTCCGCATGTCGTAGTCGGCGATCTAGCTCTGGAGATTGGCCAGCTTCAGCAGTTTGTGTGCAGCTTTTCCGCAGAAATGCCTATCGTCTGAGATGTGCCAGCGGCACATGGCCGGGCCCCTTGATGTTCTGCAGCACAAGCTGCGTGTGTACGTCGCGCACGCCTTCGAGCCGCATCAGCCGGTGCATGACGAAGGCATTGAGCTCGTCGACCGACGGCACCATGACATGCAGCAGGAAATCGTAGTCTCCAGTCATCGTCCAGCACGACGACACCTCGTCCATGCGCTGCACGGCGGCGATAAAGGTTTCTGGCGAGCCGTCGCTGTGGGTTACGAGGCGCACCTGGATGAACACTTCGACCATCAGCCCGACGGCGCGGCGGCTGAGCACCGCAGCAAAGCCCTTTATGATGCCCGCCTGCTGAAGGGCCTCGAAGCGCCGCGCGCAAGGTGTCGTCGACAGCCCAATCTCCTGCGCCAATTCGGAGACCGGCTTGCGCCCGTCGCGCTGCAGGATGTCGAGCATCTTGATCTCGAATTCATCAAACTGAGGCATTTTCACTCTCCCAAAGCTCGATCGTGGAGTCTTTTACCTCCAACCCCGCATTTGAGCCACCATCAAAGCTGATTTGCCTCGCGCCATCCCGCTAGAATTTCCGGCAATCCGTTGATCATGATTTCCAGGGAGAGCAAGCCATGACAATGAACGTTGCCGACTATGCCCGCGAATGCGCGGCGCGAGGCCTTCGCGGCGATTATTCGGTCTGCCGTGCCGATTTCACCGTGGCGCAGGGCTACAATTACAGCGACGAAGAACAGGCGGTGTGGCGCACGCTGTGCGACCGCCAGACGAAGCTGACCAGGAAGCTCGCCCACCACTCCTACCTCGACGGCGTCGCGGCGCTCGGTCTTCTCGACAAGATCCCGGATTTCGGTGCGGTCAGCGAGAAGCTGCGCAAGTTCACCGGCTGGGAGATCGTCGCCGTGCCGGGGCTCATTCCCGCCGCGCCGTTCTTCGACCACCTCGCCAACCGCCGGTTCCCGGTCACCAACTGGCTGCGAACCCAAAAGGAGCTCGACTACATCGTCGAGCCCGACATGTTCCACGATTTCTTCGGTCACGTGCCGATCCTGACGCAGCCGGTCTTTGCCGACTTCATGCAGATGTATGGCAAAAAGGCCGACAGCGTGATTGCGCTCGGCGGCGACGAGATGATCACCAGGCTTTACTGGTACACCGTCGAATACGGGCTGATACGCGAGCCGGGGCAGCCGCTGAAGGCTTTCGGTGCCGGGCTAATGTCATCCTTCACCGAGCTTCAGTTCGCGGTCGAAGGCGGCGAGGCGCACCATGTCCCCTTCGACCTGGAAACCGTAATGCGCACCGGCTACGAGATCGACAAGTTCCAGCGTGCCTATTTCGTGCTGCCGTCGTTCGACGCCCTGCGTGATGCTTTCGAGACCGCCGATCTTGCGGCGATCGTGGCGCGCCGCAAAGGCGAGCCAGCGCTCGACCCGGCGAGCCTATAGGCTGTCGGCTGTTTCCAACGCCTCGGCCTTCAGCCGGGCCAGTTGGTCGCGCTGAAGGTCGAGGGACGCCGTGACGAAGCGCAGGATCGTGGCGAGCTCAGTGTCGCTGAATGTGGCGATCACCTTTTCCCCCTCCTGCGCGATCGCGCCATAATAGCGCGTCGATAGTTCTCGCGTGAGTTCCGTCGCCTCTATGACCACCTTGCGCCTGTCCTCAAGGCTGCGCGTTCGTGTCAGCAGGCCGCGCGCCTCCAGCCGGTCGATCAGCGCGGTGACCGCGGCCGGCGTCAATCCTGTTGCGGCCGCGACCTCGCCAGCCGATCGCGGGCCGCCATAGAGCAGCGCCAGGCAATGGCGTTCCGCCATACTCAGCCCAAGCCTATCGCCCACTGCCTCGTCATAAGCCTGCGTCGCGTCCTGCCAGCCCATAATGGCAAGGCTGATGGCGGTCTTCATGTCGGCCCGATTCATGCTTGACGAATTTATTTCGACCATCTAACTATCAATCTGCCTAACATTACGTCCATTATAGTAATATGCTGCATCAGGCGCAAGGCAAGGCCTGTCGCAGCCTGCAAGGAGTGAAACATGAATCAGACCCCGACGCGCGGCCCACTCACACCGGCCGAGGAGTTCAAATATGCCAAGCTGGCGATGGAGTGGTATGGCTGGGGCTCTCCCATTGGCCTTGGCATCGCTCTGGTGGCGGTGGCGGCGGCCGCCCTGCTGTTCCGCATCGCCATCTTCGGATTTTGACAGTCTGGCAGCGGCGCGGTTGAATGCAGCAGAAGGCTTAGGGCCGAGCTCAGGCGGCTTCGGAAATATCGCGGTCGATGATCGACAGATTGCGGCCGCGATGCTTGGCCTCGTAG
Organism: Mesorhizobium sp. M0500; assembly: GCF_040321165.1. Classification (NCBI taxonomy): domain Bacteria; kingdom Pseudomonadati; phylum Pseudomonadota; class Alphaproteobacteria; order Hyphomicrobiales; family Phyllobacteriaceae; genus Mesorhizobium; species Mesorhizobium sp. M0500. The sequence continues at coordinate 332,932 of NZ_JAMYRB010000005.1, forward strand.
AGCCGCTGGTCGGCGGCGCGCATTAGCTCCGACACTGCGGCGTCTCTGCCGCAGGTGATGCCGCCAATACTGACTGTCAGCGGAACCGTTCGTTCGTCGACGGGCCGGAAACGGATACGCTCGACTTCACGCCGGATGCGCTCGGCGACGCGCCTGGCCTCGTGTTCGGTGGCACCAATCAGAAGGGCGCAGAATTCCTCGCCGCCGATGCGGCCAAGCACGTCGCCGCTGCGCACGCCACGCTCTATCGCGTTTGCGATCAGGAGCAGCGCATCGTCGCCGATCAGATGGCCGTAGCTGTCGTTGATGGTCTTGAAATGGTCGGCATCGACGATCAGCAATGCCCCGCGATCGGATTTGCGCCGGGAGCCGTCGAGAGCGGCAAAGAAACTTTCGCGGTTGAGCATGCCGGTCATGTCGTCGCGGCTCGCCTTTTCCGCCAAACGCCTGTGCGCGGCGGCGAGTTGGGCATGGGCGCGGGCGAGCTCGCGATGCGCGGTCTGCAACCTTTCGCCCTGCCAGAACGTATAGGCGCCGACGCTCCAGGCAAGCGCGAGCGGGCACACGGTGGATGTCAGCCAGATGGTGCGATTGATCGGAAACCCCATTGCCGGCACGACGATCAGCGTCAGCAAAAGCGAGACCGCGACGGAGGCGAAAGCGATGGCGGCAGACTTTAGAAATATGCGATTCATCGCTTGCTCCCACTGGTCCGTCTTGGTTCCAACAAAGCGCTGAATGTCACCTTTCGGCGATGCTTAAGATTTTAATCATGGCACCATTTTTACCACCCAGGGCGCGCATAGGTTGTGGATAAACCTCCTGTTAGAAAGATCGTTTCGTGCCATAAGGACGTATGACCACACTTCCCGACCCCGCCCGCTTTGCCCATGTCACCGACTGGGTGTTCGATCTCGACAACACGCTTTATCCGCATCATTCGAATCTGTTCTCGCAGATCGATGTGAAGATGACCGCCTACGTCGGAGAATTGCTGACGCTGCCGCGCGAGGAAGCACGCAAGCTGCAAAAGGAGCTCTACCGCGAATATGGCACGACGCTGAACGGATTGATGACGCGCCACGGCATCGACCCCGACGATTTTCTCGAGAAGGTCCACGACATCGATTATTCCTGGCTGGTTCCAGATCCCGTCCTAGGCACCGCCATTCGCCAGCTTCCCGGCCGTAAATTCATCTTCACCAATGGCGATCGCCGGCATGCCGAACGCACCGCGCGGCAGTTGGGCATTCTCGAGCATTTCGATGATATTTTCGATATCGTCGCAGCCGGACTGAACCCCAAGCCGGCGCGGCAATCCTATGAGAAATTTGCCGAACTCCACGCCGTTACCGGGCAAAATGCGGTGATGTTCGAAGATCTTGCCCGCAACCTGTCGGTGCCGAAATCGCTGGGCATGACCACAGTGTTGGTGGTGCCGCGCAATTTCGAGCCGACCTTCTCGGAAATCTGGGAACGCGACCCGGCCAACGAGGACGATGTGGACTTCGTCACCGACGACCTCGCCGGCTTTCTCACGGCGATCGTGGAAGTCCCTGCTTGAGGCAGCCGGCGCGCTTCAAGTCCTTGCTTGCATGTCAAAGTTTATAGAAGCGGCTGACGATCCCCCAGGCCTCGTCGGCAGTGTCGACGAAATCGATGATATCCTGGTCGCCGGGCGTGATCGTGCCTTGCTCGGCGAGGAAATCGAGGTCGATCGCCCTTGCCCAGAAAGCCTTGCCGAACAGGATGACCGGCACGCGTTCCATGCGGCCGGTCTGGATCAGGGTCAGCGTTTCGAAGAACTCGTCCATCGTGCCGAAGCCGCCTGGAAATACCGCAACGGCCTTGGCACGCATGACGAAATGCATCTTGCGGACCGCGAAATAGTGGAAGTTGAAGCAGAGTTCCGGCGTCACGTAGGCGTTTGGCGCCTGCTCGTGCGGCAGCACGATGTTGAGACCGATCGACGGCGCGCCAACATCGTCGGCGCCACGATTGCCGGCCTCCATGACGCCCGGCCCGCCGCCGGTCACCACGACGAATTCGCGAAAGAACGAGGTGGCCGATTGCTGCGAGCAGAGGCGGGCGAATTTGCGCGCCTCCTCGTAATATTTGCTGTTTTGCTCGAGGTTCTTCTTCTGCGTCTCGTTCTTGGCCGCCCAGGCTTCGCCGCCGGGCTCGGGAATGCGGGCGCCGCCGAACAGGATGACGGTCGATTGGATGCCGCGCTCGGCCAGGATCATCTCCGGTTTCAGCAGTTCGAGCTGCAGCCTGACCGCGCGCAACTCGCGCCGCGTCATGAAATCGGGATCGTTCCAGGCCAGCCGGTATGTCTCCGCGCGCGTTTGCGGCGTGTCCGGCACGCTTCTCGACCGCTCCAGATCCTCGTCCGAATGCGGCAGCGGCGTCCATCCCGTCTTTTCCATGGGAGTCATATTTGCTTTACCCGTCCAATCATTCACCTGCGCCGTCCCGTGACGCTGCCGCGATTGACCCTCCCCAAGCCTTCACATAGGGTCCGCGCGACTTTCAAACAGGTTAAGGCGCCGGCCCTTAACAGCTTGGTAATGGAGCGAATTCATGTCGAAGCCCGATCTCGCGAGCCTCGAGGAGATTATCGAGAACGCCTTCGAGGAACGCGACACGATTTCGACCGCAACCCGCGGCGAGACGCGCGAGGCCATCCAATCGGCGCTCGACCTGCTCGACCGGGGCGTCGCCCGCGTCGCCGAGCGGCAGGCCGACGGCAAATGGCACGTCAACCAGTGGCTGAAGAAAGCGGTGCTGCTGTCGTTCCGGCTCACCCCGATGGAGATCATAAAGGGCGGTCCCGGTCAGGCGGTATGGTGGGACAAGGTGCCTTCGAAGTTCGACGGCTGGAGCGCCGTCGATTTTGAGAAGGCGGGCTTCCGCGCCGTGCCGTCGTCGATCGTGCGCCGCTCCGCCTATGTCGCGCCCGGCGCCGTGCTGATGCCGTCCTTCGTCAATATCGGCGCCTATGTCGACAGCGGCACCATGGTCGACACCTGGGCTTCGGTCGGCTCCTGTGCCCAGATCGGCAAGAATGTGCATCTGTCGGGCGGCGTCGGCATCGGCGGTGTGCTGGAGCCGATGCAGGCCGGCCCAACCATCATCGAGGACAATTGCTTCATCGGCGCCCGTTCCGAAGTGGTCGAAGGCTGCATCGTGCGCGAAGGCTCGGTGCTCGGCATGGGCGTCTTCATCGGCCAGTCGACCAAGATCGTCGACCGCGCCACCGGCGAGATCTTCTACGGCGAGGTGCCGCCTAATTCCGTCGTCGTCGCCGGCTCGCTGCCGGGCAAGCCTTTTCCAAACAACGAGCCCGGCCCCAGCCTCTACTGCGCCGTCATCGTCAAGCGGGTCGACGCCAGAACCCGTTCCAAGACATCGATCAACGAATTGCTGCGCGATTGATCTTTCTCAACGAATACGGACGGAATTCGCTTGCCTGACAGATCAGACCTCATCTGGCTTTTCTTCAGAACTTCGGGCCGCGTCAGCCGCGCGGCCTATTTTCTGGGAGGACTGCTGGTGGCCATCATACAGGCCCTCCCACTCTACCGTTTCACGCTGGTTCCGGAAGGCACTACCGAGAGCAACATGTGGTCGTTCATTTTCTTCATCGCCTTCATTGCCTCGCTTTGGTCGAACGTGGTGCTGGCGGTGAAGCGGTTGCACGACCTCGACAAGCCGGGCGTTGCGGCGCTGGTGCTGTTCGTGCCGGTTGTCTCGATTATCGCTTTCCTCGTGCTTTGCCTATTTCCCGGGCAGCCGGGACCCAACCGCTACGGCAAGCGCACCAACGCACCGGCCGAACCCTGAGCGCCGATCGGATATTTCGTCATGCGCTACCGCTCGCTTGATTCGAAACTGATCCTCGAAACCGCCGAACGGCTGGAAGAGCGCGTCGCCGAGCGTTTTCCCGATGCCGGCTTGCGCGGCGTCGCCGCCGAGCTCGTGTCGCTGTCGCGCGATCTGGCAAAGGCAGCCAAGGCGCTGGAGGCGCCGATCTGGTGGCTGCGCGGCCTCATCATCGCCGCCTTCGTCGTCGGAGCGCTGATGTTCCTGTTCGTCGGCACAATCCTGCCGCTCGGCCGCATCTCGGGAAACCACGATGCCTTCCAGTCGATGCAAGGCATCGAAGCCTCCCTCAACATGATCATCCTCGCGGTGCTGGGCTTTCTGGCCCTGATTCGCTCCGAGGAGCGGATCAAGCGCAAGCGGGTGTTTCGCCAGCTCCACGGGCTGCGTTCGCTGATCCACGTCATCGACATGCACCAGCTGACCAAGGATCCGGCAACGCTTTCAGCCAGTTTCAAGCCGACTGCGCATTCGCCAGCCCGCATCACCAACGCCGCCGACCTTGCCCGCTATCTCGACTACTGCTCCGAGATGCTGTCGATCACCGGCAAGATCGCCGCGCTGTTTGCGCAGTCGGTCAATGACGCCGTGGTCATCGACGGCGTCAACGACATCGAGAACCTGGCTTCGAGCCTCTCGCGAAAGATCTGGCAGAAGATCACGCTGATCGAAACCCCTCATGGGCAGCCGGCACGTGCGGCGAAGACCTATCCCGAGCCGGGTCCGCCGCGTCGGCCTGCAGTCCGCAGACAACCGGGGCCGGCAAGCTAAAACCGGCCATCCGGCGGCAGATCCGCTAGAACGGTTCATCGTTTCGCAGAAACGCCGAACCGCTCTATCTTTTTGTTTTGACGCAATTCCGGACGGAAAACCGCTTCACACTTTTCCTGGAATTGCTCCAGAGCGGCGGAACGGGGAGTTCCGAAAGCCCGGTTTTGCGCCGGATGCTCTAAGCGAATGTTAATCACCCTGGCCCAGCATGCCGGCGAAGACTGTGTCGACCGGCACGGAGCGCTCGACTGGCAAGCGACCTATCCCTGACCACCAACGAGCCGCGCAAAACGTGGAGCGCCGCCGCTCGCCTGTTTGCCTGGTTCTCTTCGCCGATGAAATTGGAACCGGAAGCTGTCCGCGCCCGGCTTCTCGACACCACCTTCGAGCGCAAATTCGCGGTCCTGTTCGGCACCATCAGCGTTCTGTTGGTTGCGGTCAGCGCCGCTCTTGCCACCGGGGATTGGTGGCCCTACGCCTGGATTGCCGCCGACCTGATGCTTTTCACCGTCCGCGTTCTGCTGATGCGGGAATGCGAGCAGGCCCGCAGGCGCGGCTCGAAAGGGCCGCTGGCGGGCCTGATGGCAGCCAGCGGCGTCTGGTCGGTCGTTTTCGGCCTCGGCTGCTATGGCTGTGTTGCCAGCGGGAATATGGCGCTTTCCGTACTTGCCGCCTTGAATGTCGCAGGCGTCGTCGGCGTGGTGTCGTCACGCAATGCGGCGACCCCGCGCTTCGCCATATTCGTCATGTTGGCCGTAAGCCTGCCTTACGTGGTCGGTGCATTGTTTTCTGCGGCGCCCGGAATGCCGATCGTCGGAATTCAAACGCCGTTCTATGTGGCCGGCGTCATCATCGTGCTGCTTCAGAACCACGCAATCAATGCCCGCATGATCCGCGCCGAACTGGACAATCGCGACCTGGCCATCAAGGACGCGCTGACCGGCCTGCCAAACCGCATCTTCCTGCAGGAGAAATTGCGCGACATGTGCCGCGACCTTGCGGCGCCGGCCGCCAATGGCGGCAAGCCGTTTGCAGTGCTCAGCATGGATCTCGACGGTTTCAAACAGGTCAACGACCGTTTTGGCCACGCCGTCGGCGACGTGCTGCTGCGCAAGGTGGCCGAACGATTGAAGCGCGGCTTCCGTCCGGGGGACGTGGTCTTCCGTATCGGCGGAGACGAATTCGTCATTCTTTTGCCCGCAACCTCGGAGATCGAGGCCACCTACCTGGCAAAGCGGGCCATCGAAAAGGTCTCGGTCCCCTTCGACCTCGGGGTCGGCTCCGCCATCCATGTCGGCTTGAGCGTCGGCAGCGCATGCGCACCCGCCGACGGAGGCGATCCGGAAATCCTGCTCACCTGTTCCGACCATGCGCTCTACGAGGCCAAGCGCACCGGCAAGGGCCGTTACTGGGCGCCTGTGCGGGCTACGATCTGACGGTCGCGACAACGGCTTCCGGCGTCTGGCAGGGCGATCCGCGCCTCTTCTGCTCGGCCGCGCGCACCAGTGCCGTAACATGCTTCAGCAACGGCGCCGGCGTGCCGGCCTTTTCGGCCAAACGCAGGACCGCGCCTTGCAGTTCGCCGATCTCCGTCGGCCGGCGGCGCTGAAGGTCATCCCACATCGACGAACGCGCGGCAGGGTCGATGGCAAGCATCCGCCGCGCCAAGAACTTGAACAGCCAGTCGGGCAGGCGAAGCACTTTCGGCAGCAGCGCGGGACGCAGGCCGGCGATGCGAGCGGGTTCGATGCCCGTCGCCATCATTGCCGCCAATGCTTCGTCGATCTGGCCGGCCAGGATCAGCCGCCAGCGGCGATCGGCAAGCTCTGCCGCCAGCGGCAGGCCGGAAAGCGCCACCAGCGCGTTGTTGAGGTTGAGCAGCAGCTTGCCCCATAGCACCGCTTCGATGTCACCATGCGTGGCAACGGCAAAGCCCTCAACGTCAAGCAGTTCGTCAAGGCCTGTCGGACCCTGTTCGATCATCACCTTGCCGCCGCTGGCGCGGTGCAGACGAAGCGGCAATTCGCCCTCCGCCGATTGGACCACGTTGAACGGCACCATGCCCGCGAGCACCCGCCGGGCGGCGAGATGGGCTCGCAACTTATCGGCATTGTCGACGCCGTTCTGCAGACTGAGTACCACCGCATCCGGTCGGGCATGGGCCGCAATAAGCCCGGCCATGTCCTGCGTCGCGCCGCTCTTGACCGTTAGCAGGATGACATCGGCACCGGGGAATGCCGCGGCCGGATCGGCGGTGACCGACAATGCCTCCGGCTTGACGGATCGGTCGCGGCCATCACGGTCGGTGATGCGCAATCCACCTTTTTGCAGCGCCTTCTCGATGCGAGGCCGCGCCAGCAGAACCACCTTTCGTCCGGCAAGTATCAGGCAGCCGCCGGCGTAGCATCCGATACTGCCGGCACCGGCGATTACGATCGTCCTGCCATGCGTGATCATGCGATGGCCCTGTCCTGGTCGAGAGGCCTGGCCGCAACTATACGGCATGAAAACCATAATGTCGGCGGCATGGCTGGCCCTTATGTCTGGCCGTGACAGGCCTTGCGCTTTCGACTATCGCTTTTGCCCATGACGCTGCCTACCGATCCGACCAGAAATCTGGCTGCTCTCATCCGCTGCGCTTCCGTGACGCCCGCCGAAGGCGGTGCGCTGAGCGCGCTGGAAGAAATGTTGAAGCCGCTCGGCTTTGCCGTCGAGCGCCCGGTGTTTTCCGAATCCGGCACACCTGACATAGAGAACCTTTACGCGCGGCGTTCCGGCAACGGCCCGCATCTGATGTTTGCCGGCCATACCGATGTCGTGCCGGTGGGCGATGAAACAGCCTGGACGCACCCGCCCTTTGCCGCCGACATCGCCAATGGCGAGATGTTCGGCCGCGGCGCCGTCGACATGAAGGGCGGCATTGCTTGTTTCGTCGCGGCGGTAGGGCGACATATTGCGCAGAAGGGCGGCCCGAAGGGTTCGGTCTCGCTGCTGATAACCGGCGACGAGGAAGGGCCGGCGATCAACGGCACGACGAAACTGCTCGAATGGGCGGCTGTCAAGGGTGAGAAATGGCATGCTGCGATCGTCGGCGAGCCGACCAATCCCGACGCGCTCGGCGATATGATCAAGATCGGCCGGCGCGGCTCGCTCTCCGGCACGGTCGTCGTCAACGGCCGCCAGGGACACGCCGCCTATCCGCAGCTAGCCGACAATCCCGTGCGCGGCCTGGTGACGCTGGTCGACGCCTTGCTTGACCCCGTCTTCGACAACGGAACAAGGGATTTCCAGCCGACCAATCTTGAGGTCACCTCCATCGATGTTGGCAACCCTGCCACCAACGTCATCCCAGCGAAGGCGGCGGCTACCTTCAATATTCGCTTCAACGACACATGGACCGTCGAGACGATCCAAGCCGAGATCCACAACCGCCTCGACCGGGCGGCGAAACGCAAGAAATACCGCGCCGGCAAGAAGACGCCGGTCGACTACGAGATCGTCTGGCGCGACGGGCCGAGCCATGTTTTCCTGACACGCGACGACAGGTTGATCGAGACGCTTGGCGGCTCGATCATGGCGGTGACCGGCAGAGAGCCGGCGCTCTCCACCTCCGGCGGCACCTCCGATGCCCGCTTCATCAAGGATTATTGTCCGGTGGTCGAATTCGGCCTTGTCGGCAAGACCATGCACATGGTCGACGAACGCGTGGCGATTGCCGACCTCGAGACGCTGACGCAGATTTATCTGCGCTTCGTTGAAGACTGGTTTGCGCAGGACATATCCTAGTGATGCTTTCAGCGGATGAAACCTACGCTTCGCTTGCCGGTGCCTGGCGGCTGATGCTCGGCAAGGCCGACGGATTTCGCCTGCTCGACCTTTCGGCGGACGGTTTCTGGAACTCCTTTTTTGCCATCGTCGTCGCGGCGCCGGCACTGATCGTCGGCTGGGTCGGTATTGCCAACGAGATCGGCGATCCCAACGCATTCGTCGGCCGTTTCAGCATGTTGATCCGCCTGGCCACCGTCGATATCGGCGCCTGGGTGCTGCCGCTCATAGGCCTCGCCCTGGTGGCGCCGCGGGTCGGCGTCGGCGGCCGTTTCGTCCATTATGTCGTGGCCAGCAATTGGGCCTCGGCGATCATCGCCTGGATGATGCTGCCATCGGCGTTGATCCGGCTTTTCCTGACGTCGGCCAACGAAGTCTCCGGACTCGTGTCGCTGCTGTTGTTCGCGCTGTCGATGGTCTTGACCTGGCGGATGACCAACGTTGCGATCGGCAGGGGTGCGGCCGCCGGCAGCGCCGTTTTTGCCGGCATGTTCGTGGCGTCGCTGATCGTCCTGTTCGGCCTGCAGGCGCTGCTCGGGATCAGCGTTCCGGATCAGCCAGGCGTCGGATAATCGACGCCGACGAGAAACAGCCCGTCGGGCGGCGCCACCTGACCGCAGGCGGCACGGTCGCGCGCCTCAAGCGCCGCCTTGAGGTCGGCAACAGTCCAGCCGCCTTCGCCGACACGTTTGAGCGAGCCGACCATCGAGCGCACCTGGTTGTGCAGGAATGACCGCGCCGAAGCGCGGACCTCAATGAAATCGCCCGCCCGGCTGACATCCAGCCGGTCGAGCGTGCGGACGGGGCTGGTGGCTTGGCACTGGGTCGAGCGGAAGGTGGTGAAATCATGCCGGCCAAGCAGCACCTTTGCCGCCTCGTGCATGGCACCGGCATCGAGCTGCTTCGGTACCCACCAGATCTTGCCCTTGTCGAGCGCCGCCGGCGCGCGGCGATTGACGATGCGGTAGAGGTAATGGCGGCCGATCGCCGAGAAACGCGCATCGAAGCCATCCGGCACGACGGCGGCCTTCAGGATGGCGATGCGCACCTTGGCCGCTTGCAGATGCGCGTTGACTGCGTCGCGCACCTTGTCGCCGGGCCATGCCTTGATCAGATCGACATGCGCCACCTGAGCGGTCGCATGGACGCCGGCATCGGTGCGGCCGGCGGCGCGCAGCGAAACCTGCTGACCACAGAACTTCTCGATCGCCTGCTCGATCGCCTGCTGCACCGATGGCTGGTTGGCCTGGCGCTGCCAGCCGGCGAAGAGACTGCCGTCATATTCGATGTCGAGGCGAAAACGCGGCATTCCCGGATCGAGGCGAAATCAGGCGGCAAGGGCTGAGCCGAAGGCCGAGGCGTAGACCAGCCTGCCGGTCTCCGGCGCCTCGCCCCAGGCAAGCGCCTGCAGGGCTTCGCCCTGATAGTCGCTGTCGAATTTCGCGGCACGGGCACGGCTGTAGCCGAAACGCCCATAATAGGCCGGATCGCCGAGCACCACGGCGAGCGTCTCGCCGGCAGCTTTCAGGCGGATATGAGCCTCGCGTACCAGGGCACCGCCGATGCCGGTGCCGTGGAACGACGGCTCGACCGCTAGAGGCGCCAGCGCCACCGCCGGGAAACTCTTGCCGCCATTCTGCACGAAGAGCCGTGAAAACAGGATATGGCCGACCACTTGCCCGTCTTCGTCCGCCACCAGTTCGACGACGGCATCACCGCCGGTGACCAGCGCGTCGACCAATCCGGCCTCCGTCTGCTGGCCGAACGCGTGTTCTTCGACAAGGCGGATCGCCTCGCGGTCCCGCGGCGTCGCCGCGCGTATGGACATCATGCTCATGACAATTTCATTCCTTTTTCGAGCTTGGCCCCGCGCAGAAACTCCTGCGCGGCAATGGGCCTTGCGCCCGCACGTTGAACTTCGACCAGCCTGATCGCGCCTGACCCGCAGGCGACCGTCAGACGGTCATCGAGAATTCCTCCCGGTTCGCCGGCGCCTTGCGAGAGCGTCGAGCGAAGCAGTTTCAGCCGTTCCACGCGGCCGCCGATTTCGGCCTCGCACCATGCACCGGGAAAGGGCGACAGGCCGCGAATCTGGTTGTGCACGTCGCCGGCAGGTCGCAGCCAGTCTATGCGAGTCTCCGATTTATCGATTTTCTTGGCGTAGGTCACCCCCACCTCCGCCTGTGTGGTAAATGTCAGCGTATTCCGCTCCAGCCGTTCGAGCGCTTGCACGATCAGCGCAGCACCGAGGACCATCAGCCGGTCGTGCAGATCGCCGGCCGTCATGTCGGGTCCAATGGGACATTTTTCAACCATTGCCACCGGCCCGGTGTCGAGGCCTTCCTCCATCCGCATCACCATAATGCCCGTTTCGGTATCGCCGGCCATGATGGCGCGCTGGATAGGGGCAGCGCCGCGCCAGCGCGGCAACAGCGATGCGTGACCGTTGAGGCAACCGAGCCGCGGCGCCTCGAGAATGGGTTTGGGTAGAAGCAATCCGTAGGCGACGACCACGGCGACGTCGGCGCGCAAGGCGCGGAACGCCTCCTGCTCCGCCTCGCTCTTCAGCGACACCGGCGACCGCACCTCGATGCCAAGCCGCTCCGCCTCGCGCTGCACCGGCGACGGCGTCAGTTCGAGCCCGCGCCGGCCGCCGGCGCGCGGCGGCTGCGTGTAGACGGCCGTCAACCCGTGCCCGGCCCCGGCAATCGCCCGCAGCGTCGGCACGGAGAATTCAGGCGTACCCATGAAGATGACACGCAGGGGCATTTCGTCGACGCCTACCCCACCATCTTGCCCGGCGCCTTGTCCCTGGCGAGCTTCTTGAATTTCTTGACCACCATGTCGCGCTTCAGCTTGGAGATGTGATCGATGAACAGCACGCCGTTGAGGTGGTCGATTTCATGCTGCAGGCAGGTCGCCATCAGCCCCTCGGCCTCGATCTCCTGCAGCTTGCCGTCGCGGTCGAGAAACTTCACCCGCACCGCCGCCGGACGCTCGACCTCGGCATAGTAATCCGGGATCGACAGGCAGCCTTCCTCGTAGACCGAACGCTGGTCGGAGCTTTCGAGGATTTCGGGATTGATGAAGACGTGCGGTGCCGGCGTCTCGTCCTCCTTGGCCAGGTCGATCACCAGCATGCGCAAGGGTTCGCCAACCTGGATCGCCGCGAGGCCGATACCGGGCGCGTCATACATGGTGTCCAGCATGTCGCCGGCCAGTTTGCGCAGATCGCCGTCGACACGCTCGACCGGTTTTGAAACCTGGCGCAGGACGGGATCGGGGAGGATGATAAGCGGCTTGATCGACATGGCGTCTCACCTAAGACCTCGCAGGAAAAGCGTCAACCGGGGCGCCTTCGGGTCGTTCACGTTTTGATCTGTGCCGGCAGACCGAATCATCTATGCTGTCGACATGAACGATCTGGCCACCATCCTGTCCGAACCTGTCGCCCGCCTCGGCGCCACCACGATCACGCTCGGCCAAGCCCTGGGTTTCGGCGCAATGCTGTTCCTCGGCCTGTTCGTGGCGCTCGTCGTTGCGCTCTGGCGATCGGCCAAGGCGCGTGCAGTGGCGGCCGCCGAAGCCGCCGACCACGCCCGCGACGCCGAGGTGCGGATGGCTGGTATCTTGGCAAGCCAGGCGGAAATGCAGGGCCGCATGGGCGCCATCGCCGAAGTGTTCGGGGCGCGCCAGGCGGAACTGACACAGTCGATCGGCCAGCGTCTCGATGCCATGACCGGCCGCCTGGGCCAGACCATGACCGAGCAGACGAGATCGACGCATGAGAGCCTCGCCAAGCTGCAGGAACGGCTGGCGGTCATCGATATCGCGCAAGGCAACATCCAGTCGCTGGCCGGCCAGGTCGTGCAATTGCAGGCGATCCTTTCCAACAAGCAGACGCGCGGCGCCTTCGGCCAGTCGCGCATGGAAGCCATCGTCGCCGACGGATTGCCGCACGGCGCCTATGAATTCCAGGCGACCTTGTCGAATGGCAGCCGGCCCGACTGCCTGGTGAAGATGCCGAACGGCGCACCGTCGCTTGCCATCGACGCAAAGTTTCCGCTCGAGGCGTGGAATGCCATCCGTGCCGCCGAAGGCGCCGACCTGCAGAAGTCCGCTGCACAGGCTTTCCGCCGCGACATCGAGGTGCATGTCCGGGATATTTCCGAAAAATACCTGATCCAGGGCGAGACGCAGGACACCGCCTTCATGTTCGTGCCCTCAGAATCGGTGTTCGCCGAAATCCATGAGAATTTCGAGGCCGTTGTCCAAAAGGCGCATCGATCGCGGATCGTCATCGTCTCGCCATCGCTTTTGATGCTGTCGATCCAGGTCATCCAGGCAATCCTCAAGGATGCCCGCATGCGCGAGCAGGCACACCTGATCCAGGGCGAGGTTATCCGGCTGATGGAAGACGTCTCCCGGCTCGACGAGCGGGTGCGCAAATTGCAGACGCATTTCGGCCAATCGGCCAAGGATATCGACGACATTCTGGTCTCGACATCGAAGGTGACCAGGCGCGGACAAAAGATCGAGGCGCTGGAGTTTGGCGTGCAGCCGGCGGAGGACACCGCTGGTTCGAATGGCAGCGGAGCAAAAGCGGAAAGCAGCCCGCGCGTCGCCGATTCGAAAACCGGGCAGTTGAGGCTAAGGGTCGTCGAAGGCGACGATTGAGAGCTACGCCGGAACCGGAGGCTTCGCCCGGGTCTGGCGCTACTGCTCCTCGATGATGGTTGTGCCTTCGAATTCCGGCAGCCAATGCAGCGCCGAGCGGTGCCAGATCTGCTTTCTCGGCACCAGTTGCTCGCGCTGCCGTGCCGTGCCGACCCTGATACCGTAAACCTTCGGTCCCTCGCCCGCCGACGTGGCGTAGAGATGCGAGCCGCACTCACCGCAAAATGCCTGGGCGCGCTTGGCGCCGCTCGAACCGGTCTTGATGTAGATCTTCGGCGTGCCCTTGGTGATCCTGTAATTGTCCTCGGACGCCGGCACGGTGACGCGAAAGGCCGTTCCGGTTAGCTTCTGACAATCGATGCAGTGACAAATGGTGGTCTTTTCCGGATCGACTTCGGCCTCGTAAGTGATAGCGCCACAATGACACGCGCCGTCGATTTTCATCTTCGTTCCTCCTGGAGCTTTTGCCCGCAATCATAACCGGGACTGCCCGATGGCGCAGCCATTTTCCTCAGGCCGGTTCCCCTCCGGACGCCGCCAAGGCCTTGCTCCGGCGTTCCCAGGTGCCGGTGGTCTGCGGCTTGACGAACAGCCGCGTCACCTCCGGCATCTCCGCTTTCAGCCGCGTCTCGAGGCGCTCGACACAGGTCTCTATCTCCGGCGCCGACAAATGATCCTCGAACTCGATGCTCAAAGCGGCGACGATCTCCTGCGGACCCATATGCAGCGTCAGCACGCCATTTGCCCGTTGCACCGCCGGGTCCTGCTGGACGATGGCCAGCACCTCTGTTTGCACCTCGGGCGAGGCCGGCTCGCCGAGCAGCAGGCTCTTGCTTTCGCGCGCCAGGAAGATCGCGGTCCCGCCCAGGATGAGCGCGATGCCGATCGACGCGGCGCCGTCGAGCTTCGGCATGTCCAGCAGTTCCGCCGCCGATATCCCGGCGAAGGCGACAACGAGGCCGAGAAGTGCCGCGCTGTCCTCGAAGAGTACGGTGTAGACACTCGGATCCTTGCTGAGCTGCACCGCCTCAAGCCAGCCGTGGCTGCCTTTTTGGTGGCGGAATTCCTTCAGCGCCACCAGCCAAGAGGTGCCTTCGAAGAGAAAGGAAAGGCCAAGGACAGCGTAGTTCACCTTGGCGTTGGCGATCGGCTCCGGCGCCATGATGTGCGTCACGCCTTCGTAGAACGATATGCCGGCACCCAGTGCAAAGACGAGGAGCGCGACGATGAAGCTCCAGAAGTACAGCTCGCGGCCATGGCCGAGCGGATGCGTGCGGTCGGCCGGCCGGGAGGCACGGTGCATGCCGTAAAGCAGCAGGCTGCCATTGCCGGTATCGACGAGCGAGTGGACGCCTTCCGAGAGCATTGCCGAGCTGCCCGTGAACAAGGCAGCGGCAAATTTGGTCAGTGCGATCGCAAGATTTCCGGCGAGCGCCGCATAGATCACTTTTTTCGACCCGCCATGCGCCGCCATGGTGTGCTGCCTTGGTTGATGCACCGAGATTGGCGGAGCGCCCGCCCACGCTCCACAGCTCTCACAACGCCCGAAGTGCCCAGTTGTTCACAAGGTCAGTTGTTAAAAAGGGCGGCGCGGGGCTATTCGACGACCTCGTCCGTCCAGACCTTGAAGCCAGCCAGCGCGCCCGGCCCAAAAATGTGGGTCAGCGGCACATCGGCGGCATCGCGTCCGGAGGCAATCAGGATGCGGCCGATGCGCGGCGCGTTATTGCGCGGGTCGAACGCGTGCCAGCGGCCGCCGAGATAGACCTCCATCCAAGCGGCGAAATCCATGTCCGACCACGGCTTTGGCAGGCCGATATCACTGATATAGCCGGTGCAGTAGCGGGTCGGAATGTTCAGGGCGCGGCAGAAGGCAACAGCGAGGTGAGCAAAGTCGCGGCATACACCACTCTGCTCGCGATAGGCCTCGGCGGCGGTGCGCGTCGGCCGTGCATTGAAATAGTTGAAGACGATGTGGTTATGGACGAAGTCGCAGACCGCCTGGACGCGCGGAATGCCGAGCGGGGTGCTGCCGAACAGCCGCCACGCTTCATTCGACAGCACGTCGCTCTCGCAATAACGGCTGGGCAGCAGGAACAGCAGCGTCTCCGATGGCAGATCGCGCACCTCGTGCTGCCACGCCGTCAGCTCGCGCGTCTCGAAGGAGCCGGGGTCGCGGATCACCGCGTCGGTGCCGAACGCAAAGCGCCCGGCCGGCGCAACGAAACGGTTGCACCAATTGCCGAAACTGTCGCGGTAGCTTTCGATCGGCACCGGCGGGTTCGACGTCAGGAAGTCCGGCCGCTCAAGATCGGATGCGCGCGAATAATGGACGTTTAGCATCGCGATCAGCGGTGTTTCCTGCGGGAAGTCGAAGCTCATCTGGCAACCGATGTGGATCCGCATTGTCGTCCTGACCGGCCTGCCTGATCATCAGCCGGCGAAACGCAAGGGCTGATGCTGCAGTGCGAAGAAGACCATGGCACGGACCGCTGCGGTTTACGAGGGAATTAGAAACCGGTTGACAGCCATCGGCCAGGGCGACTGCACGGCAGCGGCCTCTTGCAGTCGAGCGTTTTCTCTTGTTTCACTTCGCCAGACATCAACTGGAGGAACGAATCATGGCTAAGGGTGCGATGAAGGCAGGCAAGGAAGCCCGCAAGCCGAAGAAGGACGCGAAGAAACCCGCTCCGGCGCCGGCCCTGAAGGCACCGCCGGTGAAGGCGATGAAGCTGAAGGACAAGTAGGGCCGCAGCTACCGTTTCGGCTTATTTCGACCGGCCGCAAACGCGGCCGGTATGATTGTTCATTAAGCTCACGCGCATCCCCTATGGATGCGGCGAAGGCAATTTTTGCGCTTTTCAAGAAATCGGCCGGAAGCCATCGAAACGGAGCGTTCCGATGTCGTGGATTTTCCTGTTGTTCGCCGGACTGTTCGAGATCGGCTGGGCGATCGGCCTCAAATACACCGACGGATTCTCGAAGCCGCTGCCGACCGTCCTGACGGTAGCCTCGATGATCGTCAGCCTGACCTTGCTCGGCCTGGCGCTGAAGGCGTTGCCGGTCGGCACCGCTTACGCGGTGTGGACCGGCATCGGCACCGTCGGCACGGCGCTGTTGGGATATGGCTGCTCGGCGAGCCAGCGACGGCGATCAGGCTGGCCTGCATCGCGCTAATCGTCTGCGGCATCATGGGACTGAAGCTCGCGGCTTAGCCGATTCTGACGGACGAGCGCGTTCGGGGCCGCTGCAAGGCGGCCCTGATTCTTGAATTCGGCTGATCAGTGCCGGAAGGCGCTATCGCGCGGAGAAGCCGGGCGGCGTCCTGCCGGTGCGCTGCTTGCGCGCCGCATAGCGTGCGTCACGCTTAGCCTTGCGTTCGGCCTCGTCGGCAAGAAAACGGGCGATCCGCTC
Organism: Mesorhizobium sp. M0500; assembly: GCF_040321165.1. Classification (NCBI taxonomy): domain Bacteria; kingdom Pseudomonadati; phylum Pseudomonadota; class Alphaproteobacteria; order Hyphomicrobiales; family Phyllobacteriaceae; genus Mesorhizobium; species Mesorhizobium sp. M0500. Next base: position 349,504 of record NZ_JAMYRB010000005.1, read on the forward strand.
GTTCTCTTCAGCTTCCCGGATCTTCGCTTCGGCCTGTGCGGCTTCTTCCGCGGCGATGCGTGCCGCTTCGGCAGCTGCCTCGCGCTCGGCCTTTTCGGCCGCTTCGCGCGCCAGCTTTTCCTGCTTCAGCCTGGCCTTTTCGGCCTCGCGTATCGCGCGGGCCTCGAGGATCGCCTTGCGCTCGGCCTGTCGTGCCAGCACCGCTGGATCATCTGGCGCCGGCTTTGCCTTGAAGCGCTCCAGAAGCGCCTTCTTTGCCTCGTTTGCGGCATTGCGCCGCTCGAAAACGTCTTTTTCCCTATAGATAGCCAAGTCCACTTCCCTGAAGTCAATTTGCGAGGCTTACATACGCGCGAAAACCGAGAGTTCAAGCGCCAAAACGGTATGCCAGCCATGAAATTCTGATCTGTTGCAGCCGGGAGACGCCATTTCGATTGAATTCGGCTGAAACGGACATGCACTGTTCACCATCCGGCCCTCTGGCGGCGCGGCGGGCGGGTCGCTACCTCTAGCGCGAAAAACAAAACGCCAGGATGACACATGATGGAACTCGGTCTCTATACCTTCGCCGACGTCAGCCCGGAAACGGGGCCAGGCGCCATCGGTGCGCATGAGCGGCTGCGCAACCTGATCGAGGAGATCGAACTGGCCGACCAGGTCGGCCTCGACGTGTTTGGGCTGGGCGAGCATCACCGTCCCGATTATGCCGCTTCGGCGCCAGTCGTGGCCCTGGCCGCGGCGGCCGAACGCACCAAGCGCATAAAGCTGACCAGCGCGGTCACCGTGCTTTCCTCCGACGATCCGGTTCGCGTTTTCCAGCAGTTTGCGACGCTCGACCTTTTGTCCGGCGGCCGGGCCGAGATCATGGCCGGGCGCGGTTCGTTCATCGAATCGTTTCCGCTGTTCGGCTACGAACTCGAAGACTATGACGAGCTCTTTGCCGAAAAGCTCGAACTGCTGCTCGCCATCCGCGATCATGTCAAGGTGACCTGGTCGGGCAGTCTGCGCGCGCCGATCAACGACCGCGGCGTCTATCCGCGGCCCTTGCAGGACAAATTGCCGATCTGGATCGCCGTCGGTGGAACACCGCAATCCGTCGCCCGCGCGGGTGTGCTCGGGTTGCCGCTGGCACTGGCGATCATTGGTGGCGAGCCGGCGCGGTTCGCACCGCTGTTCGACATCTACAGGGATGCAGCCAGGCGCGCCGGCAACGATCCGGCAAGCCTTGCCACCAGTCTCAACGTGCACGGCTTCATTGCCGACACCACGGACCAGGCAGCCGACGATTTTTACGGGCCGCAGGCCGAGGTGATGAACCGCATCGGCCGCGAGCGCGGCTGGGGGCCGACATCGCGGGCGCATTTCGACCAATCGCGCGGCCCAAACGGCGCGCTGTTCGTCGGCAATCCAGAACAGGTGGCCGAGAAGATCATTGCCCAGCACAGAATATTCGGCAACGACCGCTTCCTGCTGCAAATGGCGATCGGCACCATGCCGCACGCCAAGGTGATGAAGGCCATCGAACTCTACGGCACCAAAGTGGCGCCGATCGTGCGCCGGGAAACTGCGAAGGCCGTTCCCGCCGTGGCGGCGCCGGTTGCCTGATTCCCGGTCACCTGATTCATTGCCAAGGCCGCGAGGCGGCCTTGCCGGTGACGCCAGCTAACGGAACCTTGAAGCGACAGAGGCGTTTTCGCCAACGGTCTGCACCAATCGCGGTGTGCCGCCGAGGGTCAGAATGAAAGCCGAACCCGACGCTTCGGGCGCAAGCGCTGCCGAAAGCCCGGATCCGCGCGTCGAGGCGCGGGCGGATGCGCATCTGATGCGTTCGCTGCTCGTCGGCATCTTCATCCTCATGGCGATCTACGCGCTTTACTTCGCCCGCGCCTTCTTCATGCCGGTCATTCTGGCTTTCCTGCTGGCGCTGACGCTGACGCCGATCGTTCGCTTCCTGCGCAAGCATGGCATGCCCGATGTCATTTCAGCGACACTGTTGGTGCTGCTTTCGTTCTGCCTCGTCGCCGTCGCGGGATATCTGCTCAGCGGCCCGGTCATCGACCTCATCAACAACACCTCGACGATCGGCCAGCAGCTTACCGAACGGCTGGCACAACTGCGCCGTCCGTTCGAACGGATCGTGGAGATTTCGCGCCAGATCGAGGGCCTGACACAGACATCCCAGGAGCCGGGCGTTCAGAGGGTGGCGACGGCGCCATCCGGTATTCTCTCGCAGGCCGCCGGCAATGTGCTGTCGGCCGGCGCCAGCGTTACCATCGTCTTCGTCCTGTCGCTGTTCCTGCTCGCCTCGGGCACGATGTTCTATGAAAAGATCGTCCAGTCCTTCCCCAGTCTCAGCGAAAAGAAGCGGGCGCTGCGCGTCGTCTACGACGTAGAACGTGAAATCTCGCATTATCTGCTTACTGTCACGGTCATCAATACATGTCTCGGCGTGGTCATCGGGCTCGGCCTGTGGGCGCTCGGCGTGCCCAACGCGCAGGTCTGGGGCGCGGCAGCGGCTCTGCTCAATTTCCTGCCATATATCGGGGCGCTGACCACCATCACGCTGGTTACGATCATCGCGCTGATAAGCTTCGACACGATTTCCTATGCGCTGCTGGCGCCGGCCTTCGTCCTTATGTGCGATGTCGTCGAAGGCCAGTTCGTGACGCCGACGGTGGTCGGCCGCCGTCTCGAAATCAACGCAGTGGCGATCCTCATCGCCATCGCCTTCTGGTCGTGGCTGTGGGGTTTTGTCGGCGCGCTGCTGGCGGTGCCGCTGCTGGTCGTCATCAAGGTGTTCTGCGATCATTTCGACGGTCTCAGCCATGTCGGCAATTTCCTGGCGGCGCAACACACGGCAGCGATCGAGGACGAAGAGATTCCCGAGGTGAAAAAGTAGCGGCTTAAAGGGTCAAAAGCGTCCCCCCGATGGTGCAGATCACGACCTTGCATCGGTCGCACGTCCGTTGTGCCCTCAGCGCTCCATCAACATTTTGAATTTGCCGCCTCGGCAACGGCTTCCTACATCCCTTCGGCCCACAGGAAACCCGCGCCGATGACCGTTCTTTCCGTTCTCGACCTGTCGCCGATCGTCGAAGGCAGCAACGCTTCACAGTCACTCGCCAATTCGCTCGATCTCGCCCGTCATGCCGAGCGGCTGGGTTACCGGCGCTATTGGCTGGCAGAGCACCACAATATGCCGGGCATCGCCAGCGCCGCCACCTCGGTGGTCATTGCCCATGTGGCCGGCGGCACCAATACGATACGCGTCGGCGCCGGCGGCATCATGCTGCCCAATCATTCGCCGCTGGTCATCGCCGAGCAGTTCGGTACGCTTAACGCTCTGCATCCCGGCCGCATCGATCTCGGCCTCGGCCGGGCGCCCGGCACCGACATGGCCACGGCACGGGCGCTGCGCCGTAACCTCGACGCTGGCGCCGACAATTTCCCGCAGGACGTCGTCGAGCTGATGGGCTATTTCCAGCCGGCCGAAGACGGCCAACGCATCCGCGCGGTGCCCGGCGAAGGCGAAAAGGTGCCGATCTGGATTCTCGGTTCCAGCCTCTACGGCGCGCAGCTTGCCGCCATGCTCAGCCTGCCCTACGCCTTCGCCTCGCATTTTGCGCCGGCCGAGCTCGACCATGCTCTGGAGATCTACCGCTCGCGTTTCCAGCCTTCGGAGCAGCTCGACAAGCCTTATGTGATGCTCGGCCTCAACGTCTTCGCCGCTCCTTCCGATGCCGAGGCGCGGCTGTTGTTCACCTCGCTGCAGCAGGCCTTCGTCAATCTGCGCACCGGCCGGCCCGGCCGATTGCCGCCGCCGGTCGAAGGATATGAGCGCGACCTCGATCCAATGGCCAAGACCATGCTCGGCCAAGCGCTTTCCTGCGCCGTCGTCGGCTCCCCGGAAACGGTCAGGCAAGGCATCGAGGCGTTTGTGCGCCGCACAGGGGCCGACGAGCTGATGGTCACAGCGCAGATTTTCGACCATGCGGCGCGGGTGCGCTCGTTCGAGATCCTGGCCGACGCTCACAAATCGCTGTCGGAAGCTGCCTGAGAGTTGGTTCGCCACTTGCCACTGTTGCGGGCAAGGCCGGCCTTAGGCAGGGAACATCGCGAACAGGTGTGCGAAGACATAGCGAACATTTCGCGCGTTTTACGCGGAGGTTTTCGATCCGTCATGCTCGTCCGTTAGCGGGAAACGCGGCGTCCACTAAATAACGATCACCTTGGTGCCGATTGTGGCGCGGTCATAAAGATCGATGATGTCCTGGTTCATGAGGCGAATGCAGCCCGCAGACACGGCTTTGCCGATGGACCACCATTCGGGGCTACCGTGCAGGCGATATCCAGTGTCACCCTTCTCGTTGAAAAGATAAAGCGCCCGCGCACCGAGCGGGTTCACGAGTCCGCCCTCCATATGGGCCGGTATGATGCGGCCTCGCTTCTGCTCGCGTACAATCATGGCGGACGGCGCGCTCCAATCCGGCCATTCGCGCTTCCTCGCAACGTGAGCAGTGCCATGCCACTCGAAGCCCGCCTTGCCGACGCCGATGCCGTAGCGCAGTGCCTGACCGTCTCCTAACACGTAGTAGAGGAACTTCGCTCCTGTATCGACAATGATGGTGCCCGGCGCCTCTTCAGTCGCATAAGGCACTGTCTGCCGACGGAACTTTTGGTCAACCTTGTAGATCGGAACCGGCGGAACGCGAAAACCGGCGTCGGTGAGGCCGCCATAGGCCGAGGGGAAAGTCTTTAATGCGCCGCCGGTGGTGCAGCCGAAGAATGCGACCATCCCAGCAAGTACCAGCCCGATTAGGATCGATCTCACGCGCATGACTCAAGCCGGCGCCCGTGTGGGCGATCAGCCGCATCTCGTCATATTCCTAAACCGACATGCTTCGATTGCCAAGATTTTCCTGACTGTCGGCTGGCTGATTGTTGGCCACTTGGCTCGATCGGCGCCGCGTCCTTCAATTGCTCGGTTTTCGAAAGACGAACGCCCGTAGTGGCTGCGAAGGCCCGGGGTCGGCAGGACAGAGGGAGCGCTGTCCGTCCGGCATTGCAAAGTTTCTGAACAGAGCCCAAGCGCTACGCGCTGACGCTCTGCGCGATCGCACCTGGCGGACGGCATGAATTGCGGATCATCAAGCGTCCCTTGAGCGTCAGTTTGCGCGGCGGCGCATCCCTGTTTCCGGCGAGCCGGTCGAGCAGCAGATTGGCCGCCTGTTCGCCAATCGCCTGCACCGGCTGGGCGACCGTGGTCAATTGCGGCCGGAACACATCCGACCACGGAAAATCGTCGAAGCAGGCGACCGAAATATCCTCCGGACAGGACAGGCCGATATCGCGAATGGCCTTCATGGTGCCGATCACCATCGGGTTGTTGGCCGAAAAGATGGCGCTCGGCCGGTCGTGCAGCGAAAGCAGCTGCATGGTTGCGTTGTAGCCATCGACTTCGTGGAAGTTGCCGAAGCGGACGAGTTCGGTCTCGGCCGGCAGGCCGGCGGCCTGGAGGGCCTCGCGGTATCCCGCCATGCGGTCATGCATCGGCGAGATATCGAACGAGCCGGAGATGTAGCCGATGCGCCGATGGCCGAGATCGATCAGGTAAGTGATGGCGTCGAACACCGCGCGCTGATTGTCGAGAACGACGGCATCGGTGTCGACACCCTGGCAAACACGGTCGAGCAGCACGACCGGCACATTGGCGTCGTCGACAATCCGTTTGAGGATCGCGCCGTCACCGACACGCGCGACGATCAGTCCGTCGACCATGCGGTCGAGCAGCAGCCTGATCTGGTCGTCCTGCGTGTTCAGGTGCTCGTCGGTGCAGCACAGCATGACGGCGTAGCCGGCCCTGTCGAAAGCCTGCTGGATGACCGAAACGACGTCGGTAAAGAACGGATTGGTGATGTGTGGGACGGTGAGCCCGATGGTGCGTGTGGTGCCCATCTTCAGGCTGCGGGCAATGGCGTTGCGCTTGTAGCCGATGTCGCGGATCGCCTGTTCGATGCGCTGGCTGAGCTCGGGGCTGACGGTCGCGGTGCCGTTGATCAGCGCCGATACGGTGGCCACGGAAACACGCGCGGCCTCGGCCACATGAAGCATAGTCGGAGCAGTGAATTTGCGCTGCTTTTTTCGTCCTGACGCTGTCATTTTCGAAACGTTTCACCACTCCACGGTAGCAATACGTACGGAATCTTATGATTTTGCGCAAGAATTGAAATGGAACAATCTCAGGCTCCAGATATTGCCTTGACATGATCGAAACGTTTAGATTAGCGTTTGAGGTGTTCGGTGACGACGGAGGGAGGCCGTCCTTGTCATGCAGCACGGCAATTCCATCCCTGCGCAAGGCGTTATGGCGGACGGCTCGGCTGTCGTACTGAGCGCCGAGCACATCTCCAAGTCCTTCGGCGGTATCGCCGCGCTTGTCGATGTCGGCTTCGAACTGCGGCGCGGCGAGGTCCATGCGCTGATGGGCGAGAACGGCGCCGGCAAGTCGACGCTGATGAAGATCCTGTCCGGCGTCTACACGGATTATAACGGAACGGTCAGTATCGATGGCCACCCGGTGCGCTTTACCGGCGTCCGCGAAGCCGAGCGCGCCGGCATCGCCATCATCCACCAGGAGCTGAACCTCGTCCCCGAACTCAGCGTCGCCGACAACATTTTTCTCGGCCGCGAGAAGCTGATCGCCGGACTGATCGTCGACCGCAAGGCGAGCAGCCGCGCCGCCGGAACGCTCTTGCAAAGGCTCGGCATCGAGCTCGACCCGGATGCGCGCGTCGGTGCCTTGCGCGTCGGCGAACAGCAGCTGGTCGAGATCGCCAAGGCGCTGTCGATGTCGGCGCGCATTCTGATCATGGACGAGCCGACCTCGGCGCTTTCGCCGGCCGAATGCCAGCGGCTGTTCCGCATCATCCGCCAGCTCGCCGACAGCGGCGTGGCGATCGTCTACATTTCGCACCGCATCGACGAGGTTATGCATCTGGCCAGCCGCGTCACCGTGTTTCGCGATGGACGCCACGTCCTGACGCAGGCGATGGACAAGCTCGACGAAGACGCCATAATTTCGGCGATGGTCGGGCGAAACCTGCTTGCTTCCTCCCAGGAACACCGCATTCCCGGTGGCAACACCGTCCTTTCCGTAAGCGAGCTGTCGCTGTCGAAGCCCAATCGCCATGGCTGGCGCACCGTGCTCGACGGCGTCAGCTTCGATCTTGCCGCCGGAGAAATTCTCGGTATCGGCGGATTGCTGGGCTCGGGCCGTACCGAAATCCTGGAAACCATCTTCGGGTCCAGCGGCGGCCGTGCCGGCGGTGAGATCTGGCTCGATGGCGAGGCAGTAGAAATCCGTTCGCCGCGCGACGCACGCCGGCTCGGCATCGCCCTGGTCACCGAAGACCGCAAGACGCAAGGCCTGCATCTCGAGGCCTCGATCACCGACAATGTCGCACTGCCGCTGGTCGGCGCGCTGGCGCGGTTCGGCCTGCGCTCGCTGGCCGGCGAGCAAGGGCTGGCACGGGACGCCGTCAAGGCGCTCGGAATTCGCTGCGAGACCGTCGAGCAGCCGGCCGGCACGCTGTCCGGCGGCAACCAGCAGAAGGTCGTCATCGGTAAATGGCTGGCGACGAGGCCGCGGGTGCTGCTGCTCGACGAGCCGACGCGCGGCATCGATGTCGGTGCCAAGCGGGAAATCTACGATCTCATCTTCAAGCTGGCGCGAGACGGGCTGGCAATCGCCGTCATCAGCTCGGAATTGCCGGAGCTGCTGCATCTTTCCGACCGTATCCTGGTCATGGCCGACGGCCGCCAGACGGGAATCCTGTCCCGCGCGCAAGCCAGCGAGGAGGCCATCATGCGGCTTGCGGCGCCGCGACGGACGATGACGAGGCCTGCCGCATGAGCATTTTGCATATCCTGTCCCGGACGAAGCTCTATTGGGGCCTGATCGCCATCTTCCTGATCGGCGTGCTCGGCTCGCCGATCAGCTCCAAGGGCAACAACATCTTCCTGTCCTACGGCAACCTGCTCGATGTGCTGCGCCAGGTGTCGACCACCGGGCTGATTGCCACCGGCATGACTGCGGTGATCATCACCGGCGGTATCGACCTTTCCGTCGGCTCGCTGATGGCTATCTGCACGGTCGTCTGTGCCATGCTGCTGACGGTCCCCGGCGTGACGCCGGCGGTGGTGCTGGGGGTGCCGACAGTTGCCCTGGCAGCCCTTTGCCTCGGCATTCTCGTCACTCGTTTCATCCTGCTGAACATCGAAAAATCCCGCGCCGGCGCGCAGGCCACGCACGACATCAGGTTGGACAGCGTTCGCGGGCTGGTGACGCCCGGCATTGTCGGGGTGATCCTGTGCAGTCTGGTGCTGTGGTTCCTGCTGCCGCAGGTGGGCTCAAAATTCGGCGTGCTCGGCGTGCTGCTGGTGGCGCCTTGCGTCGGCCTGCTGTTCGGCGCGCTCAACGGCTTCATCATCGTCGCCGGGCGGCTGCAGCCCTTCATCGTGACGCTGGCGATGATGGTCACTGCGCTCGGCATCGCCCGGCTGACAGCCGGCCAGAACAATGCGGTGCTGCCGGTCTACACCGGCTCGAATGCCACCGCCGATTTCGAAATGCTGCGCTCTCTGGTATTCGGCGTGATCCCGATGCCGGGCCTGTTCTTCCTCGGCGCCATCCTGATCTACGGCGCCGTGCTGCGCTTCACCCCGTTCGGCCGCTATGTCTATGCGATCGGCGGCAATGAGGAGGCGGCGCGGCTGTCGGGCATCGCCGCAGGCCGCGTGAAGATCGCCACCTATGCCGTGTCAGGGCTGCTGGCCGGCATCGCGGCGGTGCTCTATGTCGCGCAGTACCGGCAAGGCAAGCCGGACGCCGGCGCCGGGCTGGAGCTCGACGCCATTGCCGCCGTGGTCATCGGCGGCACCAGCCTGATGGGCGGACGCGGCAGCCTCACCGGGACGTTCTGCGGCGTGCTGATCTTCGGGCTGCTCTCCAACATCCTGCAACTGCACAACATCAATTCGAACCTTCAGCTGGTGCTGAAGGGGATGATCATCATCGGTACCGTGCTCGTACAGGAGCGCAGTGCCGGTGATCTTCTCTTCTATCTGCGACTGCCCGGCGGGCAAGCGCACAAGGAAACGGCCGCGGCAAAGCGGCCGTCGCAAGAGACCGCGTCTCTGAATATTGGAGGAAACAAGAAATGAAACGACGTGAATTGTTGAAGCTCGCCGGGCTGACAGCGGCACTCCTGACCACGACCGCCATGCTTGCCGGCGGCGCCCATGCGCAGGACAAGAAGTGGAAGATCGGCTTCTCGCAGGTGACGACCATCGAACCCTGGCGCGCCCAGTTCAACAAGGACATCCTGGCCGAAGCGGCCAAGCATCCGGAAGTCGAGCTGATCATCACCGACGGCGAGGACAAGACCGAGAAGCAGGTCGCCGATGTCGAAAACCTTATCCGTCAGGAGGTCGATGCGCTCTTGGTATCACCGAAAGAATCCGCCGGCCTGACCGGTGTCGTGCAGCAGGCGATCGATGCCAAGATCCCGGTCTTCGTGCTCGACCGCAACGTCGAAACCAACGACTACACGCAGTTCGTCGGCGGCGACAACAAGCTGATCGGCCGGGCTGCCGGTGAATATGCCGTCGAGCTGCTTGGCGGCAAGGGCAAGGCCGCCGGCAACGTCGTCGAGATCTGGGGCGGCATGGGCACCCAGCCGGCACACGACCGCCATGACGGCTTCCATGAATTCACCGATAAGGAGCCAGGCATAAAATACCTGCTCGACCAGCAGTCGGGCGACTGGAAGCAGGACCAGGCCTACAACATCATGGCGACGGCGTTGCGCAACAACGAGAAAATCGATCTTGTCTACGGCCACAATGATCCGATGGCCTATGGCGCCTATCTTGCCGCCAAGGACGTCGGACGTGAGAAGGACATCAAGTTCATCGGCATCGACGGCCTGCCCAATGAAGGCGTGCAGCTGGTCGCCAATGGCGAGCTGACGGCGACGTTCACTTATGTGACGCCGGGCGCCGAAGGGCTGCGGCAGGCGATCAAGTTCCTGAACGGGGAGAAGGTGGAAAAGACCATCACCCTGCCGACGCAGAAGATCACCAAGGAAAATGCCGCCCAGATCCTGAAGGACAACGGCCTCTGAGACGAGGCTTTCCTGCCGGGCGTTCAGCGCCCGGCAGGAACAACAACCAAACGCCGGCAGGCAGCAGATTAAGCCAGCTTGGCCAGCAGCTTCATGAAAATGGCCGCTTCCTTGGCGGAAAGCGGCGCCAGCGTTTCCTGCGTAATCTCACGGGCAAGCGGAATCAGCCGCTCGATCGCGTCGCGCCCCTCGGCGGTCAGATTGACCAGCAGGCGCCGTTTGTCGATTTCGTGTTTGCTAAGTTCGACAAAGCCACGCGCTTTCAGCCGGTCGATGACGCCCTTCACGGTGGCCGCATCCATGGCGATCAGGCTGCCAAGCTGGTTCTGCGAGGTCTCGCCGACGTCGCGCAATTTGGCCAAAGCGGCAAATTGCGGCGGCGTCAGATCGGCGATGTGTGCGGCGAAGATCGAGACATGGCGCTGATGCGCCTTGCGCAGGATGAAGCCGACCTGCTCCTGCAAGCGATAGTCGTTTTCGTCAGGCTCCTCGGCCTCGACCAGCTCGAGCAGATTGTCCTCGGCGCTCACCGCAGCCCATCCCATGCCTTAATGTCCTTGGCCGCCAGCCCACCCATGCGGTCGTGCACGCGCGGGCCGCAGGTCATGGCGAGGCAAAACAGGATCTCGTCGGGACGGGGGCCATCGCTAATGCCGATTTCCATGGCATCGAAATGGCTGCGCACATAGGCGGCGTTGATGTGGCCGAGCGGCACATCGAGCCGCGCGCCGAAGCCGCCGACCTTCTTCGCCGAGGGCACGATCGCCTTGGCGTCGCCGAGCCGTTCGCGCATGGCATAGCCGCCCGGCACATGCCACAGCGCGCCATGCTCCAGCTCGCCCGCCATGCCGACGATGGCGCCCTTGCCGTAACCGTCGATCTGTTTGACGTCGCCGCCCAATGCGGCAATAAGCCTGTCGGAGAGCAGCAGCCCGAGCGGCTTCAAATCCTCCATGGCGCTCTGCAGTTCCTCGACGTAACGGCCGGCGAACGGGTTCTTGACCACAGCCATTGCCGCGGCACGGCGCCGCGGCACCTTCGCCACCGGCCCGCCTTCGTGAAAAATCTCTTCGGTCAGCACGGCGATCTTGCGGATCGGAAACTCAGGCATGAGCAATTTCCCTCTCTAAAACTTTATTGGCGAGCGCCATCGGACCTGCGATGCGCGCCTGACCGCCGAGGAAAAGCGCCGCGGCGGCAATCAGGCCGCGCCGCCGAAACTCCTCGGCAACGGCAAATCCGCCTTCCAGCGCAATAGCGATTTCAGCGGCGGAAAGCAGCCCCACGCCCTGCGTCACCAAACGGTCGCCGAGATCGCTGTCAGGTGCGAGATCGCGCGCCCGTACGCGCCTAACGGCCGGATGACCGGGCAGGTCGACGGCGTTGGCGATCAAGGTCGCGGCGGCATCGGCTTCAGCACCCGTTCGCGCCAGCACCGTGACCGCGTCGGCGATGCCCAGCGAAAAGGAGCGGCCGCGCCAGCCGCTTGTCGCGACACCGCGGATCCCGTCTTCGGGGCGGATCGTGAGACGATCTACCAACCCATGACCTGTCCCGGCAATGGCAAGCGTCATCGACTGCCCGTGGCCGAGATAGATCGCGCTGTCGCCGCCATTGTTGACATAGGCGCGCTCGAGCCGGCGGCCGGCAAGCAGCGCGCCAAGCACTTCGTCGGCTACCGAGCCGGCGACGGCCGCCATCGGTGTGATGAATTGTTTCGCTAGCGGAACGACCGCCGCTTCCATGCGGCGCGCCGTCGGGCCAGCGAAAGCACGTGGCCGCGAGGCGGCCGGGCGCCGCAGTTCGGGCAACTCTTCGACCAGTTCGGGCAGGATTGTCTGGAAGCGCGCCACTGCCTGACGATATGCGGCGCTGCATTCACTCGCCTCGCCGAATGCCTCGACGATCAGGTCGATCGGCCCATGATTGAGGTGAAGCCTCCGGCCGTCCTCGAGCCAATGCGCCTGCGGGCCGTTCATCGCCCGGCCCCGTTTGCGGCCGCGCGACGCAACTGCGCCAGCGGCGGCCAGGGATTGTCACGGGGTGCGGCCGTGCCGCGGCGCGGATTGAGATATTCGCCGCCCTTGGCCAGGATATCGTCGACGCTGCGGATTTCGCCTTCGTAGCCGCCAAGCCTGACATAATCGTCGCGGCGCATGGTGAACTCGATCGGCGCCACCAGCGCCGGGGTCGGCACATAGCCGAAGGCGCCTTCCGGCACGCGGGTGACGTCGACCATCAGCGTGATGCCGCCGCCCGGCCAGACATAGACCGGCGCGCCGCCGACCGTCACATAGGTCGTCAAGCCCTGCACCGAGCGGGTCAGATTGACCGGGTTCTCGGTGACGCCGGCGCGCAGCGAGCCGCCGGCGCCGCCGACGAAAAGCACGGTGCAGAGCGCCGGCTCGCAATTGTCCTCGATCAGTTCGACCGACTTCCGCAGCCGCTCCGGGAACGGTTTCTGGACCGGCTTCAGTTCGTCGTCGAGCTCGTAATAGGCGAATTGCTCGCCGGTGGTCGAGACCATCAGCAGCGACATGCCGGGGCGCGCACCCTTTTTGGCGTTCCATTCACCAAGGATCGACAGCGGGTCGGAAATGCTGGTGCCGCCCCAGCCGAGGCCGGGCTCCGACACCTTGAAATAACGGCCCGGCGTCGAACGGCGGCCGATGATCTTGATGCCGGTATCCTGCCAGCCAAGCACCTTGCCGGCCTGATGCTCGGAGACGACGCCGGTGATGTGGTCATCGACCACCACCACCTCGTCGACAAGGCCGCGCCATTGGGTCGCGAACATGCCTATGGTAGCCGAACCGCAGCCGACGCGCATGCGCTGCTCGAGCTTGCCGTCGATGACCGGCGGCTTGCCGGCTTCGACGATGACGGTGGCGCCGCCGTCGATGACGAGTTCAACCGGTTTGCGGTTGCACAGGGCGAGCATGGCGTCGCAGGTGGCGCGCCCTTCAGCCTTCGAGCCGCCGGTCAAATGATGTACGCCGCCCAGCGACAGCATCTGCGAGCCGTATTCGCCGGTCGTGACATGGCCGATCGCCTCGCCTTGGGCACGGACCGTCGCCGTTTCGGGGCCGATATGACGGTCGGTGTCGATCTTCACCTTGACGCCGCAATAGGAGAAGATGCCCTCGGTGACGACGGTGACCAGATCGACGCCCTCGACCTCCTGGCTGACGATGAAGGGCGCCGGCTTGTAATCGGGATAGGTGGTGCCGGCGCCGATGGCGGTGACGAAGCGGCGGCCGGTGTTGACCAGTTCGCCGTCCCATGCCTCGCCTTCTTCGGCAAAGGGTACGATTGCGGCGCCGGTCTCGGCCGCGTGGTCGAGGATGGTCAGTGGATCCATCCGCACGATCCTGCCGCCAACATTGCCGTAGCGGTCGCAGGCGCCGGTGCGGCCATCGGCGATGTAGCACATGACCGGACAGGCATCGCAGCGGATCTTCTCGGCCACCAGCTTCTCGCCGGGATCGTGTGTCTCGAAGCGTTCGGCAAGCTCGCTCATCGGCGCGCCTCCTTGTCGAGGATGGCGGCGCGGATGCGGGTCGGCGTCGCCGGAATTTTGGTGACCAGCACACCGGTGGCGTGGCGGATGGCGTTGAGGATCGCCGGCGCCGTCGGGATCAGCACATGCTCGCCCAAACCCTTGGCGCCGAAGGGTCCTTCCGGATCCGGAACTTCTATCAGGATGGTCTCGATCGGTGGCACGTCGCCGATCGTCGGGATCAGATAATCGTGCAGGTTTTCGGTGCGGCCGGGGATGAATTCCTCCATCAGCGCCATGCCGATGCCCTGGGCGATGCCACCCTCGATCTGGCCCTCTGCCAGTAAAGGGTTGATGGCCTTGCCGACATCGTGAGCGGCGGTGATTTTTATAAGCTTCACGGTGCCGAGCCTGAGGTCGACCTCCAGTTCGGCGATCTGGGCGCCATAGCCATAGACGGCATAAGGCTTGCCCTGGCCCTTGGCATCGAGCGGCAGCGTCGGCGGGTCGTAGCTTTCCTCGGCGCGGAAGACAAAGCCTTCGGCGTCTACCTTCAGCGAGGAAAGATCGATGCGGCGCGTCGCTTCGCCTTCCCCGATGCTCAGACTTGTGCCGTCCAGCGCAATCGCCGCCTTTTCCGAGACATTGGCGAAACGCAAGATCTCATCGCGCAAGGCGCGGCCGGCCTTTTCGGCGGCCTTGCCGGTGACGAAGGTCTGGCGCGAGGCCGATGTCTTGCCGGCGTCGGGGGTGATCGCCGTGTCGGCGCCTTTCAGCCGCAGCTTTTCAAGCGGAAGACCCAACGCGTCGGCGCAGATCTGCGCGATGACAGTGTTCGAACCTTGCCCGATATCGACCGCCCCCTGATGCAGCACGACTTCGCCCGATGCCGAGATGCCGACCTTGATGGTCGACGGATTGGGCAGCGAGGTGTTGCCGCAGCCGTACCAGCAAGAGGCGACGCCGACGCCGCGTTTTTTTTCGCTGCTGCTACGGGCGTTGAACGCGTCGGCGTCAGTTAGGGCACGCCGCCAATGTGAGCGCAGGGCCTCGAGGCAGTCGGCGATGCCGACGCCCGACTCGAGCCGCTGGCCGGTGACTGTTTCGGATCCGTTCCGAAGGCAGTTCTTCAGGCGAAAGTCGAGCCGATCCATGCCGAGCTTGTCGGCTAGCTCGTCATAGAGGGTCTCCTGCATGATCGTCGCCTGCGGTACGCCGAAACCGCGAAAGGCGCCGGCAATCGGGCCGTTGGTGTGGATGGCGCGGCCTTCGGCGCGATAGTTCGGCGTGGCATAGGGGCCGGAGGCGTGCACCGGCACGCGGTTGGCGACCGTCGGCCCCCAGCTGGCATAGGCGCCGGTGTTGAAATCGCCGGCGAAGATCATGCCGGTGACACGGCCGTCGGCATCGGCGCCGATGCTCGCTCTCATCAGAGCCGGATGGCGCTTGGTGGTCGAGATCATCGATTCGGTGCGGCTGTAGGCGAGCGCCGCCGGCCGGCCGGTTTTCATGGCGACGAGGCCGATGAGCGGTTGCAGCGAGACGTCGAGCTTGGAGCCGAAGCCGCCGCCGGTGGCGGTCGGCACGATGCGCACCTGTTCCGGGGCAAGGCCGAGCACTTTTGCCGTGTCGTCACGGTCCATATAGGGCGCCTGCGTGCAGGCGACGACGACCAGCGTGTCGCCGTCCATGAAGGCATAGCCGGCTTCCGGTTCAATATAGGCGTGCTCGACATAGGAGGTGTCGATGGCGCCGGAAACGACGAAAGCCGCACCGGCGAGCGCGGCTTCGGGGTCGCCACGCTCGACGAAGCCGGAGGTGAGCAGGTTCGAGGGCCGGTTTTCATGGACCAGTTGCGCACCGCCGGCCTGCGCTTCGCCAGTTTCCAGAAAATGCGGCAACTCGGTCCAACTGACAGGGAAATCGGCAAGGTCGAGATCGAGGATAGCCTCGCGTTCGCCGGCGACCAGCGCCACCGCCTCACCGCGAAAGCGCGAAACCCCTTCGGCCAGCGCCGGCTGGTCGGCGAAGGGCGCGATGACGCCGAAACAATTCTTTCCCGGAATGTCGGCGGCGGTGAAGACGCCGGCAATGCCAGGACGGGATTTCACCCAGCTGCCGAGATCGCCAAAAGTGAAAGCGGCATGATAATGCGGCGAGCGGACCACCAGCACCGACAATGCGTCGGCCGGGAATGAATCACCGCCGAATTTTTCGCCGCCAGTGACTTTCGGAAGGCCATCGAGGCGGATCGGGGAGGAGCCGACGGCATGGCCAGAGGATGGCATGCGCTGATCGAGGCCGTCGGCGTGGCGCCAAGCATCCATCACCGCGGCGACGATCTTGCGGTAGCCGGTACAGCGGCAGAGCACGCCGCCCAGCGCATCCTGCGTTTCGGCCTCGCTCGGGCAAGGCGTCCTGTCCAGGAGTGCCGTTGCGGCGACCAGCAGGCCGGGCGTGCAGGCGCCGCATTGCGCTGCGCCATGTCTGAGGAACGAGGCCTGCAGCCCCGACAGCCGGCCATTGGCGAGGCCTTCGACGGTCGTCACCACGGTGCCGGAGGCGGAAGCCGCGGGAATCAGGCAGGCGCAGACCGGCTCGCCGTCGACCAGCACCGTGCAGGCACCGCAGTCGCCGGCATCACAGCCGATCTTAGTGCCGGTCAGCCGCAACTCGTCGCGCAGCACCGCGGACAGCCGCCGCACCGGCGACACACAAACGCTGACGGCGGCGCCGTTGACTTCGAAGGCGATGTCGGCGCGCTCCATGCCCATCAGGCCGCCGCCCTTTCGTCGGGAACAGCGCCCATCGCACCAAGCACGGCGCGGGCGACGATCTCGCGCGCAGCGTCCAGCCGATATTCGGCGCTGCCGCGCACGTCGCCGATCGGCGACAGCTCGTCCATCGGTGCGGATTGGATCGCAGTGGCCAGCGCGTGGCCGACGGGCCGGCCGCGTAGCGCCGCCTCGACACCCGCCAGGCGCCTGGCGACAACCGAGCAGGACCCCACGGCGACGGCCGCGTTCCTGACTATACCATCTTCGACAGCCAGGCGTGCGGCGGCCATGGCGATGGAGATGACGAGATAACGCCGCGCGCCGAGTTTCACGAAGACGGAGCTGCCGGCGGTCGCGGGTTTGGGAATGCGGATTGCCGTGACCATTTCGCCGGGCTGCAGTGCGGTGCGACGGTTGCCGAGGATGAATTCTGCAAGGGGCAGATGCCGGGTCGCCACAGCGGAACGCAGTTCGACTTCGGCATCGAGCACCAGCAGCGCCGGCACGCCGTCGGCGGCCGGCGAGGCGTTGCAGAGATTGCCGGCAATCGAGGCAACGTTCTGGATCTGCACCGAGCCGACTTCCCGCGCCGCCTGCTTCAGCGCGTCGAAAGCCGCCGGCAGAGGATGGCGGACGAGATCGGTCCAGGTGGTGCGCGCGCCGACGAGCCAGTGGTTTTCGGCTTCGGCAATGCCGCGCAATGCCACCAGGCCATTGATATCGAGGATATTGTCGCGGAAAGGCTTGCTGCCCTGTGCCGGATAGAAGTCGGTGCCGCCGGCGAGGATGCGCCATTGCCCTTCGCCCAGCAAAGCGAGGGCGTCGTCGACCGTGGTGGGTTTTGCGTAACGGATCACGCTTTGCCTTCCCAGAATGGGCTTCCCGAGAGGGGATCCTGCCGAAAGATTTTCCCGAGCATTCAAGACAGGAAATTCATTCGTATGCAAATGATATCAAGCCGGCAGGAATTGTCAAAGCCAGAGTTTGCACGGCTGTTGGCACCGGTGCACCCGGAACGCATTTGTTATGCCATGAGAGGTTGACGCAGCCGGCCATCTGGTCAAGTTTCTGCGTCCGGTCGCGTTTTCATTGGAGCCTAAGCTCAAGACCAAGAAAATAAGGAGGCTCCATGGCCGACGAAGCGCTTGTCGTTATCGACCTGCAGAACGATTTCTGCCCGGGTGGCGCCCTTGAAGTGGCCGGTGGCGACGAAATCGTGCCGTTGGTCAATGACCTGATCCGGCGGACCGAGCACGTCCTGCTGACGCAGGACTGGCACCCTGCCGGCCATTCGAGCTTTGCCTCCAGCCACCCCGGCAAGCAACCGTTCGAAACGATCGACGTGCCTTATGGCCACCAGACGCTGTGGCCGGATCACTGCATCCAGGGCAGCCTGGGATCGGATTTCCATTCGGGCCTCGCCTGGAGCAAGGCCGAGCTGGTGATCCGCAAGGGGTTCCGTCCTGCGATCGACAGCTATTCCGCATTCTTCGAGAACGACCGGACGACGCCGACCGGCCTTGCCGGCTATCTCCGGGATCGGAACATCGAGACGCTGACCCTGGTCGGCCTGGCGACGGATTTCTGCGTCGCCTTTTCGGCGCTCGACGCGGTCAAGCTCGGTTTTGAGACGTCCGTGCGGCTCGACGCCTGCCGCGGCATCGATCTCAACGGCTCCGTGGAGAGGATGCTGGGCCGGATGCGCGATGCCGGCGTGACACTGATTTGAACGTCATCCAGCCGAACCTGACAGACTTTTGAGGGGCTTCATGCGGTTTGCGGCGTTGACGGCAAGTGCTGCACTTATTGCAGCAATCTTTTCTCCGAGAGCGGTTCTCGCGGCCGAAGCGCACGAATTGCCGGGCGCCGCCATGTCGCTTTGGTGGGTGCTGCCGTTTGCCGGGCTATTGCTTTGCATCGCGACCGGCCCGCTGCTGTTCCATCATGCTTGGGAGCACCATTACAGCAAGATCGCTGCCTTCTGGGCAGCGTTGGTGATCGGGCCGCTGGCCATCGCCTTCGGCATCCCGTCCGCCACGCAGGCGGTGCTGCATGCGCTGCTCACCGAATACATGTCGTTCATCATCCTGCTGTTTGCGCTGTTCACCATTTCGGGCGGTATCTTCGTTGCCGGCAACATACACGGCACGCCGCTGGTCAATGCCGGGCTGTTGCTGGGAGGGGCGCTGCTTGCCTCGATCATTGGCACAACCGGCGCCTCGATGATCCTGATCCGGCCGCTCATCCGCGCCAACGACAACCGGCGCTTCAACGCCCATGTCGTCATCTTTTTCATCTTCCTGGTGTCCAACATCGGCGGGTCGCTAACGCCGCTGGGCGATCCGCCGCTGTTCGTCGGCTTTCTGCGCGGCGTCGATTTCTTCTGGACGACAGTTCACCTGCTGCCCGAGACGCTGTTCGTCGCCGGCGTGGTGCTGGCTGTTTTCCTGGCGATCGACATCATCATGCATCGCCGGGAGGAAGGCGCGCCGAAGATCAAGGATCCGACGCCCGACAGCAAGGTGCGCATTCGCGGCCTGGCCAACATCCCGCTGCTGGCCGGCGTAATCGCCGCGATCCTGATTTCCGCTGCCTGGAAGCCGGGAGTGAGTTTCTCTTTTCAGGGCGTCAGCCTCGAGCTGCAGAACCTGGTGCGCGACGCCGCCATCCTGATACTGGCCTTCACCTCGCTTGTCGTCTCGCCGAAGGAATTTCGCGGCGCAAATGCCTTCAGCTGGGGGCCGATCGCCGAGGTGGCGAAGCTGTTCGCCAGCATCTTCATCTGCATCGTGCCGGTCGTCGCCATATTGCGGGCCGGCCTCGACGGCGCGCTGGCGCCGTTGGTGCTGCTGGTCAGCTCGCCGACCGGCGCACCCGACAATCTCGCTTATTTCTGGCTCACCGGGGCGCTGTCGTCCTTCCTCGACAATGCGCCGACCTATCTGGTGTTCTTCGAACTGGCCGGCGGCGATGCGCAGCATCTGATGGCCGAGTTCGCCTCGACGCTGGCGGCGATCTCGGCCGGCGCGGTGTTCATGGGCGCCAACACCTATGTCGGCAATGCGCCGAATTTCATGGTCTATGCCATTGCCAGGCATCGCGGCATCAAGATGCCGAGCTTCTTTGGCTATATGGCGTGGTCGGGCGCCGTGCTGATCCCGACGTTCCTGCTTGCCGGCTTGCTGTTCTTTGCCTGATCATCCGACGCCGACATAGCGACGGACCGCCGAGGGATCGGCACGCAGTTCCTCGACATCGACCGTCTCGCGGTTGCGGCCGTTTTCGATGAAACAAACGCGGTCGGCGACCGACAGCACGGCATCGACGCGCTGCTCGACAAGAATTGTCGACACGCCAAGCGCACGCAGCTTCGATACGGTTTCGCGGATCTTGGCGATCATCGATGGCATCAGCCCTTCGGTCGGCTCGTCGAGCAGAAGCACCTGTGGTTCCAGGCACAGGGCGCGGGCCATGGCCAGCATCTGCTGCTCGCCGCCGGATAGCGTGCCGGAACGCTGCCTGAGGCGCTGGCGCAGCAGCGGGAAAAGATCGAGCACGTTTTCGCGCGTCGCCTTGCCCTTGTTGCGGGCCATCAGGCCGATCTCGATGTTTTCACCCACCGTCATCTCGGCGAACAGCCGCCGGCCCTGCGGCACGTAGGCGACGCCGGCCTTGGGCACCTCGTGCGCCGGCAAGCCGGTCAATTCCCGCCCTTCGAGCCTGATCGAGCCGGCGGCTGCCGGCACCAGGCCCATGATCGCCTTCAGCGTCGTCGTCTTGCCGGCGCCGTTGCGGCCGAACAGGCAAAGCACCTCGCCCTCGTTCAGAACCAGATCCAGCCCATAGAGCACCTGGACCTCGCCATAGAAGCAATCGAGCCCGGAAACGGTCAGTGCCTTGGACTGGACCTCAGTCATGGGTGGTCCCCAGATAAGCGTCCTGCACCGCGGCATTGGCGCGGATCTGCTCGGGCGTGCCTTCAGCCAAAATCCTGCCGGCGTTGAAGACGGTGATGCGGTCGGCGAGCCGCATGACCACCGGCATGTTGTGCTCGATCAAAAGCACGGTGGCGCTATCGGCGATCTCGCGCACCAGCTCGATGAAATTGTCGATCTCGCTGTCGGCCAGCCCTTGCGTCGGTTCGTCGAGGATCAGCAGCCGCGGCTTCAGTGCCAGTCCCATCGCCACTTCCAGCAACCGCTGGTGACCGTAGGACAATTGCCCGGCCGGCATTTGCGCGCGGTCGGCAAGGCCGGTACGCTCGAGCGCGGCCATGACGCCGGTGTGAACCGCGCCCTTCGAGCGGCCGTCGGTCAGCGTGCGCTGCACCGGCAGGGCAACATTGTCGTAGGCGCTGAGATTGGCAAAGACGCTGGTGATCTGGAACGTATAGGCGATGCCAAGGCGAACCCTGGCGTAGGCAGGCAGGCTGGTGATATCGGCGCCGTCAAAGATGATCGTGCCCGACGAGGACTGGATGCGGCCGCTGACCAGGCTGACGAAGGTGGTCTTGCCGGCGCCGTTAGGGCCGATGATGGCGCGAATCTCGCCCGGTATCAGCGCGAAGTCGACGCCGTCGACGGCACGCAAGCCCCCGAAACTGCGCGACAGGCCTTTGGTGGTGAGCAGCGGCATCATGGCAACCACCCGAGCCAGCGCTGGCGGATGCTGCCGAGAACGCCTCTCGGGAAGAACAGCACCAGCAGGATGAGCGCTATGCCGACGATCAGCAGATAGGCCGAGGTGTAGCCGCTGGCGATGTCGATGACATAATACATGAACAGCGTGCCGATCAGCGGACCGAGCGTGGTGGCGGCGCCGCCCAGCAGCACCCAGAGCAGCGGCAGGATGGAATATTGCACCGAAGCGAAGCTCGAGCCGACATAGCCGAACAGCAGCGCATAGGCCGCGCCGGAAGCCGCGCAGATGCTGCCTGAGATGACGACGGCGGCGAGCTTGTTGGAAAATGTATCGTAGCCAAGCATTTTGGTCCGCTCTTCGTTCTCGCGGATGGCGACCAGCACGCGACCGTAGCCGGAGCGGACTATCGCCAGGCTTATGAGCAGCACGATCGAGAACAGTGCCAGCGCGCTCATATAGCGCACGGTCGGGTTGGTGAGGTCGAGTGACGTGCTGCCCAGGACAAGGACACGCATCGGCTGCGGCACGACCATGCCCTGGTCGCCACCGGTCCAGGCAGCGAAATAGAGGATGACGAGATAGAATACCTGCGCGAACATCATAGTGACGATCATGAAGGCGACGCCGAAGGTGCGCAGCGCCAGCAGCCCGATCCCCAGCGCGAGAAGCGCGCCGCAGGCAAGCCCGGCTGCGAAGGCGGCCGGCACGCTCCAGCCGAGATGGATGACGGCAAGGCCGGCGCCATAGAGCCCGGCTGAAAAGAACATGGCATGGCCGAGGCTAAGCAGCCCGACATAGCCGAACAGCAGATTGTAGCCCATGGCGAAGACCGCCAGCACCATGATGCGGGCGAGCAGGCCGTGATGGTATTCCGGCAGGACGAAGCTAAGCCCGCAAAGCAGGGCGATGGCGCCGAGGTGCAGCGCATATGGCTTTGCCGGCGAAGCATCCTTCATCGCGATGTCGTCCCGAACAGGCCCTGCGGCCGGAACACCAGCACCATGGCGACGAGCAAGGTGGCGATGATCTTGGCCAGCGTCGGTGAGAAGAACACCGAGATGATGCCGTCGGAAAGGCCGATCAGCACCGCGGCGACGACCGTGCCGCGCAGCGAGCCGAGGCCGCCGATGATGACGACGATGAACGACAGCAACAGCGGGTCCTGCCCCATCAGATAGTGGGCCTGGCTGATCGGCACGATCAGCACCGCGGCGACAGCAGCCAGCATGGCGCCGAGCGCGAAAACACCGGCATAGACTCTGGTCACCGGGATGCCGAAGGCCTGCGCCGTCTCGCTGTCATATTGCGTGGCGCGCATGACGAGGCCGATTTTCGTGCGCGTCAGCACCAGCCAGGTCGCGACCAGCAGCAGCGCCGACGCGGCGATGATCGACAGCTTGTAGCCGGAATAACCGAACCACGGCAGGAGGATGCGGTAGCTGAACGGCGGCTCCACCGGCCGCGCCTCCGGGCCGTAGAAGGTCAGTGCCAATTGCTGGATGATGTAGAGCATGCCGATAGTGGCGACGATGGTGGCTTCCGGATTGTAGTTGAGCCGGCGCAGCACCAGCCGTTCGGCGAGCAGCGCGATCAGGCCGACGATCAGCGGCGCCAGCACCAGGGCGGCCAGGAAGCCGAGCGCCGGATGGCCGGATATCGCCGTTGAGATCGCCCAGGCAAGCACCGCGCCCAGCATGAAGAACTCGCCATGCGCGACATTGACGACGCGCATGACGCCGAACACCAGCGACAGGCCAAGCGCCGTCAGCGCCAGCACGGCGGAGGTGACGAGGCCTTCGAGAGCGGCGAGGAGCAGGTGAGGTCCGAAGTGCATCGGTTACACACCCATCGCAGGTGCGAGGCGCACCCCCCTCTGTCCTGCCGGACATCTCCCCCTCAAGGGGGGAGATTGGCAGTTCCCGCGAAGGCGGCCACCTACCGGCCTTTGCGATTGGCGAAAGCGCTGGTGACAGCCAATCTCCCCCCTTGAGGGGGAGATGTCCGGCAGGACAGAGGGGGGTGGGCCGAAGCGCACTGTGCTTAATGAAACCAAGCTCACAGCGTCTGCGTCGTGTAATCCCCCTCAGGCTCATAGAGGCCGTCCTCGATCTTGGTCTTGTGGACGACATTCAGCCGGCCGCCTTCGACCTTGGAGATGTTCTGGATACCAAAGCACTGGTGGATCTTGCCGTTGAAGGTTTTCGGTCCCTGCGGATGCTCGGGCCCCTCGGCGAACTCGGTCAACGCCTCGGTCGCCTCGACCAGCTTGGCGCGGTCTTCCGGGCCCTTGTAGCCGGCATCCTCCATCGCCTTCTTGACGACGTAGAGCGTTTCCCAGCAGCCGAACATGTGCGCGGCGGTGGAGACGTCCTTGGGGTCGCCGACGGCGGCACCATTGTCATCGATGCCGACGGCGGCGCGGTAGGCCTTCTGTGCGGGGGAATCATCGGGCTGCGCGTAGCGCGGCGAGCCTTCCCAGAAATGGCTACCGTCGAGGAATTCGAGGCCGGGGCTGTTGATGTCGGTGGCTTCGAGCGAATCGATGAAGCCGAACAATTGCGGCCGATTGGAGCCGTAGAACTCGCCGAGCTCCTTGACGAAGGTGAGCACCGCCGGGCCGACCATGACGTGGTAGATCACCTCGGTCTCCGCGGGGATCTGCGGGAAATATTTGGTGAAGGAGGATTCCGTCGGCGGAATCGCGATCTGCGCAATGACCTCGGCGCCTTGCGCCTTCAGCGCCGGCGGCAGGTAGTCGCGATGGTCATAGCCGAAAGCGAAATCGGGGAAGATCTGCGTCACCTTCTTGCCGGCATTGGCGGCAATCCACGGTGCCATCGACTGGATCTGGCTCTTCACATCGGTGATGCCGGGCTGGAAGACGTAGCGGTTCAATTTGGTCGAGGCGACGTGGTGGCCTTCGCTGACAACGAAATAGGGCATCTTGGCCTCGCCGGCGGCCGGCGCCGAGCCGATGACGACATGCGAAAACAGCGTGCCGTAGACGATGTCGGTCTTGTGCTGGGAGGCGAACTTGCCGACGACTTCGGCGCCCCGGCCGGGATCGGTGCCGTCATCCTCGATGATCACGTCGACCGGCCGGCCGTTGATGCCGCCGGCTTCGTTGATCGCCTTGACGGCAGCCGCTGTGGTCTTCTCGTACCAGCGGCCATAGGCGGCGCCGATGCCGGTGCGGTGCGACTGGAAGCCGATCTTGATCGGCGCCGAGCTCTGCGCCTGGCTGTAACGCACGAAACCCGGCGCGACGGCAAGACCGGCGCCGGCGGCAAGGCCCTTCAGCGCCGTGCGGCGGGTGAGAGCGGATCTGGAGAGATCGAAAAACCCATTCTTGTCAGTCACGGCAGTTCCCCTTGTTTTTGAGCTTTGACCAATGGCTGTAGCAGGCAGGCCACTCTTGTTAAGAGGGGCGAAAATTGCATGTGTACAAACTAAATCACCAAAGCTCTGACGTGGCAAGCGAGCTTTCCCCAAGGTTCGATTGGCGGGCATCGCACACCTCGTTCATCCGGCGCTCGGCGTCGCAAGCAGCCATAGGCCGAGGACGGTGTAGGCGATCATCAGCACGGTGAGCGGGAACTGGCTGAGCGCGGCGCAAGCCGGAATGGCGTGCAGCCGCCAGGCCAAGCCATGGGCGACAAGCACAGCAAGCATGTGGCCGGCTATGATGACGCCGGCCTGGAGGTTCCACAGCCACCACGCCGAACCGGCACCGGCGACGACGCCGGCTTCAATTGACATGTCGGCGGTACCGAACAGGTTCCAGCCCAGCGCAAACGGGTCGGAGAGACCGGCAATCGCATATTGGCCGTCGACCAGCAGCGCCGTCAGATAATGCGCGAAGTGGTAGGCGAGCGCGATCGGTACGATCGACCAGACCAAAAGCCCGGCGGCGTGACCGAGCGAATGCTTGCTGCCGGCAAGGTTCTGGCCAAGAAAGACGGCGAGCGCGAACACGGCCGCAAGCACGGCAAAGCTCAGCACAAGGCCGAAGCTGCCGATGCCGATCAAAGCGGTGCGTCCCGGAAACTCCAGCGGATTGATGCCGAACCAGCCTAGCCAGAAGAAGGTTTTCGACAGGCCGTCGAAGGACACCGACGACAGCGCAAGCAGCAGGAAAGCGACGCCGCTGCGCGGTAGCGGCGCGGCACCGAGCAGCTTGGCGCCCGGCCAGCAGAGTTTTAGCCGGCCGTCTGCGCTACGTTCGACGATGGCGAAGCGCGCCACCATGGAAAAGAACACGGTCAGGAACTCACCGCGCAGGGTCCAGTCGCGGTAGCCGAAGACCTGCATGGCGGCGAAGCTCAGCAGCCAGTAGAGGCCGGCGGCCCAGGCCAGCCGCGCCGGATCGTCGGGCGCAGGGTCGATCAGCTCGAACCAGGCGAAGGCGAAGAACAGCAGGAAAGCCGGCCAATAGCCGAGCCGTTGGGGGAGCAGATACGGCTGCGTTCTGCCGGACAGGCGCGAGGCGACGCGGCATGGCCCGTACCAGGGGTTGAGCCACGACCAGAGATCGCCGCCGAGCCCCTGCAACAGAGCCAGGCCAACCCAGAGAAGCATCCATACGGTCAGCGGCATCGGATTGGAAAGCGGATCGCGGCTGCCGAACAGGCCGGCGGCAATCAGAATTGCAAAGCCGGCAAAGGATACCAGGCTGACGGCAGTCCGCGCGCCGTCGCCGAAGGTAAAAAGCGGCAGGCGTTTGCGCCAGAAGCGGTCGAGGGAGTCCGGCGGCAGTAGCGCCAGGACAAGGAAACTGGCGGCAACCGAGAGCGCGCCACCGACGACGTAGTAGCCGGTGGGGAGGAGCAGGACGTGGCCGCGGTCGGAGGCGTGGGCGAAGGCGGGCGTGGATGGGAATGCCAAGGAAGCGACGAGGCCGGGAAAGGGCCTGATTGCAGAAATGCAGCGCTCTACGGCGCCCCCCTCTGTCCTGCCGGACATCTTCCCCTCAAGGGGGGAGATCGGCGGTTCCGCCGTCGGCTCTCCTTCTGCAACTTTAGCGATTGGCGAAAGCAGCAATGAGGGCGCAATCTCCCCCCTCGTGGGGGAGATGTCCGGCAGGACAGAGGGGGGCGCGAAGGAACTCATACTACGCAAGAGTTCCCCTACCTCACACCTTCACCAACTGCTCCACGCGGTCCTTCTGGCCGAAGATGCGCAAATAGCGCTCGATCTCTTTCTCGTCGCCTGTCGACTTGGCCGGATTGTCGGAAAGCTTGACCGCCGGCCTGCCGTTGGCTTCGGTGACCTTGCAGACCAGCGAGATGGCGTCTAGCCGGTTGGTCTCGGTCGGCGCGCAGCCCTCGAAATCGTTGGTCAGGTTGGTGCCCCAGCCGAAGGACATGCGCACCTTGCCGCGGAAGTGGCGGTAGGTTTCCTCGATGGTCTCGACCTCCAGCCCATCCGAGAAGATGAGCAGCTTCTGCTTGGGGTCCTTGCCCTTTTCGCGCCACCAGGAAATGATTTTCTCGCCGCCTTCGATCGGCGGCGCGCTGTCGGGGCGGAAGCCGGTCCAGTCGGCGACCCAGTCCGGTGCATCGCGCAGGAACGCCGCGGTGCCGAAGGTGTCCGGCAGTACGATCAGCAGGTTGCCGCCGTAGTAGCGCTGCCAGTCCTGCAGCACGTTGTAGGGCGACTGTTTCAATTCCTTTTCCGAATTGGTGAGCGCGGCGAACACCATCGGCAGTTCATGCGCATTGGTGCCGAGCGCCTCGAGATCGTTGTCCATGGCGAGCAGCACGTTGGAGGTGCCAGTGAAGGCCTCGCCGATGCCCTCCTTCAACGCTTCGACGCACCAGCGCTGCCACAGGAAAGAATGACGGCGGCGGGTGCCGAAATCCGAGATGCGGATGCCGGGCAGCGCCTTCAGCCGCTCGGTCTTGGCCCACATCTTGGCCTTGGCGCGGGCATAGAGCACGTCGAGCGCGAACGGCCCGAACGCCCGCATGGCCGCGCGAGATCGAAGTTCATTGATAATTGCCAGCGCCGGGATCTCCCACAGCGTCGTGTACATCCACGGACCGCTGAAGGCGAGTTCGTATTGACCGTCGCGCTTGGAAAGCTCGTATTCGGGCAGCCGGAAATTTTCCAGCCAGGCGAGGAATTCCGGTTCGAATATCTGCTTGCGGCCATAGAAGGTGTTGCCGCCGAGCCAGATCATCTCTTTCTTAGAGAAGCGCAAGGTGCGGGCATGGTCGAGCTGCTCGCGCAGCTCCGTCTCATCGATCTCCTCGGCAAGGCGGACCGAGGTGGTGCGGTTGATCAGCGAGAAGGTGGCGTCGACCTTGGGATACATGCCCCAGATCATCTGCAGCATCAGAAGCTTGTAGAAATCGGTGTCGAGCAAGCTGCGGACGATCGGGTCGAGCTTCCAGGTGTGATTGTAGACGCGCCGCGCTATATCGGTCTTTGCCATCGCTCAATGCGCCTTCGCTGCTCGCTCTAGCTTTTGTCTAGCGCAATTCCGGACGGAAAACCGCTGCGCACTTTTCCTGGAATTGCTCCAAATGCCTCTTAGCATCGAATTTTTGAACGCGCCTCCCGCTTTGCGGGCTGGCCCGACAAAAAGAAGCCGCTGCGGCAAGCGGCGCCTACGGCAGTTTCGGCCTCAGGATGCGGTCTTGGCGCCGACCACCTTGAGCGCTGGACGCTTGCGGCGAATGCCGATGCGGCCTGCCACCGGCGCGTCGGCGCGGCGGTCGGCCTGCTCTTTCTCGGCAAACAGCCAGTCGATGAACAATTGCACGATCGGCGCCGACCGCATCTCGTTGCGGCAGACGACGTAGAAATCGTCGACGGCCGGCACGGAAAGACTGAACGGGGCGACAAGCAGGCCCCTGGCGAGCAGTCCGCTTGCCGTCACCGTATCGCCGAGCGCCACGCCATGGCCGTGGACAGCCGCCTCGGTCGCCATGCGCGCATCGCCGAGATGATGGCGGCGGCCGCGCTCCAGGTCCAGCGCGTCGGCGGCGGCCAGCCAGGTATGCCATTCGCGGCCGTCGTCGCCATGCAGGAAGACGTGATCGGCGAGGTCGCGGACGGTGCGGATCGGGCGGTTGTTGATCAGCGTCGGGCTGACCACCGGGAACAGTTCGAGGCCCGACCATTTGCGCATCCAGCAGTCGGTCCAGCTGCCGTCACCATAGTGCACGCAGACATCGATATGCGGTGCGCGGACGTCCTTGGCATCATTGGATGGGATCAGCGTCAGCCTGATATCCGGATATTGCGAGGTGAAGCTGCCCAGCCGCGGGATCATCCACAGCAACAGTAGCGCCGGCACGCAGGATACAGAGAGAACGCCGGTGCTGGCCGGCCTCGTCATGCGCTGCGTGGCGGCGGCAATGCCGTCGAAGGCGGTCGACACCGCCGGAAGCAACTCGGCGCCGTGTGGCGTCAGCTTCACCCGCTGACCGGCACGCTCGAACAGCTTGACACCCAACGATTGCTCGAGCGCCTTGATCTGATGGCTGATGGCGCCGTGGGTGACGTTGAGCTCAGCCGCCGCCTTGCTCAGCGAGGCGTGGCGCGCCGTCGCCTCGAAGGCGCGCAGCGGGTTGAGCGGTGGCAAACGCTTGGCCATTTGGACCCTAGGCTCTGTGAGATTTTCTCACAGATAACACACTAACAATATCAATTGATTTTTCAATGCAGCTACGGGACACTTTGCCTAGGCATTGCATCACGACGTGAAATCTGCAGGCAGCCGACGGCTGCGGCTATCGGGGCCGCTGTCCGCGCGCCGCACCAGCCATGGAGGACCGACATGGGTTACGACCGCGGCAAGCTCGAAGCGTTGCGCCGCAAATACGGCGAGAGCCATGGCGGCGAAATGTTCGACCCGAAATTCCAGCGTGTCGCCGACAAGATCTTCTCCAAGACCGGCACGCGACTGGCGCCCTATTCCGGCATCCCGACCTTCCTCGCGGCGCCCTATCGTGAAATCGCCGCCGACAATCCGGATTTCGGCGATCTGCAGGTGGCGATGATCGGTGTGCCGATGGATCTGGGCGTCACCAACCGGCCGGGCGCCCGTTTCGGGCCAAGGGCGCTGCGCGCCATCGAGCGCATCGGCCCCTACAACCATGTGCTGGAATGCGCGCCGACGCATGAGCTGAAGGTCGCCGACATCGGCGACGTGCCGTTCCAGAGCCGCTACCGGCTGGAGACCAGCCATGACGACATCGAACGCCGCACCAACCAGATCGTCGACGCCGGCGTCCTGCCCTTGTCTGTCGGCGGCGACCATTCGATCAGCCACCCGATCCTGAAGGCTGTCGGCAAGAGGGCGCCGGTGGGCATGATCCATATCGACGCGCACTGCGATACCAGCGGCCTGTTCGACATGACCAAGTTCCACCATGGCGGGCCGTTCCGCAACGCGGTGCTGGACGGCGTGCTCGACCCGAGCCGCACTATCCAGATCGGCATTCGCGGCTCGGCCGAGTATCTGTGGGAGTTCACTTATGAGTCCGGCATGACCGTCGTGCATGCCGAAGAGGTGACCGGCCTCGGCATTCCCGCCATTATCGAGAAGGCGCGCAGGATAGTCGGCGACGGCCCGACCTATGTCTCCTTCGACATCGACAGCATCGATCCGGCCTTCGCACCGGGCACCGGCACGCCGGAGGTCGGCGGGCTGACGACGCGCGAAGTGCTCGAGCTGCTGCGCGGCCTGAAGGGACTCAACATCGTCGGCGGCGACGTGGTCGAGGTGGCACCGCAGTACGACGCGACCACCAACACGGCGCACGCCGGCGCGCAGGTGCTGTTCGAGATCCTCAGCCTGATGGTCTTCAGCCCGGCAATCACCGGCAAGGCGGGCTGACACGCTCGACCATGATCCCGAAAGTGGGAACCGGTTTTCGGAGAAGATCATGGTCCACTAGAGAATCCAAAGGCGACCGCCGCGCTGGAGCCGGCGGTTGCACTCAAACAAACAAGCTTCCAGCAGGGGAATGACAATGACACTTCACATGAAACTCAAATCGTCCATCGCCGCCGTGCTGATGCTCGGCGCGACCGGTTTTGCTTTCACGACGCAGGCCGTCAATGCCGACGCGATCGACGACATAGCCAAGGCCGGCGCCATCAATGTCGGCATCTTTTCCGACTTCCCGCCCTTCTCCTCGGCCAGCGCCGACATGAGCATCAAGGGCTACGACATCGACGTGGCGCAATCCATCGCCGACCAGCTCAAGGTCAAGCTCAATCTGGTCAGCGTGACCGGCCAGAACCGCATCCCGTACCTTACCGACAAGCGCGTCGACCTGCTGATGAGCGTCGGCTATTCCAAGGAGCGTGAGCAGGTGATCGATTTCGCCGCCGCCTACGCGCCCTATTACATCGCCGTCATCGGCCCGGCAGCTCTTGCGGTCAAAGGCAAGGAAGACCTCGCCGACAAGTCGATCGCCGTCAATCGCGGCACGCTGGAGGATACCTCGCTGACCGAGGCGGCACCGGCCTCGGCCGACATCCGCCGTTTCGACAACTACAATTCCGTCATCCAGGCCTTCATTTCGGGTCAGACCCAACTGATGGTGGTCGGCAACGATGTCGGCGCCCAGGTGCTCGCCCGGCAGGAGGAACTGAAGCCGGAGCAGAAATTCCAGCTTCTCACCTCGCCCTCGCATATCGGCCTCAACAAGAAGGAAGACCGCCTCAAACAAGCGGTCAACGATGCGGTTGCCAAGATGCTGGCCGACGGCAGACTGGACGAAAGCTCGAAAGCCTGGCTGAAGACGCCGCTCGATCCCGCCAATCTCAAGGATTGATGGCCGGTGAGCTATAGCCTCGACTTCGGCTGGCTTGCCGGGGCGACAGGGGCGATCGCGCGCGGCGCGGCCACGACGATCCTGTTGATCGCTGTCACCACGCTGGCGGGAACGTTGCTCAGCATCCTCGGCGCCGCAGGGCGGCGGAACGGTCCGCTCCTGCTCAAGCGGGCGATCGGCGTCTATGTCGAGGTGATCCGCAACACGCCGTTCCTGGTGCAGCTATTCTTCATCTTCTTCGGGCTGCCCAGCATCGGCGTCAAGCTCGATCCGGTGCTGGCAGCCATGCTGGCGATGACGCTCAACATGGCCGCCTATACGATCGAGATCGTTGGCGCCGGGCTCGACGCGGTGCCGCCCGGGCAGACGGAAGCGGCACTGGCGCTTGGGCTCAGGCCGCGCCAGGTCTTCATCAAGATCGTGCTGCCGCAGGCGCTCAAGGTAATCTATCCGGCGCTGACCAGCCAGATCGTCATCATGATGCTGGAATCCGCCGTGGTATCGCAGATCGCCGTTCGCGAGCTGACCTATGAAGCCGACATGCTGCAGGCGCGCACGTTCCGGGCTTTCGAGACCTATTTCATCGTGACGATGGTCTATCTCATCCTGTCGATTGGGCTGCGCCGGCTGCTGGTCGGCGGCGGGCGCCGGCTTCTCGGAGCCGGCGTGTCATGATCGAATTCACCTTCTGGGACATTCTGCGCAACCTGCTGCTGGCGGCGCGCTGGACGGTGCTCTTGTCGCTGGCCGCCTTTGTCGGCGGGGCCGTGGTCGGCATGATCGTGCTGTTCTTCCGGATCGCCAAGAATAAATGGGCGCGCCGGTTTGCCTCCGGCTATATCGCGCTTTTCCAGGGCACGCCGCTGCTGATGCAGCTCTTCCTGATGTTCTTCGGCTTGCCGATGCTGGGCCTGCGCATCGAGCCGTGGACCGCGGCGGTGCTTGGCCTGACCTTCTTTGCCAGCGCCTATCTCGCCGAGATCTGGCGCGGCGGCGTCGATGCACTGCCGCGCGGCCAGTGGGACGCCGGCGCCAGCCTCGGCCTGCACTATCTGCAGGAACTCCGGCTGATCATCTTGCCTCAGGCGTTTTCGATCACCCGCGCACCGACCGTCGGCTTTCTGGTGCAGCTGATCAAGTCGACCGCGCTGACGTCGATCATCGGTTTCGAGGAGCTGGTGAGGACATCCAACGCGATCAACAATGCGACCTTCGAACCGTTCAAAGTCTATGGGCTGGTAGCGCTGATCTTCTTCGTCATGTGCTTTCCGCTGACGCAATACGCACGTTCGCTCGAGCAGCGGGCGGCGGCCCGCTGAGCGGGCGACCAGCAATTCAACGCCCGAATACCAGCGGCGGCGCGATCCTGTCACGCCGCAGCCAGCGCCCTAGCAAGAGCGCCGCAACCACCGCCAGTCCCGACGACAGGCCGATCCAGATGCCGACGCCGTTGAAGCCGAAACGGAAGGCCAGCAGCACGCCGAGCGGCAGCCCGACGCCCCAATATCCGATCGCGGCATAGATCATCGGCACCTTGGTGTCGTGCAGGCCGCGCAGCATGCCGCTGGCGACCGCCTGCGCACCGTCAAAAACCTGGAACAGCGCGGCAAAGGCGAGGAACGACACGGCAAGCGCCACCACCTCGGCATTAGCCGGATTGCCCAGATCGATGAAGGCGCCGATCAAGAGATGCGGCCACAGGATCATCACTAGCCCCATCAGCGCCATGAAGGAGACACCGACGACATAGGCGGTCCAGCCAGCCCGGCAGACACCTTCCGGATTGCCGGCGCCGTGGGCAAGTCCGACGCGCACCGTCACCGCCTGGTTGAGGCCGAGCGGCACCATGAAGGTGATCGAGGCGATCTGGATGGCGATCGCATGGGCGGCAAGCGAAGCCGCATCGATCAGGCCCATGAGAAAGGCCGCCGCGTTGAAGATCGTCACCTCGAACGCCAGCAGGCCGGCGATCGGCAGGCCGAGCCGCAGCAGGCCCTTGAAGCGCGGCCAATCGGCGCGCCAGAAGCGTCCGAACAGACGATAGCGCCGGAATTTCTTCTCAAGCATCACCACCGCCGCCATGCCGGCGAACATCAACGTGCTGGACAGAGTGGTGGCGAGGCCGGAGCCGGCGATGCCCATCGATTGGATGCCGAGATTGCCGAACATGAACAGCCAGTTGAAGAAGGCGTTGCAGGCGACGGCAACGAAGACGATGATCAGCGCCCAGCCCGGCCGCTCCAGCGCCGAAATGAACGAGCGCAGGACGATGTAGCCGAAAAAGGGCAGCACCGCCCATTCGAGCCAGCGCAGATAGATGCCGGCCTGGTGCGCCAGCGCCGGTTCCTGACCCATGGCCAGCAACACGCTCTCGCCGTGCCAGAGAAGGGCCCATATCGGAATGCAAATGAGGATCGCCAGCCACAGACCCTGGCGCACGGTGCGGCGCAGGTCGCGCACCGAGTGCCGGCGACGGCCGAGCTCGGTCGCCATCATCGGCGAGGTCGCCAGCATCAGGCCGAGCCCGAAGATGAGCGGCATGAAGTAGAGATTGGCACCAAGCGCACCGCTGGCCAGCGTGTCCGGCCCCAGCCGCCCCATCATCATGACGTCGGTAGCGGTCATCGCGGTCTGGCCGAGATTGGTCAGCACCATCGGCCAGGCGAGCGCCAGCATCGCCCTGATTTCCCGACGCCAAAGGTTTTCCGGCGCGCGAGCGTCGGCTTCGATCGCAGACATTCTAGTTTTCCGCCTATCCGATTGCGGCACGTCGGCAAGAGCCGGAAGCCGCGTCTCAGCGCGGAAAATGGCCAAGATCGGCCGGATTCCGCATTACGACGGGTTTGTCTATCAAATGGGCACCGGTGGCAAGAGGCTGACTTGCGGAAGGGTTAAGCCAGTCGGTTCAATGCAGGCTATTGGAGAGGCTATGGAAGCCGCTATGGTCGCGGCAGAATCCATTTGAAAGGCAGCCTGATGAGCGCGTTTCCCGAAATCTATCTGGTTCGGCATGGCGAGACGGAATGGAGTGCGTCCGGAAAACATACCGGCCGAACCGACATACCGCTGACGCCGGCCGGCGAGGAAGCGGCAAGGCGGATCGCTGAGCGGCTCAAGGGCCTGTCCTTCTCGGCGGTGTGGTCGAGCCCGTCGCAGCGCGCCTTCAACACCTGTGCGCTGGCCGGCTTCGGCTCGTCAGGCGTGAAGAAGGACGATCTGGCGGAGTGGGATTATGGTGCCTATGAGGGATTGACCACCAAGCAAATCCTCGCCGAGCGCCCCGGCTGGCGTCTCTTTCGCGACGGCTGCCCGAGCGGCGAGTCCGCCACGGATGTCGGCTCGAGGGCGGACCGGATCGTCAGCCAGTTGCGCGAGGTCGGCAGCAATGTCCTGGTCTTCTCAAGCTCGCATTTCCTTAGGGTGCTGGCCGCACGCTGGCTCGGCCTGCCGCCGCAAGCCGGCGCGTTTTTCGTGCTGGATACCGCCAGCATAAGCGTGCTCGGTTATGAGCACGACCTTGACGAGCCGGTCATCCGGCGCTGGAACCAGAGATAGCAACCGATCCCGATTTATCGGATCGCGTCCAGCGCCTGCCTTTGCCTGTGCATTTCGAGAAACACGCGGTAGTCGCGATCGAACCGGCCGGCGGCAGCCGGATTGGGCTCTCGCGTCCTGCCGCCCTGTTGCATGGCGACGCAGGCAGCGTTCAAATCGGGAAAAAGCCTGGCCGCGGTGGCGGCAATCATGCCGGTGCCGAGCAGCACCGCCTCGTCCGCCAGCGGCTCGACCACCGTGCAGCCGGTTGCATCGGCATAGAGCTCCATCAACAGCGGGTTCTTGGTGTGGCCGCCGGTGACGTGCAGCGTGTCGATCAGATAGCCGTTCTCGTTCAGCGCTTCCAGCACATGACGGACGCCAAGCGCGATGCTGACGGCGGTGCGCCAGTAGAGCTTGCACAGACTGTCGAAGGAGGCATCCAGCGTCAGCCCGCTGATGACGCCGACGGCATGCGGGTCGGCGAGCGGCGAGCGGTTGCCGTGAAAATCGGGCAGTACGTGCAGCCTTGCGGCGAGGTTTTCGCCCTCGGCGGCACGCAACTCGGCGACGCGGTGGGCAATCCTGGCATGCATGGCGGCATCCGGCTCGCCGCCGGCGCCATGCCAGCGGATGATGTGGTCGAGCAGCGCGCCGGTGGCCGACTGGCCACCTTCCGACAGCCACAGGCCGGGAAGGGCTGCGCCATAATATGGGCCCCAGACACCGGCGAAAGGCTGCGGATCGGGCGACATCGCCATGACGCAACTCGACGTACCGGCAATCAGGGCCAGATGGCGGCCGATGTTCGTCGCGTCACCGGCGAAACCGCCGAGCACGCCAAGCGCGCCGGCATAGGCATCGATGACGCCGGCGCCGACCCGGCATTTTTCGGTGAGGCCAAGCTCCGTCGCGGCTTGCGCGCCGAGCGGGCCGATATCGGCACCGACCGGGCTTGCCTTTTCCGGCAGGTTGCCGTGCTCAAAGATATCGCCGAGCCCGACGGCTTCGAAGAAGTCGCGCCGCCAGCCGGTCGCTTCATGGGCTAGATAGGTCCATTTGGCGGTCAGCGTGCATTGTGAACGGGAGAGCGAGCCGCTTGCCTTCCAGGTGAGGAAGTCGGTGAGGTCGAATAGATAGCCGGCTTCGTTCCATGTTCCGGGCAGGTTGCGCTTCAGCCACATCAGCTTCGGCGTCTCCATTTCCGGCGACATGACGCCGCCGATATAGTCGAGCACAGCGTGGCCGCTTTCAGTGCATTCGTCGGCCTCGGCAATTGCGCGATGGTCGAGCCAGACAATGGTGTCCCAGCGCCTTTCACCAGTGACGGACACGCTGAGCTGGCCGCCATGCCGGTCTCGCACCACCAGCGAGCAGGTGGCATCAAAGGAGATGCCGACGATATCCTCGGCCCGCACGCCCGCCTTTTCGCGGGCAGCGCGGACGGCCATGCACACCGCCGACCATATATCCTGCGAATCGTGCTCGGCATGGTCGGCCTTCGGCTGTTGCATGGCGATCGGGTGCTCGGCGCGGCCGAGCAAGGCGCCACCGGTGTCGAGAATGCCGGCACGAGCGCTTCCGGTGCCGACATCGACCGCGCAAACGAAACTGTTGGTCAAGGTGTTCTTGCTCTCGCTCCCAGGCCTGCAATCAGATCGGGCAATTGCAGCATGTCAGCGAATATAAAGTCCGGCTCACTCGACGCAAGCCGCGCTTTCAATGCCGGGTTGCCGGTGTGCGAGCCGCCGGTGAAGGCAAGGACGCGCATGCCGGCCGCCCGCGCCGCTTCGATGCCGGCCGGGCTGTCCTCGACGACGAGGCAGTTTCGCGGGGCCGCTCTCATTTTATCTGCTGCATGGAGAAAGAGATCGGGCGCCGGTTTGCCCCGCGCCACCATGGCGGCGCTGAACAAATGCGGCTCCAGCAGCCCAAGCAACCCGGTGACGTCGAGCGCATAGCGGATGCGTTCCAGGGTGCCGGAGGAGGCGACGCAGCACGGTACGCCGAGCCTCGGCAGGACCTGTGCGATACCTGGCATCGGTTTCAGCTCCTCGCGGAATCTGCGCATCAGTTCGGAGCGCATCTCGGTCAGATGCTGGTCGGTGAGATCGAGCCCGAAGTCGCTTGCGAGGATTTCGCGGACGCTCTTCATGCTCTTGCCGAGGAAGTGCTCGTAGGCAATGTCCTCGCTGACGTTGCCGCCGGCAAGCGCGATCATCTCCAGCAATGCCGAGACGGACAGCATCTCACTGTCCACCAGCACGCCGTCACAGTCGAAAATGACCAGTTCAGGCGTCATCGCGCTGGATCGGCTTCAGAGGTCGCCGGCGAGATAGCGCGTCAGTGTCGCGCGCGCGCCGTCCGCCCACAGCAGTCTCAGCGCTTGGCCGAAGGCTTCAGCGAACGGCGGCGAGCGGCCGACATCGCCATAGATGTCCTCCATGGCAAGCCAGGCGGCAGGCATGTCCCTGGCCGCCTTGGCCGTCGCCTGCAACCGGCCCCAGTTCGGGTCGTTGGGCTCGGTGACGGCACCGGAATCCGTCGTGCCGAAGCAGTAGCGACACCAGAGCGCCGATTCCAGTGCAAGGCCGGTGACACTTTTGCCAGCCTTCAGCCGGTCGGCGATGGTCGGAATGATGAATTTCGGCTGGCGGTTGGAGCCGTCGAGGCAAAGCCGGCGTATGGTGTCGCCGATCTTCGGATTGGAGAAGCGGTGCTCGATGAGCTGGTAGTAATCTTCGAGGTCGGTGTCCGGAACCGGCGGCACGGTCGGGATGATTTCGTCATGCTCGAGCTTGTCGAGGAAGCCGCGTACCAGCGGCTCCTGCATCGCCTCATGGACGAAATGGATGTCCATCAGCCCGGCCGGATAGGCGATGGTCGCATGGCCGCCATTGAGGATGCGGATCTTCATCAGCTCATAGGGCGCGACGTCGCTGACGAACTGCACGCCGACCTTTTCCAGCGGCGGGCGGCCGTCGGTGAAACGGTCCTCCAGCACCCATTGCTTGAACGGTTCGCAAAACACCGGCCAATTGTCGTCGAGGCCGAACTCGCTGGAGAGAATGCCGCGCTCGCGGTCGGTGGTGGCCGGCGTGATGCGGTCGACCATGCCATTGGGAAAGGCAACGTTCTCGCTCACCCAGTTTGCCAAACCTTCGTCGATCAGCCGCGCAAGGCCGATGACGCCATCTGAGGTGACGTGGCCGTTATGGGGGATGTTGTCGCAGGACATGATTGTGAAGGGCACGATACCGTCGGCGCGGCGGCGCAGCAGCCCGGCGAGGACGAGGCCGAAGACGGTCTTCGGCGTCGCCCCCGGCTCAGCGTCGGCAACGATGTCGGGATGTGTCGGATTGAAGACGCCGGATGCCGGATCGATGAAATAGCCGCCCTCGGTAATGGTCAGGGAGACGATCTTGATCGCCGGATCGGCAAGCCGCTCGACGATTGCGGCCGCATCGCCCGGCACCAGGAAGTCGATCATGACGCCGGTGACGCGCGCGCTCATATGGCCGCTGTCCTGCTCGACCACGGTGGTCAGCCAGTCCTGCTCCTGCAACTTGCCGCGGCCGACCTTCTCGCCCTCGAAGACGCCGGCGCCAACAATGGCCCAGTCGTGGCCGACACCCGAATTGAACAGGTCGTCGAGATAGACGGCCTGGTGCGAGCGATGGAAATTGCCGACGCCGAAATGCACGATGCCGGCCTTGAGCGCGGCGCGATCATATTTCGGGCCGGCGACCTTGGGCGGCAGCTTGGCGAGGATGGAAGAAGAGAGTTTCACGGTCATCTGCTTTTACCCTTTAGCGGGACGGCTCTTCCCCCCGTGGAGGAGACGGGGGGAAGAGCGCCTTCGCCCCCTCAACTCATCCACTGGCCGCCATCGACATTGTAGGTCTGGGCGACGATGTACTCGGCCTCATCGCTGGCCAGGAACACCGCCATGCCGGTGAGGTCTTGCGCCGTGCCCATGCGGCCATAAGGCACGGCTTCGCCGACCAGCCTCTTCTTCTCGCCCCTCGGCCGGTTCTCGAACTTGGCGAACAAGGCATCGACATGGTCCCAATGCTCGCCGTCGACGACACCCGGGGCGATGGCATTGACGTTGATGCGGTGTTTGATCAGGTCGAGCCCTGCCGACTGGGTGAGCGAGATGACCGCCGCCTTGGTGGCGCAGTAGACGGTGACCAGCGCCTCGCCGCGGCGCCCGGCCTGGCTTGCCATGTTGATGATCTTGCCGCCCTTGCCCCGGGCAATCATCGAACGGGCGGCGGCCTGCAACGTAAACAGCGTGCCGGCGACGTTGACCGAAAACAATTTGTCGTAGCTTGTCTTGGTGATCTCGACGATCGGCGCCAGGTCGAACAAAGCAGCGTTGTTGATCAAGATATCCAGGCCGCCGGCCCTGGCTTCGACTGCCTTGACGGCCTCATCGATAGACGCGAGATCGGTGACGTCGAGCTTTACCGCGTAGGCGTTGCGGCCGATTTCCGAAGCCGTCTTCTCGGCGGCTTCGAGATTGATGTCGCCAATCGCGACCGTCGCCCCTTCGCGCATGTAGGCTTCGGCAAACGCCCTGCCGATGCCGCGCGCCGATCCGGTAATCAGCGCCGATTTACCCCGGAGCCTCATTGCAGCATCGCCTTCCCGTCGGCGCCGAAACGATGCAGCTTGGCCTTTTCCGGCGTCAGGTAGATCGTGTCGCCGTGATGGGCGGCCAACTCGCCGTCGGCACGCACCGTCAGCTGCCCGACACCATCCGCCTGGACGTGCAAAAACGTGTCGGAGCCGAGATGCTCGGCAACCCCGACCGTCGCCTTCCAGTCGCCTGACGTCTTCGAAATGTTCATATGCTCCGGGCGGATGCCGACCGTCTTGGCGCCATATTTGGCGGCCGGCGCGCCTTCGATCAGGTTCATCTTCGGCGAACCTATGAAGCCGGCGACGAACAGGTTCTTCGGCGTCTTATAGAGCTCCATCGGCGAGCCGACCTGCTCGATATTGCCGGCATTGAGCACGACGATCTTGTCGGCCATGGTCATCGCCTCGATCTGGTCGTGGGTGACGTAGACCATGGTTGTCTTGAGCTGGTGATGCAGCTCGCTGATCTCCAGCCGCATGGTGCCGCGCAGCGCCGCGTCGAGATTGGACAAAGGCTCGTCGAACAGGAAGGCCGACGGCTGGCGCACGATGGCGCGGCCGATGGCGACGCGCTGCCGTTGGCCGCCGGAGAGCTGGCCGGGGCGGCGGTCGAGGTAGTTGGTGAGGTTCAGGATCCGCGCGGCGTCCTTCACCTTCTTGTCGATGGTCGCCTGGTCCTCGCCCGCCATCTTCAGCGGGAAGGCGATGTTCTTGGCCACCGTCATGTGCGGGTAGAGCGCATAGGACTGGAACACCATAGCCAGCTTGCGCTTGGCCGGCGCCTCGCCGGTGACGTCGCGACCATCGATGATGATGGTGCCGCCGCTGGTATCCTCGAGACCGGCGATCAGACGCAACAGGGTGGATTTGCCGCAGCCCGACGGGCCGACGAAGACGACGAACTCTCCGTCCTCGATGACGAGATCGAGGCCGGGGATGATGGACGTCGCCCCGAAGGATTTGGAGACGTTCTTGAGCGTGATGTTTCCCATGGTTTCCTCCCCCGAAGGGCTATCTTTTCGTTTTGCGTCAGGCGATGCCCGCTACTTTACCGCACCGAATGTCAGGCCTCGGACCAGCTGCTTCTGGCTGAACCAGCCCATGATCAGTATCGGTGCGATCGCCAGCGTCGAGGCGGCCGAAAGCTTGGCCCAGAACAGCCCCTGCGGGCTGGAGAAGGAGCTGATGAAAGCGGTGAGCGGCGCGGCCTCGGTGGTGGTCAGCCGGATCGTCCAGAACGCCTCGTTCCAGGCGAGAATGATGTTGAGCAGCATGGTCGAGGCGATGCCGGGGACCGCCATCGGCGTCAGCACATAGATGATCTCGTTCCAGAGCGATGCGCCGTCCATGCGCGCCGCTTCCAGGATCTCGCCCGGGATCTCGCGAAAATAGGTGTAAAGCATCCAGACCACGATCGGCAGGTTGATCAGCATCAGCATGACCATCAGGCCGATGCGGCTGTCGAGCAGACCGGTATCGCGGAAGATCAGATAGATCGGAAACAGCACGGCGACGGCCGGCATCATCTTGGTGGAAAGCATCCACATCAGGATGTCCTTGGTGCGTTTGCCCGGCGAAAACGCCATCGACCATGCCGCCGGTATGGCGACGAGCAGAGCCAGGATGGTCGAGCCGACCGACAGGAACACCGAGTTCAGGAAGAATTTGAAATAGCCGTTCTGCGCCTGGACCTCGGAATAGCTCTCCGTGGTTCCCGACGGGAACAGGTTGAAGCCCTGGATAGCCTCCTGCTCCGACTTGAACGAAGTGATGATCGTATAGAGGATCGGGAAGAAGATCAGCAGCGCGACGATCCAGGCGGCCGCGGTAGCAATCGTCTTGTGCTGGGTGGTGACTGCACGTGCCATGGTCAGGTCCTCCCTATCGGCGATGTTGGCGGCAGGGTCGACCCCCACTCCGGTTTGCTGCGCAACCCACCTCTCCCCCGATCGAGGGGGTGGAGGAAGGGCGCGGTTTCGATGCAGGCCTTTCCTCTACCCCGGGCAGGGGGAGAGGTGTCCCGCGCAGCGGGACGGAGTGGGGGTGGTTCAGCGCACGTGCCATCTTATCCTCCCTTATTTATCCAGGTTCTTGCCGACAGCGCGCATGGCGAAGAAGGCAACGATGTTGGCGAGAATGACGGCAATGATACCGCCGGCGGACGCCTGGCCGATTTTGAACTCCAGCAATGCCTTCTGATAGACGAGGAAGGGCAGGTTGGTGGAGGCGTAACCCGGGCCGCCATTGGTGGTGACGAGGATCTCGGCATAGACCGACAGCAGGAAGATCGTCTGGATCAGGATGACGACGGTTATGGCGCGCGACATATGAGGCAGCGTCAAATAGATGAAGCGGCTGATGAAGCCGGCGCCGTCCATTTCGGCGGCTTCCTTCTGCTCGCCGTCGAGCGACTGAAGCGCGGTCAACAGGATCAGCGTAGCAAACGGCAGCCATTGCCAGGCAACGATGATGATGATCGCCAGGAGCGGATGCTGCCCGAACCAATCGATCGGCTGCCCGCCGAAGAAGCGCGCAATATCGGCGAAAACCCCGTACTGCGGATGCATGATCATGTTCTTCCAGACCAGTGCTGCCACCGGTGGCATGACGAAGAACGGCGAGATGACAAGGATGCGGACGATGCCCTGTCCCCACATCGGCTGATCGAGCAGAAGGGCGAGCAGAATACCGCCGATCACCGTGATCAAAAGCACGCTGACGACGATGGTGAGCGTGTTGAGGATCGACTGCAGGAATGCCGGGTTGGAATAGAACAGCGCGTAGTTCGAAAACCCGACGAAGCCGTCGCGCATCGGATTGAGCGGGTTGTATTGCTGGAAGGAAAACCACAGCGTGAATGCCAGCGGCACAATCATCCAGACCAGCAGCAGCACCACGGATGGCGCCATCATGAAACGGGCAAGCGAACGGGTCTGCTGAGTAGCCATGACGGTCACCCTTCGAGGTCGGCCAAGTTTTTCAGCGGTGTGAAAGCTGGCCGCCCGAACTGGGATTCGGGCGGCCGTTGCCGGTCGCCATTGGCAACCGGCACCCGGAGGAGCTTACTTGATGTAACCGCCCTCGGTCATCGTCGCGGTGGCGGCGTCCTGCGCCTGCTTCAAGGCATCGTCGACGCTCGACTGGCCGGCAAGTGCCGCCGAGAAGAGCTGGCCGACGGTGGTGCCGAGACCCTGGAACTCAGGAATGGCGACGAACTGGACGCCGACATAAGGCACCGGCTTGACGGTCGGGTGCGTCGGATCGGCGGAGTTGATCGAGTCCAGCGTCATCTTGGCGAAAGGTGCTGCCTTCTGGTATTCGGGATTGGCATAGAGCGACGAGCGCGTTCCCGGCGGAACGTTGGCCCAGCCTTCCTTCGAGGCGACGAGCTCGGCATAGTGCTTGCTGGTTGCCCAGGCTACGAACTTTTGAGCGGCGTCGGCCTTCTGCGTGCCGGCGGGGATGGCTAGCGACCATGCCCACAGCCAATTGCCGCGCTTGCCGAGGCCATTGTCCGGCGCCAGCGCATAGCCGACCTTGTCGGCGACGGTGGAGTTCTTCGGGTCGGAAACGAAGGAGGCAGCGACGGTAGCGTCGATCCACATGCCGCATTTGCCCTGCTGGAACAGCGCCAGGTTTTCGTTGAAGCCGTTGGACGACGCGCCCTCGGGGCCGTCGGCCTTCATCAGGTCGACATAGAACTGCAGCGTGTTCTTCCATTCGGGCTGGTCGAATTGCGGCTTCCAGTTCTCGTCGAACCAGCGCGCGCCGAACGAGTTCGACATGGCGGTCAGGAAGGCCATGTTCTCGCCCCAGCCGGCCTTGCCGCGCAGGCAGACGCCGTTCACGCCGTTGGCGCGGTCGGTCATCTTGTCGGCGGCCTGCTTGATGAAGTCCCAGGTCGGTGCATCGGGCATCTTGAGCCCGGCCTTTTCCATCAGGTCCTTGCGGTACATGACGAAGGAGCTTTCGCCGTAGAACGGGGCTGCGTAGAGCTTGCCGTCGACCGACAGGCCGCCGGCTATGGCCGGGATGATGTCCTTGACGTCGTAATCGTCGCCGAGTTTGTCGAGCGGCAAAAGCCAGTTCTGCTTGGCCCAGATCGGCACTTCATAGGTGCCGATAGTCATCACGTCGTACTGGCCACCCTTGGTGGCGATGTCGGTGGTGACGCGCTCGCGCAGAACGTTTTCCTCGAGCGTGACCCACTGCAGCTGGACGTCGGGATTCTTGGCGGTGAAGTCGTCGGTCAGCTTCTGCATGCGGACCATATCGCCATTGTTGACCGTGGCGATGGTGATGGATTCGGCATGCGCGGCGAAAGCGAGCGCGCTGGCCGAGAACAGGCCTAGGGTGAACGTGCGAAGTTTCATCAAAATTCCTCCCATAAACCAAGATGAGCATTTGCCTTGGCTGTGAGCAATTACTCACTTGCGATGAATTATGTCAAGACGGATTCGTTGCTGCAGCGCAGCACGCCGGGTCTTGTGCAGCGGCAAGCCTGGGACGTTTGCGGCATGTCTGACGAAGGATTCGGCCGGGCTGATTGGGCCCGGCGCTTTGCTATCGGGCTTGCTGGGATTCAGCCT
The DNA here is from genome assembly GCF_040321165.1 of Mesorhizobium sp. M0500. Taxonomy (NCBI): domain Bacteria; kingdom Pseudomonadati; phylum Pseudomonadota; class Alphaproteobacteria; order Hyphomicrobiales; family Phyllobacteriaceae; genus Mesorhizobium; species Mesorhizobium sp. M0500. The sequence continues at coordinate 393,169 of NZ_JAMYRB010000005.1, forward strand.
ACTGGCAAGCGATTTCACTCAGGATCCAATCGCGGAAGGCGCGGATCTTCGGCACGTTGCGTCGTGCCGTCGGATAGACCAGCCAATAGGCGTGGCCGTCGTCACCGACCAGATCAAAGGGCTGGATCAGGCGGCCGTCGGCAAGTTCGGTCTTGAACAGCGCCTTGGTAACGATCGCCACGCCGTGGCCGGCAATCGCGGCATTGGCCTCGTAGGCCTGCGCGCCCATGCTGGTGCCGGGACGCCTGGCCAGATCCTCGACCGGCAGGCCGGCGGCGGCAAACCAGTCCCGCCACCAGATGTCACCCGGGTCGAGGATCGGCAGCCGCAGCAGGTCGGCCGGCTCCTTGACTCCGCCGATGCTTGCCGCGAGCTTTGGACTAAGGACCGGCGTGAAATCGGCCCTGAAAAGCATATGGGTCTCGACGCCCGGCCAGTTGCCACCGCCGGAGCGGATGGCGATGTCGATATCCTCTCTGGCAAAGTCGACAACCCTGTTCGAAGTATCGACGCGCACCGCCAGCGACGGATGCGCGACCTGGAACGAACCGAGATGCTGCGCCAGCCAATTGGAGGCAAATGTCAGCAGCGTCGAAACGCAAAGCAAGCCGTCGGCGCCGGTGCGCGCGGCGGCATAGGCGCCGCTCAACAGCGCGAACGCCTCGCTGACCGCGGGCGCCAGGCGCTGGCCGGGTTCGGTCAGCACGATCTGTTTTGGCTGGCGCAAGAACAGGGGCGCGCCGATGCGCTCCTCCAGAAGCTTGATCTGATAGCTTGCCGCCGCCTGCGTCATGCCAAGCTCCTGGGCGGCCTTGGTGAACGAGAGATGCCGCGCCACCGCCTCGAACACCCGGATCGCCTGAAGCGGAGGAAGCTGCGAAACCAGCTGTCGTGAATTGAGCTCCGGCATAAGCCCTCCTTATGGGCAGTGATCGACGTTTGATTGGCGGCACCGGCCGGTCCTACCGATATTCCGTATTGAAGATCAATTACGCCTAGGGATAGCGAAGGCTGACGATCATGACCACAATACAGGAAAAGCTGCTTCTTGCTCCAGCCCATGGCTGGTTTTCACGGTTGGCGCGGGGATTGGCAAGGCACGCGGCGCGGAAACGGGCCTATCTCGACGTCCGGGAGCTGCCGCCGCATCTGCAGCGCGACATGGGCTTTCTCGACGGCAACGATCCTTGCGGCCGGCACCAGTAGTGACGCTCGTTTTATCGGGGATTCAGATGCGTTTCGATTTCACATGATCGTTTCCGACCGCCAGCGGCTCGGAGATCATGCGCCCGCCAGCAAGGCGGCGGCGGTCCGCTCATCGGTGATGAGGCCGTTGACCAACCGCCGGTTGACGGCGGCGAAGATGCCCGGCAGCTTGCGGTCGCCCATGGCAAGCGCGATCACCAGCGACTTTTCGCGCGACGGCAGCGGCGCCGACGACACCCGATCATTGGTGATGCCCTCGATCATGCGGCCGTCACGATCGAATACCCAGCCGACGATCTCGGCGACGCCGCCGGCCTTCTGCAGCGCCTTTAATTCGCCCTCCGAAATGAAGCCGTCTTCGTAAAGCGGCGCTTTCGGGCCGAGATCGCCGATGCCGACAAAGGTGACGTCGGCCTCGGCCGCAAGCGCCAGCGTCGGCTGGATCATCGGCTGGCTGAGCAGCATCTCGCGCTCCTCGGGCGAGGAAGCGATGACCGGCAAAGGCATCGGAAACGAACGCGCCTTGACCCTGTCGGCCATGGTGAAGATGACGTTGTAGAAGGCCGCCGAGCCGTCCGGCGAGATGTTGCCGGTCAGCGACACCACTTTGTGCTGCGGGCATTCCATCGGCGGCAGTTGCTCGATCGCGGCCTTCAGCGTGCGGCCGGTGGCCGTAGCCATGGCGATAGGCCCCGGCGCCCGCCGCCGCCGGGTGATATACGCCCCCCCCCCCGAGGCGCCCCCGCGGG